>JAHRWT010000084.1 GCA_019105045.1 Sterolibacterium sp.
TTGTTCGGCGGCAAGCTGTTCTGGCATACCGGCCTTGCGGGCATGTCTTGAGGCGCTGCTTCTGGCTTGGCGGCGGGCATGGTCCTGCTCGCTGAGAATATCGCTCCAGAAATATTCGCAAGGATTGTGCACGCACAGCAGCACCTGACTGAAACGCGATAGGGCCAGCAACACTTCCAGCGATTGCCGGGGCAGGGATGACAGACCAAACACCGAAATCCGCCGGGGCAAACCCTCCGGCCGCATGGGCAGCTGGCTGATCGTCTGCAGAAAACGCTGATGCACGGCCGCCCGGCCGCTGTGCAGAATGTCGCTCTGTACACTTTGCGCGGCAGCTTGCGCAGGCGAAACAGCCGTCGTACGGGCCACATCCACCAGCAAGGCCCGCCACAGCAAAGGCTGCCAGCGATGCGCCTCAGCCAGGGGCCGGCGCTCGCCACGACCCGTGATCAGCACATCTTCGCCCTGCCGCCAGGCCGCCAGCCAATCAGCGCGAAAGACCTGATATTGATCGAAGAGGTCAGCGATTTTTTCGGCCAATTGATGACGCTTGCGCAAGTCGGCATCGTCAGCCAGAAAACGTTGCAAAGGCGCATAACCAGGCTGCGCCAGCAAACCGGGCAGCAGGCGCAGCAAGCGCCAGATCAGCAAGGATTTATCAAAAGGCGATTGCTCGGGCACGGCAGATTCACCCAGCACGGCCCGATAGGCACGCCAGACAAAACGAGACGGCAGCAACAGGTCAAACGCCGCAGCAATGCCGCCACCCTGAGCATCCTCACCGGCCAGCGCCAGTTTCAACCACTGGGCGATGCCATTGCTCTGCACCAGGATGGTTTCATCCTCCAGCGGCATCAACGGATGCGCCTGAAACCAATGCACCAGCAACTGCCGCAACAGCTCGGGCTGATTGCCATGGATCACCATGAAGCCCGTGCTCAGTGGCGGGCTGGCCTGCTGGCTGGAAGGATCACCTCGGTTCATCGCCACGTTGCCGGCCTCACGATGCCGTGGCCGTGCTGGCCGGCCTTTCCAGCAGCGGCGGCGGATTCTTCACACCGGTCGGCACATGCCCCGTACCGACGAAACCCCGGGCTGAATCACAATGACGCCATTGATCGTCAAAGAAAATATCCGCACCAAAACTTTCCAGAAAGGCGCCCTTGTCCTTGCCACCGAGAAACAAGGCTTCGTCGATGCGCACGCCCCAGCTGCGCAAAGTGCGGATCACACGCTCATGCGCTGGCGCGCCACGGGCCGTGACCAGCGCCGTGCGAATCGGCGAAGCGGCCGCGCTGTATTCCATCTGGATTTCGTGCAGTGCTGCCAGGAAAGGCTGGAATGGCCCGCCGGGCAGTGGCTCTGCGCGGCGCGCAACTTCATTGCGGTTGAATTCTCCCAGCCCCGCCTGCTGATAGATGCGCTCGGCCTCGTCGGAAAAAATCACGGCGTCGCCATCAAAGGCGATGCGCAATTCCGGATGGCGCGGCGTGCTGGCCGAATCGGGCAGGATGGTGGCCGCCGCCACGCCCGCGGCCAGGGCTTCGCGCACGTCTTCGGCATGGGCCGAGAGAAACAGCTGTGCGCCAAAGTCATGCAGATAGCGCCAGGGCGCGCGCCCACGCGTGAAGGCGGCGCGCTCGATCTTCAGGCCATGCGCTTCGATGGAACGGAAAATCCGCAATCCGGTATCGGCACTGTTGCGCGAAGCCAGCACGACCTCGATGCGCTGCGTGGTCTTGCCGTTTCCCACCTCGTCCGCTTCGGCATTCAAGGCCAACAGCTTGCGCACCAGGCCATAGGCCACGCCCGGCGCCAGGCAGACTTCCTCATTAGCGATCTGGTAGCGGGCATAGGCCTCCTCGCCCTCTTCCTCGAAGATGCGATTGCTTTCCTCCAGATCAAAAAGCGCGCGTGATGACACGGCCACGATCAGTCTGGCGGCGGGGCGTTGACTCATGCCGACACTCTGTTGCCGGCTTTCTTCGGATCTGGCTGCCATCACCTGACCGCCTTCAGACCGACAGGGCGTACTGCGCAATGGCCGCAATCACACCATCCACCTCGCCGATCGGCGCAGCCAGACGCAATTGCAGCCAGGGATGGCGGGCGCGGGCTGCGTCGAGCAGCAGCGGCAGCTCGCGCTGAGTATGGCCGGTACTGGCCATGAAAATGGGGATGACGATGATTTCCTTGCAGCCAGCGGCAACCTGCCGATCGATGGCGGCAGGCAGCAGAGGCTCGATGAATTCGAGAAAAGCGCATTCAACCCGGGCCGCCGGCTGCATGGTTTCGATGGCCTCACGGATGGCGTGAATGGGTTTGGCCCAGTCCGGATTGCGCGCGCCATGAGCGAAAAGCAGAATGGTTTTCATGGCATGGCAACGCGTTGCCGCTCTTCTTGCTGTTTCTTCATGCTCATCCTCCCGGCCATGCGCAAAAAAACAGGAGGCCACAACACTTTCGCAGCACCCTGGATGGATTTTGATTCTACCCGATGGCAAACTCAGCCATCATCCATCCGGCAGTGCCAGGAAATCATCCTGTCTGCCTGCCAGCCCACTCCTCAAACCCACGAGGCAACCGTCTTGCGTCATCGCCCTTCCGCTGTACTGCCCGGCACACCATTGGCCAAAACCCATTCCTGGCAAACCATCCGCACACTGCTGCCCTATCTGCTCGAATGGAAATGGCGAGTCGGTCTGGCCATGCTCTGCCTGATTGTCGCCAAGCTGGCCAACGTCGCCGTACCGCTGGTCTTCAAAGAAATCATCGACGCATTGACGCCTGCCGGCGGCAACGGACAGACCGTGCTCATCGTCCCCGCTGCTCTGGTGCTGGCCTATGGCCTGCTGCGCCTGTCGACTTCGCTGTTCACCGAATTACGCGAACTGGTCTTTGCCCGCGTCACCCAGCGGGCCGTGCGCACCATCGCCCTGCAGGTATTCCGGCATCTGCACGCACTGTCGCTGCGCTTTCATCTGGAACGCCAGACCGGCGGGCTGACCCGCGACATCGAACGCGGCACGCGGGCGATCGGTTCGCTGATCAGCTACACGCTGTATTCCATCCTGCCGACCTTCGTCGAAATCAGTCTGGTCATCGGCGTGCTGCTGGTGCGTTACGACATCGAATTCGCCGCCATCACCCTGATCACGGTGCTGGCCTACATCACTTTCACCGTCAGCATCACCAATTGGCGCACTTTGCTGCGGCGCCAGGCCAATGAGCTGGATTCGGCCGCCAACTCGCAAGCCATCGACAGCCTGCTGAACTACGAAACCGTCAAGTATTTCAACAACGAACACTACGAAGCCCAGCGTTACGACGCCAAGATGGCGCAATGGGAAACCGCCCAGGTAAAGAACCAGCTCTCGCTGTCCCTGCTCAACAGCGGCCAGGCGCTGATCACCGCGACCGGCGTGGCCCTGCTGATGTGGCGGGCGGCCGTCGGCGTGGCCAGTGGCAGCATGACCATCGGTGATATCGTGCTGGTCAATGCTTTCCTCATTCAGCTCTACATTCCGCTCAACTTCCTCGGCGTGCTGTATCGCGAAATACGTCAGGCACTGACTGATATCGAACGCATGTTCCTGCTGCTGCAGCAGCATCGTGAAGTGCAGGATGCGCCGGATGCCCGTCCCCTGCCGGCTGGCCCCTGCGCGATAGCGTTTCGTCATGTCGACTTTTCCTACGAAGCCAACCGGCAGATACTGCATGACGTCGATTTCAGCATTCCTGCCGGACAGACACTGGCGGTGGTCGGCCACAGCGGCTCGGGCAAGAGCACACTGGCGCGGCTGCTCTATCGCTTCTCCGATGTGGCCACGCCAGCGGCGCAAGGTGGCATCCGCATCAATGCCGTTGATTTGCGCACGCTGCAACAGGACAGTCTGCGCGCCGCGATCGGCATCGTGCCGCAGGACACCGTGCTGTTCAACGACACCATCCACTACAACATCCGCTACGGCCAACCTGACGCCACAGAAGAAGAAGTCATCGCGGCCGCGCGCGCGGCCCAGTTGCATGAGTTCGTCAGCAGTCTGCCCGAGGGCTATCAGACCCGAGTCGGCGAGCGCGGACTGAAACTGTCCGGCGGCGAAAAACAGCGCGTGGCCATCGCCCGCGCCCTGCTTAAAAATCCGCCCATCATGATTTTTGACGAAGCCACTTCGGCGCTCGACAGCCACACCGAGCAGGCCATCCAGACCCAGCTTGAGCAGATTGCCCGTGGCCGCACCACATTGATCATCGCCCATCGGCTATCAACAGTGATGAATGCTGATAATATTCTTGTGCTCGAACAGGGACGCATCATCGAACGCGGCCATCACCGCGACCTGCTCGATGCCAACGGCACTTATGCCCGAATGTGGGCGCTACAGCAACAGGAAAGCGAAGCAGACACAACCGCATCTGGCGTGTTAATGCAGTAAGGCAATGATTTTGTATTTTTGTCACTGCATCACCTGACCATTCACACTTCATCCTCTCGCGCAGCACAAGCTCGTCTTGTGCTGCGCGATTTCACACAAACCGGCAGCAATGCCACTTCTCCCTTTGCAGCATCCGCCTTTATTACAGGAGCAGCCATCCCATGAGCAATGTCCGCATCGAACACGACCTGCTGGGCGAACGTCCGGTTCCTGCCGAAGCCTATTGGGGCATCCACACCCTCAGGGCGCTGGAAAACTTCAACATCACCGGCAAGACCATCGGTGAATACCCCGAGCTGATCCGCGCCTTGGCCATGGTCAAACAGGCCGCCGCCCAGGCCAACCGCGATCTGGGTGAACTGGACGACGTGCGCGCCAAGGCCATCATCCAGGCCTGTCAGGAAATCATCAAGGGCGCCCTGCACGACCAATTCGTCGTCGACGTGATCCAGGGCGGTGCCGGCACTTCGACCAACATGAACGCCAACGAGGTGATCTGCAACCGCGCTCTGGAACTGATGGGCGCCGCGCGTGGCGATTACGCCACCTTGCATCCACTGAATCACGTGAACATGTCGCAAAGCACCAATGACGTTTATCCGACTTCATTGTGCCTGGCCTCCAGCCTGGCCCTGCGCGATCTGCTCGCCGCCATGGCCGAGCTGCGTCAGGCTTTTGCCGCCAAGGCGCAGGAATTCAAGGACGTGCTCAAGCTGGGCCGCACCCAGTTGCAGGATGCCGTGCCGATGACACTGGGCCAGGAATTCGCAACCTATGCCGTGATGCTGGGCGAGGACGAGCTGCGTCTGGGCGAAGCCATCATCCTGGTGCATGAAGTAAATCTCGGCGCCACCGCCATCGGTACCGGCATCAACACCGATGCCCGCTATGCCCATCTGGCCGTGCATCATCTGGTGGAAATCAGTGGCGTGCCGCTGATTCCGGCAGAAAACCTGATCGAAGCCACGCAGGACATGGGCGCTTTCATTCAACTGTCCGGCGTGTTGAAGCGCGTGGCCTGCAAGCTATCCAAGACCTGTAACGACTTGCGCCTGCTCTCCAGCGGCCCGCAGGCCGGCCTCAACGAAATCAACCTGCCGGCACGGGCGGCGGGTTCCAGCATCATGCCGGGCAAGGTGAATCCGATCATTCCCGAAGTGGTTAACCAGATCGCCTTTGAAATCATCGGCAATGACATGACCATCACCATGGCGGCCGAAGCCGGCCAGCTGCAGCTGAACGCCTTCGAGCCCATCATCGCCCACAGCCTGTTCAAGAGTGTGACGCACCTGGCTGCCGGCTGCCGCACTCTGGCCCGCAACTGCGTGGTCGGCATCACCGCCAACCGCGAGCTGCTGGCCGAACGGGTACACAATTCAGCCGGTCTGGCGACCGCGCTGAATCCCTACATCGGTTACGAAAACGCCACCAAGGTTGCCAAGGAAGCCTTGAAAACCGGCCGCGCCGTACCCGAGCTGGTGCTGGAAATGGGTCTGCTGGAAAAAGAGGCCCTGGACGAAGCCTTGCGCATCGAAGCCTTGACCGCACCGCGCCAACGCTGATACACGCGCCAATACCGGTGCCAACGCACCGGCTTTGGTTGCAGAGGTCACTGTCCCAGGGCGACAACAATAGCGTTGTCGCCCTGTTTTTTGGCTGAAACTTGTTGCGGCAGCTTTACAGTCGCTGGGGGCAGCGTTGGCACCGCGCAACCCGGCTCACCTTGTTGCGCCTGCTGCCGAATCAGCGTAAAAATATTTACGACTGTCAGTGGCAGCAGCCTGCGGGCTGCCGCTGCCGAGTGCAGCGCCACCATCGCGCAAATGACCGCAAGACAGCAAATCAATGTAATCAAGCTTATTCCACAGAAGGATGACCATGGACATCAATCGTCGTCAATTTCTCAAAGCCGGAGTGGCCGGCAGCATCGCCGCCGGAGGGCTGACCTGGTTCAAGGCAGGACAGGTGTTTGCCGCGGATACCTTGACCATACCCAGCGCCAGTCACTGGGGGCCGTTCAAGGCGGTGGTGAGAAATGGCGTGTTGATTGGCGTGCAGCCGTTGAATGATTTGGATGCCCTGCCCAACCGCATGCTCACCGAAGGACTGTTGGGGCGACTGTATCATCCGACGCGGATACAGTAC
>JAHRWT010000115.1 GCA_019105045.1 Sterolibacterium sp.
GTACTGGCCGTGGCCGCCCAGCTGATCGGTCTGGCCGAACGCATCCTCGATATATCCGTCGATTACAGCGTCGATCGCAAGCAGTTCGGCAAGCCCATCGGCTCTTTCCAGGCGCTCAAGCACTACATGGCCGACGTTGCAGTGAAAGTCGAATTCGCTCGCCCGGTGGTCTATCGCGCCGCCTACGCGCTGGCTCACCAGCAGCAGCGCACGCCAGTACATGCCTCGCACGCTTTTCTTGCCGCTCTCGAAGCCGCGCTCTACGCGGCCAAGAAAGGCATGCAGGTGCATGGCGCCATGGGCTACACCTGGGAAGTCGATCTGCAAATCTTCATGAAACGCGTCTGGGTGCTCGCCGCCGCCTGGGGCGACAAAGGCTTCCACAAATCCCGTGTGGCCGACTTCGTGCTGGCCGATCAGGCCACACAAACCCAACTGGGCGCGGCACATACCTTCATTGAATGACTCTCCACGCTGTTGGCCTTGAATCATTGCACCAATGATTCAGCAAGACTACCAACGGTTTTTATCTGAATTTACAAAGGAACAATCATGGCAGAAGCTTATATCGTCGATGCCCTGCGTTCGCCGACCGGCAAGCGCAAGGGTTCTCTGGCCACCGTCCACGGCGCCGATCTGGGTGCGCACGTCATCAAGGCCATTGTCGAGCGCAATGCCGTACCGGCGGAAGATTACGATGACGTGATCTTTGGCTGCGTGGATACTATCGGCCCACTGGCCGGCGACATTGCCCGTACCTCGTGGCTCGCCGCAGGCCAGCCGCTGTCGGTGCCCGGCACGACCATCGACCGCCAATGCGGTTCTTCACAACAGGCCGTGCATTTCGCCGCCCAGGCAGTGATGAGCGGCACCCAGGATGTGGTGCTGGCCGGCGGTGTGCAGACCATGACGGCCATCCCGATTTCCTCGGCCATGCTGGCCGGTCAGCAATACGGCTTCACCACGCCGTTTGCCGAAAGCAAAGGCTGGAAAGCCCGCTTTGGTGATGCGCCGGTCAACCAGTTCTACGCCGCCCAGCGCATTGCCGACCACTGGCAGATCAGTCGTGAAGACATGGAAGTCTTCGCCCTGGAAAGCCATAACCGCGCCCTGAAAGCGATTGCCGAAGGCCGTTTCGATCGCGAAGTCGTGCCCTATGGCGACTTCCGGATGGATGAAACCGCACGCGCCTCGACACTGGAAAAGATGGCCACGCTGGCCCCGGTCGACCCCACCTATCCGGGCATCACCGCTGCGGTATCCAGCTCGACGTGCGATGCCTCCTCTGCCGTGCTGGTGGTTTCCGAAGCCGCCTTGAAACGCTACAACCTCAAACCGCGCGCACGCATCCATCACCTCAGCGTGCTGGCCGATGACCCGATCTGGCATTTGACCGCACCGATTCCCGCCACCCGGCGCGCCATGGAAAAAGCCGGCATGAAGCTCGAAGACATCGATCTGGTCGAGATCAACGAAGCCTTCGCCTCGGTGGTCATGGCCTGGCTGAAGGAAACCGGTTACCCGCACGCAAAAACCAACGTCAATGGCGGCGCCATTGCGCTGGGTCACCCGCTGGGCGCTTCCGGCACCAAGCTGATGACCACGCTGTTGCACGAACTGGAACGCACCGGCGGCCGCTACGGCCTGCAGACCATGTGTGAAGGCGGTGGCCAGGCCAATGTCACCATCATCGAGCGCCTCTGACGCTGCGCATCAGGTGCCGCAGAAAGTGCGGTAGCCAGCGTTGAAGTCGGCGGTGGCCGGCATGGTGTAGTCAGCCTGTGCGTGCGCTGTTTCGCAAGGATGGCTCAGTGCTGCCAGCAGACGCCGGAAAGGCGTCAGATCTCCGGCCGTTGTGGCGGCTGCCAGGGCTTCCTCGACCCGATGATTGCGCGGAATCAGCCAAGGATTGACGCGCCGCATGGCCGCTGCGCGTTCAGCGGGGAGGCGGCCATCGTCATCGCTGGCACAGCGGGCCTGCCAGCGCGTGTACCAGGCCGCCAGCGCGGCCTGATCGGTGAACAGCGCCTGCAGGCCGGCCGGCTGGCCGGCGGCGGCTTCCGCCAGTTGCCGCCAGGCCAGGGTGAAATCGACCCTGTCCTGCTGCAGCAGACCCAGCCAGTCTTCAATCAGGGCGCCATCCTCGGCATCACTGGCCGGATCGTGGTCAGCGCCGTGGCGGTCATTCTGCGTTTGCGTCTGGCTGTCCAGGCCGAGCTTGGCGCGCATACCGGCCAGCCAATGGCGCTGGTAGAGGGCGGGAAAACGGTCGATGACGCGCTGGGCCTGTTCGCTGGCCCGCACGTCATCGTCGTCGATCAGCGGCAGCAGGCTGCTGGCCAGACGCGCCAGATTCCAGTGGGCGATGCCTGGCTGGTTGCCGTAGGCATAGCGTCCCTGCCGGTCGATGGAACTGAATACCGTTGCCGGATCGTAGGCTTCCATGAAGGCGCAGGGGCCGAAGTCGATACTTTCACCGGAAATCGTCATGTTGTCGGTATTCATGACGCCATGGATGAAGCCGATGCACATCCAGCGCGCCAGCAGCGCGGCCTGACGCTCGGCGACCGCCTCCAGAAAAGCCAGATAGCCCGCCGGCGTTGTGGGTAGTCCGGCATCGTGGCGGGCGATGGCGTAGTCGGCGAGTTGGCGCAGACGGGCAATATCCCCGCGTGCTGCAAAGTATTCGAAAGTGCCGACGCGCAGATGGCTGGCGGCCACCCGCGTCAGCACCGCACCCGGTAGAGCCTGCTCGCGGTAGATCGTTTCTCCGGTGGTGACCACGGCCAGCGCCCGTGTCGTCGGGATGCCCAGGGCGTGCAGCGCTTCGCCGATCAGCACTTCACGCAGCATCGGGCCAAGCGCGGCCTTGCCGTCGCCTCCGCGCGAAAAAGGTGTCGGCCCCGAACCCTTGAAAGCAATGTCGTGCCGGCCGCCCTGCGGATCGAGATGCTCGCCAAGCAGCACGGCCCGGCCATCGCCCAGTTGGGGTGAAAAATGGCCGAACTGATGGCCGGCATAAATCTGGGCAATGGGCGCGCTGCCCGCCGGCAGCACATTGCCGGCAAACAGGGCCGCCGTATCCTGCCCGTCGAGAGCCAGCCCCAGCGCATCGGCCAGCGGCTGGTTCAGGTAGACCAGTCGTGGCTGCGGTACGGACTGCGGCCGCCAGGCAAGCGCGCAGTCGGGCAGCGCGCGGGCATAGCTGTTATCAAAGACGAACGGAGCAGGCATGGCAGGGACGCAAATGAAGCAAGACAGTCATTCTGACATGAAGAATTTCCTGCGCGGAACGTTGTGCTTGCCGCCACCCCAAAACAACAACGCCCCGGCCGCAAGGCACGGGGCGTCGTCGTGGTGCGTGGTGCGTGATGCGGGTTGTGCAGCCGATCAGTAGCCGCTGGCCTTCATGTTGTCGTTCGAGTAGAAGTCGAGCTTGGCATATTCCGCGCCCGGCTGGTCGATGACCAGATGCTTGTCCTTGCCCTGCATCAGGTCGTAGGCCGTATAGGTACCGGAAGACAGATCATGATAGAAAGCCGCACCCTGGGCGAAGACCTTGGCACTGGGGGCGTAGAAGTTATTCACCCAGTTGAAGCGCCACAGTTTGCCCTGTGCATCATAGATGTCCGACATGGCATACAGCCAGGTATCTTCGTCGGCATACAGCACGCGGATCGGATAGAGGTGGCGATAGCCTTCCTTCAGCTTGCCCTCGATGACCCAGGTGCGATGCAGCTCCCAGCGGACGAAGTCGGGGTTTTCATGGCCAGGCTTGAGCAGGTTGGCATATTTGTTCTCACCTGCGGCCTTGCCTTCGAGCTTGAAGTTGTTGTACGGGATGTACATTTCCTTCTTGCCGATCAGCTTCCAGTCATAACGCTCGGCCGAGCCGTTGTACATGCGCACTTCATCGACCACCACGGTGTTCGAGCTGGAAGGAATCGGGCTGTCGAAACCGAAGCCCGGCGCCTGGCGTACGCGGCGCACTGCCGGAATGTACTGCCAGGCCAGACGGGCTTCCTTGTCCATGGTGAAGTTGTCCATGGTCTTCACCACTTCGCCCTTGTTGCGCTCGGGCATCGTCGTCATGAAGCGCACATAGACGGCCGTGCCTTCAGCCTTCTGACCGCGCAGCTTGGGATCGTTGCGCCGGCAGTACTGCCACATCAATTGTGAGCCCCAGGTGACGTTGCCGTTGGCATAGACCACTGCCGTATCGATGTCGCGCGATTCGACGTTGATGCTCGTCGGGTGCATGCCGTTCCACACCACTTCGACACCCGACTTGGGAATCGGGAAAGGGGAGGCGCCCATGTGGTAATTCTCCAGCGACTTGCCATCGGCAGAAATCGTGGTTTCGGCACCATTCTTGGCGATGGTCTTGCACACGGAGTCGTCAAAGCGGAAATCGCGATGCGACGGATAAACGTGCATCTTGTAGGTATTCGGATATTTCTTGAACATGGCCTGCTGGCCGGGCGAGAGCTTGTCGGCGTATTGCGCCATGTTCTGCGCCGTGATGGTGAACAGCGGTTTTTCGTTGGCATACGGGTCCACCGGGTGCTTGCCGATTTCCGTGGTCATGCCGGGGCCTGCGCCCAGCCACTTGCCGGTGAATTCGGCCACGCCACTGGCTGTGCCGGCTTTTTCCGCACCCACACAGGTCAATTCCTTGCCGAGTTTGGCAAGTTCATCAGGTGTCGCCTTGGCATGGGCAATGCTGACCGCGCCCAGCATCGCAACGACGGGGAAAGCCACTTTCAGATACTTCGATACCATTGCTTGTCATCCTTCAAGTAAAACCAGACACCAAACCATGAGGTTCAGCCCTAATCCCGCATCGCCAGGGTCAGAAAAGACGAATTGGCTGGCGAAGCGAAGCCGTAAATTATACGGCGAATGGCGCGCGGCCGGGCCAATTGTCCCGGTGTTGATGTAATCTGCGGTTTATCAAGGAAATTTCAAGAAAATTTCTGTAGCGGCAAATGTTTTCATGGGTTGTGGATTTCCGGATGTGGCCTGTTTCCTTGACCCGGCACAAAGTCTTGTTCAATAATCAACGAACGTGATTCTGCACTATACGAATGGAATGAAATATGACTTTGACTCATCTCTCCCACTACGCCGGACGTGCAGGTTTTTTCCGCCACAAGGGCCCGCGCGCCGTCTCTCTGGTCCTGCTGGCGACCTTGCTGGCCGCATTGACCGTACTCGCCGCCGCCCCGGCACACGCCCAGAGCGCGCGCAAGGTACTGACCAGGGAAGCACCGTCTTTTCCCAGTGATGCACTGGACGACGGCATAGACAGCGGCAGCGTCAAGGTGCGTCTGAGCGTGGCGGCCGATGGCTCGGTAAGCAAGGTGGATATCATTGAAGCCAAGCCCAAGGGCTATTTCGAAAAATCGGTACAGCGCGCCCTGTCGCGCTGGAAATATGAACCCGGCGCGGCTGAAACCATAGACACCTTGGTGACATTCAAGGACGAATGACGTTCCTGGTGACCGTTGCCTTCGACAGCCTGCGCCGCGCCCACCGCCTGGCCCGGGCTTCCACTTTTGTTTTCAGGATATTCCGATGTTGAATTCTCTCAAGATAGGTCCCCGCCTGCTTTCCGCATTCATGGTTGTGGTGGTCTTCCTGCTGGTGCTTGCCGGTTTCGGCTACAAGGCCATGCATGACCTGGCGCATGAATTCGATGTTTCGGTCAATGAAAACAACCGCAAACTTTCGCTGGCGCAGGATATGCGCGAGAACCTCAATGTCGTCATGCGCTCGGTGCGCAATGTCCTGCTCTACCAGAACACGCCCAAATTCGTGCAGGCGCAAAAAAAGCGCGTCAGCCGGGCGCGGGAAGAGTATCTGGCGAGCTACGAAGCCATGGGCAAGCTGCTGCGCAGTGATGACGAGCGCAAGATCTACGTTGAAATCGAAACCCATCGCCTGCCCACGCAGCAGGCCAATGACCAGGCCATGGAACTGGCCACGCCGGAATCCTTCGAAGAAGCCGCCAGGCAGCTCAAGGAAACCGTGCAGCCATTGCAGAACGAATGGCATGACTCGCTCCAGGCAATGATCGATTTTCAGGAAAAGCAGAATGCCGACATGGTGGCCAAGGCCAGCACCACCTTCCAGCGCACCATGCTGATATTCAGCATCGCCACCGCTCTGGCGGTGTTGCTGGCCATTGCCATGGCATTGTGGATCACCCGCAGCATCACACGGCCCCTGGAATATGCCGGCAAGGTGGCCTCGGCCGTGGCGGCCGGCGATTTGGGTTCGACCGTGCAGGTGGCAACCAGTGACGAAACCGGCAGCCTGCTGCGCACCTTGCAGCAGATGAAAGACAGCTTGTCCGGCATGGCCGCCTCGGTGCGCGGCGTGGCCGATTCCCTATCCACATCCTCCGGCAGCCTGGTCGAAACGGCCCACGATGTCACCGATTATTCGCAACGCCAGTCCTCGATGGCCGCCGATGCGGCAGCCTCGCTGGAACAGGTGTCGGCGAGCATAGAATCCGTTGCCGAGCAGGCCCAGGACATCCGCAAGCTGGCCGGTGCCAGCAGGGCCATGACGCGCGAAAGCAGCGAGAACATGCACAAGCTGGCGACAGAAATCACCTTGCTCGACCAGACCGTCACCGCCATTTCGGCCACCTTCCAGGAATTCGTCGATGCCAGTCGCGCCATCAGCGGCATGACCCAGCAAGTCCGCGAAATTGCCGATCAGACCAATCTGCTGGCGCTGAATGCCGCCATCGAAGCCGCCCGCGCCGGCGAACAGGGTCGAGGCTTTGCCGTGGTCGCCGACGAAGTGCGCAAGCTGGCCGAAAAATCCAGCCAGTCGGTCAATGAAATCGACAGCGTCAATCGCAACCTGAGCGAACATTCCGGCGAAGTGATGGAAGCCATCCGCCAGGGCCTGCAGGCGCTGGAAAGCAGCAAGCAGCACACACAACATGCCGTCGATCTGTTGAGCCAGGCCGACCAGGTCACTGCCCAGGCGGCCGAAGGCGTTGACAGCATTGCCGCCGCTGTCGGCGAGCAGCATCTGGCCGCAACGGAAATTTCCCGCAATGTCGAAAAAATGGCCCAGCTGGCCGACCAGAACCTGAGCGCAGTCACCAGCGCCAATGCGGCCGCTGGCCAGTTGCAGGCACTTTCCAGCGAATTGTCGAATTCCGTGTTCCGCTTCAGACTCTGATTCAGAAACCCCCGGCGCCGCCGCGAGGCCGCGCCTACCCGCGTCGTGCAGTCTTCCTGAAGCTTGCGTGCGGGGCCAGATGGGCCAGATGGGCCAGATGCAAAAAAGCCGGGAGAGGCAACCCCTCCCGGCTTTTTTGTGGCTGAAAACCAGCGCGGTGCTGCTTACAGCTTTTGCAGCGCTTCGTTGACAGCAGCCAGCATTTCCTTGGTGATCTTGCCGCCGGAGAAGCCGGCGATCATCTTCAGGGACATGCCGCGGGCCATGCCGATTTGCGGATTGGTGGCCAGTTCCGGCATCAGCTCATCGATGACGGCGCGCGGTGCGGCATTGTCGAGCAGTTCACCGACTTTGGAATCAATGCTGTAACCCATGTTGTTTCCTTCCTTGATTTAATTGTGATGAAAGCAGGACTGCGGCAACCCGGTCGCGTGGTGACATGATGCATGATGATACGCGCGGCCTGCGCCAGACCTGCCCTGGGGTCATCCGGATGGGCCGGATGCCTGGAACCTCGAAAGAGGTTGAGACGATTCTAGACCCTCAGTATTATGAGTCAACTGAATTGTCCTCATGTACGAATTATGAATAATATCGATATCAGGCGAATAGACCTCAACCTGCTGGTGGTGTTTGAAGCCGTTTATCGTGAAGGTACGGTCACTCGCGCCAGCGAAAAACTGCATCTGACGCAGTCGTCCGTCAGTCACGCGCTGGCGCGTTTGCGCAAGCTGTTTGATGATCCGCTGTTTCTGCGCCATCACAACGGCATGACGCCGACCGTGCTTGCCCGCGAGCTTTATCCGCCGGTACTTGCCGCCCTGCGCATACTTGAAGACACGCTCAACCAGCCGCCGGCGGATGGCCAGACCCAGCCGCGACGGGTGCTCAACATCGGCCTGATCACCACCGACGAAGCCGCTTTTCTGCCGCAGTTGATGGCCCGTCAAGGCAATGCGCCGCGCTATGAAATCGTCACCAGCCTCTACGAACCGGGGCGTTTTGAAAGCCGGCTGGCCAGCGGCAAGTTCGATGCAGTCATGCAGCCGTTCGCCTATTCTTATCCTTCGGCGCAAGTACAAAGCTGCCTGCTGGGTCGCGAAGGGCTGTCGGTGATGATCCGCCGCAATCATCCGGCGCTGCGCAAGGGGGCGCTTGATCTGGACACCTATCTCGGGCTGCGTCATATCGTCGTCGCGCCCCGCCGCATGGAAACCAATTATCTGGACATGGAATTTGCCCGCCGCCGTCTCGAACGCGAAGTCGTGTTGCGTTGCCAGGACTATTGGACGGCTGCCCGCATCGTTGCCGAAACCGACTGCATCCTCACCGCGCCGCACCGTCCGATGGCTTATTTGATCGGCGACATGCGCGCCAACAAACTGGTGCCGCTGCCCGAAGGCCTCAACATGCCGGACGGCGCCGACATCTATCTTTACTGGCACGCTGCCGCCGAAGATGATCCCGACAACCGCTGGCTGCGGCAGAACCTGGTGGAGATTTTCCAGGCGCCGTGAAAAATGGCGGGTGGTGTGTGCGTTGCCGGGGGAATGCACGGAATGCCGATGGCGGGTCAGTGTTCAATGTTCAGTGTTCACTGTTCAGTGGCAGAGGCGCCGCCAGGTTTTGCTTGACCACTGCGCTGACGCGGCCAAAAAAAACGCCCCGGCCAAAGGCAGGGGCGGTGGTCAGGCAGAGTCACTGCGCGGGCTCCCGGCGCAGTGGCTTCAGCAGGCTCAGTAGGTATAGGTCAGATCCATGCCCACGGTGCGCGGCTCGCCCCAGTTGCCGGACATATCGGTCACCCAACCCGGATTGACCATGGTCATGTACTTCTTGTTGGTCAGGTTCTTGGCATACAGCCCCACGGTGACCCGGCCTTCGTCACGCGGCCCGGCCTTGATGCGCGACAGGGCCAGGCGGGCATTCCAGATGCCGAATGCCGGCGTGGTCAGAGGAATGCGCGGGTCGGCGAGGGTGGGGAAGACCTTGGAGGTATCCACCGGCGTAGACGTGGCATCACGATGGGTATAGCTGATCATGCCATCCAACACCCCCGGCAAGCCGAATTGCGGGAAACGATAATCCAGATTCACCGAATAATCGTGCTTCGGCACGATCAGATCGCGGTTTGCCGTGACATCCAGACCCGAGGCCGGATCAATCCACTGGTTGTACTTGTGATGCAGATAGGCGTAATTCACCCCCAGTCGCAGATTGCGGGTGATGGCTGCCGTCAGATCGAGTTCCAGACCTTTATACGTGGATTGGCCGACGTTCACCGTCTGCCAGCCACCACTCAGCTGGGCAGTGGATTTTTGCTCGTCCTTGAACTTGGACTGGAACAAGGCGACGTTGGTACGCAGGCGGCGATCAAAGAACTCACCTTTCATGCCCACTTCGAAGGATTTGATGGTTTCCGGATCAAAGCCGGCAGCAAAGGCTGCTGCGCCATTGGGGGGACCGGCGATCGGGTCAAAGCCGCCACTGGTGTAAGCCGTCGAGTACTTGACATAAGTCATCAAGTCTTTCTGCCAGTGGTAGTTGAAGGACAGGGCGGGTGTGGTTTTGGTCCAGTTGCGGTCTGCGTAGGTATTTGTGAAAGTCGTCGCAGCAAACCAGCCGGTGTTGTAGCCCACCACCTTGCGCTGGTCGCGCGTGAAGCGCACGCCCGGTACGATATCCAGCTTGTTGTCGAGAATTTCCGGCGTCCAGGTCATCTGCGCAAAAGCTGCCACAGACTTGCTCTTGGCCGAATCCAGACCTTTTGCGTCAGGAACGATGACACCAGGAGTGGGGGTGCCATATGACACGCCTATGCCAATATTAGGCCCAGAGTGCTGATAGCCTTTCTCGGTCGAGTAAAACAGGCCGGCGGTGTAATTCAGGTTCTTGGCCAACTCACCAAGAAACTGGAATTCCTGCGACCAGGCTTCGTTGTACAGCACGATGGGGTGGCCGTAGCCTAAGCCAAGTGGGTCGGCAAAGCTATCGGCACGGAAAGCATCGCCGCCGGCATAGGCACCATAGTTATAGTGGTTGCGGGTATCGACCTTGGTATAGCCAGTGATCGAACGCAAGGTGAAGGTCGGGCTGACATCCCAGGTGACGTTCAGCGTATGACCTTCGGTCTTGTTCTTGTTCTTTTCGTAAGGCGTGGAGACATACAGCTGATCCAGCTTGTTGAAAGAACAGCCGGCGATGAAGTCCGCGTTGGTTGGTATCAACGGGTCTGGTACCCCAAACAGGGCCAAAGTAGCGTAGCCCGGCACGATACACTGCGGCGGGGTGTCATAGCTCTTGGTGTTGGTGTTGTCGTAACCGTAATCCACCGTGATGTTGTTCTGCGGCTTCCAGCGCACGTCGAAGCGCCAGGCATCGGATTTCAGCTCACCAAACTTCACACCACCCGGCGCTGTGTTGTGTACGCCGTCGTGATCCTTCTGTCGGTGCAGATAGGAGATTTTGGCCGCCAGGTTGTCCTGGATCGGAATATTGACCACCGTGCGCGAGAGCATCTGACCACGATTGGCGATGTTGAACTGCTGCTTGAAGCCCACGCGATCCAAGCCCAGCTCGGGGCGGGCGGTATAGACGTTCACCGCACCACCCGTCGCATTGCGACCGGAGAGCACGCCTTGCGGGCCTTTCAGCACTTCGATGCGCTCCAGATCGCCGGCCGGATTGTTCAGGCCGATCAACTGCGAGCGGAACACGCCATCGACGTGGAAAGCCAGCGGGTTGGGCGCACTGATGAACACGGCGTTGGTGGTGATGCCGCGGAAGGTCGGGAAAAAGGCTTCCGAACTGCCTGGATAGGGCGCCAGGTTCAACCCCGGCACTTCTGCGCCCAGGTCGGAGAGGGTGACGATGTTCTTCTTTTCCAGTTCCTTGGTGCCCATGGCCTGGATGGAAATCGGCACATCCTGCAGGTTTTCCTTGCGTTTTTGTGCGGTGACGACGACTTCTTCAATCGCCGCGCTGGGCTGTTCGTTCTTGTGGGTTTCTTGGGCGTACACCAGGGGCGCAGCCACCAGTTGGGCCAGCGCGACAGACAGCGCCATCGCCATGGGTTTGCGGGGGAAATGAGTCTTCAAGTGATCCTCCTTGGGGACATTGCAATGGGGTTGTGTGTGCCATGACTTGCGCACGCTGCCGTGCTGACGCATCGGTTTATGGTTGTGGATTGCCCCGATGCAGCGTGACAAGCGGCAGTCTATATCAGAAAAACCGGCCGTGGAAAGACGCATTGCGCGGGATCGTGCCAAATAGTGCGGCGTGTGGCGTACGGCACGTGGCGTGTGGCGTGGCCGCCGGCTCAGGTCTGCAGGCGGGTATAGGTGCAGCGGTCGAAATCTGCGCCGCTGTCGAGCAGTCGGTCGAGACGGACGGATTGTGACGATGCGTGGCGGATGTCCAGCAGTTGATCGGCGCGGAACCAGCCACCAGGGAGCAGGAGCGTGGCAGGCTGACCCAGTTCGGCCAGGGCCGGCAGATGAAAACCGCGCCCGTATTCGCTCTTTGCGGCGGCCATGCCACCTGCGTCATCCGCGCTGCGGGTGACGGTGAGGGCTTGCGGCGTGCCCGGCATCAGGTCGGCGGCCAGGTACAGGCTGCCCGCAGTGACATCACTGTCACTGGCGATCCAGACAATACGGGCCAGTTGCCAGGGACTGTCAGGCGACGGGCGCAGGGCGATCAGCCGGCCAGGGCCGAGGGCGGTGCCGGCCTGGGCGAGCGGGCGTTGCAGCAGACGCAGGCTTGGCGCGCGGCCCGCCCACTGCTGCCAGGTTTCGCTGCGGTTGCTGGCCTGCGCGGCATCCTGGTCTTGATCGATAGCAGCCGCCTGGGTGGTGAGGTGGCCGAATGTGGCGAGTTCGTCATGGGCGCGTTTGCCCAGATAGATCGACTGCCGGGGCGGTGCGAACGGCTTGCCACTGAGCTGGTAATGGATGGCGGCGACGGAGGGCAGCAGTTCGCAGGGCGCGGCCTGGGCGGCATCGCTTGCGGCGGTGCGCCCGCCTTTGCACCAATCCTGATAGACGCCGCGCAGCAGGCGTTCGCAGTCGGGCTGGGTGCAATGCGGGCCCAGTTTGAGTTCCTGTGGCGAGCTGCCTGCCGCCAGTTTGAGCAGGCGCTGCTTGATGGTCTTGCGCAGGGCGTGCATGTCCAGCCAGCGCAGGGTGTCGCTGGCGGCGACCGGCGCCTGGTTGGCCACGCTGGCCACGCTGGCCGCGCTGGCACTGGCCAGGTTGATGCACAGCGGCGGCGTGCGCTGGTCGCTCGGCGCTGTGGGCAGCAGTGGTACTTTGGCGGCCCAGCGCTGCGCCCAGTAGCCGACCTGTTCCAGTGCTTTTGTCTGCAATTCATGGGGCTGGGCGGCAGCCAGCAGCAGGATTGCGACGTAGTGACCGGCCGCGCTGAACGTGTCTGCGACCACCGTCTGGCTGACGGCCAGCGCTTCGGCCGCAAAGTAGATGCGGTGCAGGCGGCGCCAGAAATCTGCGGGAGGCATCAAGCCAAGCCGATGGTGATCGAGTTGCCAGGTCTGCATGGCGGCCAGCGCCCGGCAGGCGGCGAGGGCGGCCTGGGCCTGGTTCTGTGCATCGAGTGGCGTGGCGGCGGCCTGTTCGCGCCAGTCCTGCAGAGCGCGCAGATAGCCGTTGATCAGCGCCTGCCAGAGTCGCTGCATGGTGGCAAAGCTGTTTTGCGTGGTCTCGTTCAGCGGCAGCTCGGGGCGTTGTCGATGGTGGGGGCGCAGCCATTCATCGTGAAGAAAATGCAGCGTGCCGCGCAGGAATTCGAGAATGCGCAGCCGCTCAGTGGCCGGCAACGGGTGGTGCAGCAGGCATTCCAGCTGTTGCAGCAACTGCTCGCCCGCCAGGGGCGTATTGGTGATGGGTACGCTTGCCAGCCAGCGTTTGCAGTCAGCCAGTGTCGTGAAGTGCGGGGCGGGCTGGCCGTCTGCCGGCAGGGTGGGCAGTTGCAGATCGTGCAGATTTTTCATGACGAGGCCAGCCGCTTGCCCAGCGCCTGACGCAGCACGGCGCTGTCGATGGTCGGTTGAATCTGACGATGAGCATGGCGGCTGGCCGTCTTGTTTGCTGCCGCCCAGATCGGTGCCGGAAAATGGCTGTCGTCCTGCCAGCGCGGAATGACATGCCAATGCACGTGCGGCGTCAAATTGCCCAGGCTGGCCAGGTTGATTTTGTCGGGGGCGGGTTGGCAATGCTGGCGCAAGAGGCTTTCGACGGCGAACACCACGCTCATCAGATGGGCGCGTTGGCCGGCATCCAGATCGGTCATTTCGCGCACATGCGATTGCCAGATGACGCGACAAAAACCGGGGAAAGCCCGCCCTTCATCACCACCCACCCGCACCACGCGGCAGTGCTCGTCCGCCCACAGCAGCTCGCCGCCGGCTTCGGCGCAGAGTTCACAGGATGCGCAGGATGCACAGGATTCGCGGGGCTTATGGTGCTCACGGTGCTGCTCCATGTTCATCCTCCCGATCATGGCCAATAAGGATAGCGCGCAGCTTACAGCAGGATACGCTCGATGCCGCCTTGATTGGCCTTGTTCACATAATCCATCAGCCAGTTTTCGCCCATCAGCGCGCGCGCCATTTCGACCACCATGAATTCGGCCTGGGTGGCGGCATCATCGTTGTAGCGGGCCAGTCCTTGCAGGCAGGAGGGGCAGGAGGTGAGAATTTTCACTTCACCCTCGAAGCCGTCTTGACGCAAATTCGCCGCGCCGGCTTCGATTTCCTGTTGCTTGCGAAAGCGCACCTGTGTGGATACATCGGGCCGGGCCACGGCCAGCGTGCCGGATTCGCCGCAGCAGCGATCATTCAGCGGCACGTTCTGGCCCATCAGCGTATTCACCACGAGCGAGACGTTGTGGGTTTTGGTCGGCGTGTGGCAAGGGTCGTGATACAGGTAGCGGGTCTTGCCCTGACTGCTCAGATGTACGCCTTTTTCCAGCAGATATTCGTGGATGTCGAGCAGCCGGCAGCCGGGGAAAATCTTGTCGAACTGGTATTGCTGCAGCTGATCCATGCAGGTGCCGCAGGAAACAATCACCGTTTTGATATCAAGATAGTTGAGCGTGGTGGCAACACGATGGAAAAGCACGCGGTTGTCGGTGGTGATTTCCTGCCCTTTGTCGGCATCGCCGCTGGCGATCTGCGGATAGCCGCAGCACAGATAGCCGGGCGGCAGCACGGTCTGCACGCCCAGGTTGAACAGCATCGCCTGGGTGGCCAGGCCGATCTGCGAGAACAGCCGTTCCGAGCCGCAACCGGGGAAATAGAACACTGCATCGGCATCGGCGTCAGCCTTTTGCGGATCGCGGATGACCGGCAGCAGGTGATCGTCTTCGATGCCCAGCATGGCCCGCGCGGTGCGGCTGGGCATACCGGCCGGCATCGGTTTGTTGAAGAAATGAATGACCTGGGTTTTGACCGACGGCTGGCCAACGGTGGCCGGCGGATGCTGGGTGCTGGCCTGGATCAGACCGGTGGCCTTGGCGATTTTATGCACCGCCCGCTGCGCCGGATAACCGACATTCACCATGCCGGCGCGCAGTGTTTTGATGACGACCGGCTCGGTGGCGTTGAGAAAGGACATGGCCAGCGCCTTGCCCGGTTTGAAGTGGGATTTGCCCTGTTCGCGCAGGAAGTTGCGCATGGCAATCGACACATCACCAAAGTCGATATCCACCGGACAGGGTTTCAGGCAGCGATGGCAGATGGTGCAGTGATCGGCCACATCGTTGAATTCGGCGAAATGATGCAGGGAAATGCCGCGCCGCGTCTGCTCTTCGTAAAGAAAGGCCTCGATCAAGAGCGAGGTGGCAAGGATTTTGTTGCGCGGGCTGTAGAGCAGGTTGGCCGGCGGCACGTGGGTGGAACAGACCGGCTTGCATTTGCCGCAGCGCAGGCAGTCCTTGATCATCTCGGCAATGGTGCCGACTTCGGATTGCTCCATGATCAGCGATTCTGTGCCGAGCAGGCTGAACGACGGCGTATAGGCGTTGCGCAGATCGGCGCCGGCCAGCAGCTTGCCGCGATTGAAGCGGCCTTCAGGATCGATTTTTTCCTTGTAGGCGCGAAAAGGCGCGATCTGCGCATCATCCAGAAATTCCAGCTTGGTGATGCCGATGCCGTGCTCGCCGGAAATCACCCCGCCCAACGCCCGCGCCAGCGTCATGATGCGTTCCACCGTGCGGTAGGCGGTTTGCAGCATGGCGTAGTTGTCGGAATTCACCGGAATATTGGTATGCACATTGCCATCACCGGCGTGCATGTGGAGGGCAACAAACAGCCGGCCGCGCAGCACTTCCTGATGAATGGCGGCGATTTTCTCGCGCGTTGGCAAATAGGCTTCGCCACTGAAAATTTCGTCCAGACGCGGTTTCAGTTCCTGCTTCCACGACACCCGCGTGCTGTGATCCTGCAAGGCGGAGAAATTGGCGTCGATATGGTCGAGCAGCTGCTGCCAGTGTGCACGTACCTCGCGCACTGCCGCCTGTGCCAGCTCGCGCCGGTCGTGGATCAGGTTGCGGCCGGATTCGCCGGCTTCCCCCGTGTGCAGCGGCAGCTCGCCGGCCAGAAAATCGCTCAGGGCAGCGCACAGCGCCAGCTTGTTGGCGATCGACAGCTCGATGTTGATACGCTCGATGCCATCGCAATAATCACCCATGCGCGGCAGCGGAATCACCACATCTTCGTTGATCTTGAAGGCATTGGTATGGCGCGAAATGGCCGCCGTGCGGGCGCGGTCGAGCCAGAACTGCTTGCGCGTTTCCGCACTCACGGCAATGAAGCCTTCGCCGCTGCGCGCATTGGCCATGCGCACCACGGCTGAAGCCGCCTGCATCACGGCCGCTTCGTCATCACTGACCAGATCGCCGATCAGTACCATTTTCGGTCGCCCCTGGCGCTTGGCCTTGGTGGCATAACCGACGGCGCGCACATAGCGCTCGTCCAGGTGCTCCAGCCCGGCCAGTTGCACGCCCGCGGCCAGCCCGGCGCCGCCCGGTTTGAAGTAATCGGTGATTTCGACGATGGAGGGCACGGCATCGCGCACCTGACCGAAGAATTCCAGACAGACCGTGCGCGTGTGCGCCGGCAGACGATGCAAGATCCAGGTGGCCGAAGTGATGATGCCGTCGCAGCCTTCCTTCTGCACGCCGGGCAGCCCGGCGAGGAATTTATCGGTGACATCCTTGCCCAGGCCCTGCTTGCGAAAACGGCTGCCGGGAATTTCGAGAATGTCCTCACGCAAGGGCTGCGCACAGGCGAAGTCTTCTGGCGCGCAGTAGCGCAGGCGGAAACGCACCAATGCCTGCTCGTGAATCTTGCCGAGATTGTGTTCCAGTCGTTCGACCAGCAGCCATTCGCCTTCTGGCGTGACCATTTTCCAGGCGGCCAGATTATCCAGCGCCGTGCCCCACAGTACGGCCTTTTTGCCGCCGGCATTCATGGCGACATTGCCGCCGATGGTCGAAGCATCGGCCGAAGTCGGGTCACAGGCAAACACCAACCCGGCTCTTTCTGCCGCTTCCATGGCGCGGCGGGTGACCACGCCGGCCAGCGTCGGCAAGGTGGCAATGGCTTGCGTACACCCCGGCAGGGTGGCTTCCTTGACCGGCCCCAGCGCGATCAGTTTTTCGGTATTGATGACAACAGAATGCGGTGTCAGCGGCACCGCGCCGCCGGTATAGCCCGTGCCGCCGCCACGTGGAATGATGGTCAGGCCCAGCTCGATGCAGCCGCGCACCAGGGGACCGATTTCTTCTTCTGTATCGGGATAAAGAACGACGAACGGAAAAGCCACCCGCCAGTCGGTGGCATCGGTGACGTGGGACACCCGCGCCAGGCCGTCGAAAGCGATATTGTCGGCGCGCGTGTATTGCCCCAGTCGCTGCTTTACTTTCTTGCGCAGCTCAGCGGTTTGCGCAAAGCGCGCTTCGAATTGCGTCACCGCATCTTCTGCCCGGGCCAGCAACTGGGCGACTTTTTCGTTGCCATGCCGACGTTTTTCGACTTCGTGCAAGCGATGGCGCAAGGCGTCGATCAGGGCACGGCGGCGATCAGGATTGGTCAGCAGATCGTCTTCCAGATAAGGATTGCGCTTGACCACCCAGATATCGCCCAGCACTTCATAAAGCATCCGCGCCGAGCGGCCGGTGACGCGCTCGCTGCGCAGCTCGTCGAGCAGCTGCCAGGCGTCTTCGCCGAGCAGGCGGATGACGATCTCGCGGTCGGAAAACGAGGTGTAGTTGTAAGGAATTTCGCGCAGGCGGGCGTTCATGGTGGTGTGGGCATCGAGCATGGCAGGGCCCGGACGGCATGGCGCCGGGCAAGGTCGTTGATCCAACGCGTCGAACGCCTCATTTCGTGCGCCGTGCACCGTGCGGCAGGCATGGCCTGAACGGAATTGGGGGTTCCATCGAGTCGGAGCATTATTCTAGCGCCTGACACATTGCCCGGATTCGTGCAGAGTTTCGCCCAGACTGAACAATGGAACGAGGAACGATGCGCTGTGGCCTTGCCTGAGCAGGAGGAGTAAGCTGAAAGCCTTTTTCCCCCATGCGTTGACAAGGAGAAAACTCATGGAACAGCGTCTCGATCACGCCAGAACTTCTCCCGCCGGTTTCCGCGCGATGTATGGCCTGCAGCAGCACGTCGACACATCGGGGCTGGAGCACAGCCTGCTGGAGCTGGTGAAAATGCGCGCCTCGCAAATCAACGGCTGCGCTTTCTGTCTCGACATGCACAGCAAGGACGCCCGCGCGGCGGGTGAAACCGAACAGCGCCTGTACCTGCTCAACGCCTGGCGCGAAGCGCCGTTCTACACGCCACGCGAACGCGCCGCCCTGGCCTGGACCGAACAGCTGACCAGCATCGCCGGCCAAGAAGTCTCCGACGCACTCTATGCCGAGGCCCGCCAGCATTTTTCCGAGCAGGAACTGGTCGACCTGTCACTTGCCATCATCGCCATCAATGGCTGGAATCGGCTGTCCATCGCCTTTCGCACCGAAGCGGGTACTTACCAGCCGGGCGCTTACAAGTAGTCGCCAGCGGCCAACGGCCAGCAGGATGGCCTGCCCGTCCTGCTGGGCGAGCGGTCGTGTGCTGTCTTGTCGCGCGACAGGGCAGACGGGCGGTTGTCTTGAGCACGGCAGAGGTCAGGCCGCATCGCGGTCAGGCATCACCGGACGGACGGATTGAACTTTTTTCTGTTAGCACTCTCTAGTATCGAGTGCTAAAATTGTCGGTCAGGAGGTGACAGCTTATGAGCAATGCCCTTGTTATTCAACAGTTTGCGATGCCCACGCCGGTGGGCAATATCGAGGCCTATATCCAGGCGGCCAATCGTATGCCGATGCTCACGGAAGCCGAGGAACATGATCTGGCCCAGCGTTTTCAGCAGGCCGGTGATCTGGACGCGGCGCGCGGTCTGGTGCTCTCGCACCTGCGCTTGGTGATCGCCATTGCCCGAGGCTATCTGGGCTATGGCCTGCCCCATGCGGATCTGATCCAGGAAGGCAATATCGGTCTGATGAAGGCGGTCAAGCGTTTCGATCCGCAACGCGGCGTGCGTCTGGTGTCGTTTGCCATTCACTGGATCAAGGCGGAAATCCACGAATACGTGCTGAAGAACTGGCGGTTGGTGAAAGTGGCCACCACCAAGGCGCAGCGCAAGTTGTTCTTCAATCTGCGCAGCATGAAACCGGGCTTCAATACCCTGAGTCCGGATGAGGTGAATTCAGTGGCTCGCCAGCTGGGGGTGAAACCCGAAGACGTGGTGGAGATGGAAACACGCATGTCCGGGCAGGACATGTCGCTGGAGCCGCTGCACGATGACGATGACGAACATTACGCGCCCATCGCCTATCTGGCCGCCGATGACAGCAGCGAGCCTTCGCGGATGCTGGAGCGCAAGGAATACGACCGGCTGCAGAACGAAGGACTGAGCGAGGCGTTGCAGGAGCTGGACGAACGCAGCCGCGACATCGTGGCGCGACGCTGGCTGGCCGAGGACGGACAGGGGCCGACCCTGCACGAGCTGGCGGCGGAATATGGTGTCTCGGCCGAGCGCATCCGCCAGATCGAGGCGCGGGCGTTGCAGAAGATGCGCGGTTTGTTGACCGCCGCCTGAACAAAAGCAGAGACTGCACGGCGCAACGGATCACCGCGTCCGGGTTTTTCGCAAGCACGGGAACCCTGGCATTGGCCGGGCGTTCCCGTTTTTGTGGGTCGAGGCCCGGTCAGTTTTTTGTCGGTGTTTTTGTTTCAGCCAGCAGCAGACGGATATCGGCCGTGATATGTGCGGCCGTTTCGCCGTAATTCACCAGCAGTCGCAGGCGGCCTTGCCGGTCGTGGATGTAGCTGTAGGTGGTGTGGTCGATGCTGTAGCTGTCGGCGGTGCTGCCGGCGCGTTGCAGGTAATGGACGCGAAATTCGCGTGCCGTGGCAGCGGTGGTCGGGGCATCACCGAACAGGCCCAGAAAATCCGCATGAAACTGCGGTATATAGGCCGCCAGCAGCTCGCGCGTATCGCGCGCCGGGTCCAGGGTGATGAACAGCACCTGGACCTGGTCGGCTTCGGCTCCCAGTTGCTGCATGACGTCGGCCATGGTTGCCAGCGTGGTCGGACAGACAGCCGGACAGTGCGTGTAGCCGAAGAAAAGGACGACGATCTTGCCGCGAAAATCAGCCAGCTGACGCGGCTGACCGTGATGATCGATGAGATGGAAATCGCGCCCGATGCGGCGGGCGGTACTGTCGTCCATCACGCGGGCGTGGAATTTGTTGCTGCCGCGGTCAAAGCCAGGCAAGCCGTCACAGGCGTTGAGCAGCAGACAGGCCAAGGCGATTGCGCCGATTGCGCCAAGCAGGCGGGTGCGCAGAAACGCTGGCTGGCCTGTGTCGTGCATGATTGCAGGGGTGGCTGGTCAGTTGATTGAATGATCGATCGATCAAGCGGCCAGCGCCTGCAACAGCCGGCCATGTACGCCGCCAAAGCCGCCATTGCTCATCACCAGTATCCGGTCACCGGGGTGGGCCTGAGCGGCCACCGCCTGCACCAGTGCGTCAAGCTGGTCAAACACCTGGGCTGGCTTGCCCTGCGCGCCCAGCGGGGCGAGGGCGGCGGCGACATCCCAATCCAGCTCGCTGGCGTAGCAGAAGACCGCATCGGCATCGCGCAGGCTGTCGGGCAACTGGGCTTTCATGCTGCCCAGTTTCATGGTGTTGGAGCGTGGCTCCAGCACGGCCAGGATGCGCGCCTCCGGGGACAGGCGCGCGCGCAGTCCGGCGATGGTCAGGGCGATGGCTGTCGGGTGATGGGCGAAATCGTCATAGACGGTGATGTCGCGCACCGTGCCGCGCTCCTCCAGCCGCCGCTTGACACCCTGGAACTGTGCCAGCGCCTGCAGCGAAACTTCCGGTGCGACGCCGACATGGCGGGCGGCAACGATGGCCGCCAGCGCATTCAGTTGGTTATGGACGCCGGGCAGGGCCAGTTGGGTCGTGCCCAGTGGGAGGCCGTCGCAATGCACGGCAAAACGGCCATCGTGGGCGGGGGGGCTGACCGACCAGCCGGTCTCTGCCGCGCCCTCTGTCGTCGTGCCGACCGCCGCCTGTGCGCCGTCGTGCGCATTGAACCAGGTCACCGGCGTCCAGCAGCCGCGCGCCAGCACCCGCCGCAATGCGTCTTCTGCCGCATTCGCGACAATCAGGCCGTTATTCGGCAAAGTTCGCACCAAATGGTGGAATTGCGTTTCAATCGCTGCAAGATCAGCGAAGATATCAGCATGATCGAATTCGAGATTATTGAGGATCAGGGTGCGCGGGCGGTAATGCACGAATTTCGAGCGCTTGTCGCAGAATGCCGTATCGTATTCATCGGCTTCGATGACGAAGAAATCGGTTTCTCCCAGCCGCGCCGAAATACCGAAATCCTGGGCCACGCCGCCGATCAGAAAACCGGGTTTGAGGCCGGCATGGTCGAGTATCCAGGCCAGCATTGAGCTGGTGGTGGTCTTGCCGTGGGTACCGGCCACGGCAAGTACCCACTTGCCGTGCAGGATGTTTTCCGCCAGCCATTGTGGGCCGGAAACATAGGGCAAGCCCCGGGCGAGGATTGCTTCCAGCAGCGGATTGCCGCGAGAAATTGCATTGCCGATGACGTACAGGTCGGCCGGCTGGGCGAGCTGCTGCGCCGCGTAACCTTCGGTCAGGACGATGCCCTGGGCGGCCAGCTGGGTACTCATCGGCGGATAGACGCCGGCATCGCAGCCGGTGACTTGATGTCCGGCCGCGCGCGCCAGCAAGGCGACGCCCCCCATGAAAGTGCCGCAGATACCGAGGATGTGGATGTGCATGGGCGTGTCCGGAAGAGAGGTTTTCGCGAAATGCCAGAAATTACAGAAATTACAGAAATGTCAGAAATGCCGGTGTTATTCGTTGAATGACCACAGGATGGCAACAAGATCGCGGCATGTTGTCATCATTTCCGGATTTTGGTCAGGTATCTGCGGCTGTGTAGAATGACGGGTTGATTATACTGGCCACATTCGGCAAAGACGTATGCGCAAGCTTCGAGGTTCCCGGACACAGCAGCAGGCAGACGTCATGCGTCGCGATATTGCCAGCCTGGCTGCGCGGCTGATGGCCGAGGATGGTGTCGATGATTACGGTCTGGCCAAGCGCAAGGCAGCGCGCCAGCTGGGGGTGGCCGATAGCGAAGCCCTGCCGACCAACCAGGCCGTTGAAGCGGCCTTGCTGGCTTACCAGGCCTTGTACCAAGGTGATGAGCAGCCGCAGCGGCTGGCCCGGCTGCGGCGCGAGGCACTGGCCATGATGTATCGGCTGCAGGCATTTCACCCCTACCTGACCGGCCCGGTGCTGACCGGCACGGCTGGCCGCCACAGTCCGGTGGCAATAGATCTGTATGCCGACAACAGCAAGGAAGTGGAAATTTTCCTGCTCGACCAGCGGCTGGATTTTGTTCATGTTGATCCGGGACGCGGCCCGGACGTGCCCGAATTGCGTCTGCATGTCACCGGCAGGGCGGCGGCGAGCGATCAGACAACGGACTTTCTGCTGTCGGTTCATGCGCATTCGCAGGAGCGTGTGCGGCGGCGCAATCCCCATACGGGGCAGAGTGTGCCGCGTGCCAACATCGATGCCCTGCAGGCTCTGCTGGCGGCTGGCGGAGGCGATTGAATGGCGCAGTTTCCGCAGTTTTCACAACGGCTTGTTCGGGCTGCGCAATTTTTTGGCAAGTCGCGCACACGCCTGTCTGGCGCAAGCCTGTTACTGCTGCTGGCGCTGGGGCTCTGGCTGCTGAAGACGCCGTTGGAAAACCGGGCGTTGACCAAAAGCATCCACTCATCTGCCGCCAGGCAAGCGTCCAAGGAACTTATTGCGGAAAAGATCCCCGATCTTGCAGGTAACGTGCAGTCATTGTCGCAATGGCAGGGAAAAATTCTGGTGGTTAACATCTGGGCAACCTGGTGCCCACCCTGCCGCAAGGAAATGTCGGGATTTTCACGTTTGCAGGCGGAATATGCCGATAAAAACGTGCAATTTGTCGGTATCGCGCTGGATTCACCGGAGCGTGTGCGGGCTTTCCTGGCGCAAACCTCGGTCAATTATCCGCAACTGATGGGCCGCCAGCAGCGTCTGATGCCGATTTTTGCCGCGCTGGGCAATACCAGTGGCGGTCTGCCGTTTACCGTTATTTTTGACCGTCAGGGCCAGGCTGTGCGGGCGCGGCTGGGATTGTGGCAGGAGGACGCGCTGGCCGCCGCGCTGGCGGAAATGCTCTGAAAGCCGTTTGGCATCCTGTGCGCCGCTGTTTGTGTGCCGGTCAAGGAAGCGGTTGTTTCCGGTGGATCTTTCTGGTTGATCTTTACTGGACAAAATGTGTCGATTTGCGGCAAACTGGCGGGCATGTCCAAGCAAACCCGCTCAAAACAGGCCGGATCAGCAGATCGGCAGCCGTGCGTGCTCGTGCTCCACGGGCCGAACCTGAATCTGCTTGGCCAGCGTGAACCAGAAATTTACGGGCGCACGACGCTGGCGGATATCCATCACGCCATGGCCGCCCAGGCGCGGGCGGCCGGTGTGCAGCTGGAAAGTTTCCAGAGCAACAGCGAAGGCGAGCTGGTCAACCGCGTACAGGCGGCTGCCAGCGAAGGCATTCGCTTCATCATCATCAATCCGGCGGCCTACACGCATACCAGTGTCGCCCTGCGCGATGCGCTGGCGGCGGTGGCGATTCCTTTCATCGAAGTGCATCTGTCGAACGTACATGCCCGTGAAGCTTTCCGCCAGCATTCCTATTTTTCCGATCTGGCGGCGGGGGTGATCAGCGGGCTGGGGCACGAAGGTTATCTGCTGGCGCTGACGGCTGCCCTGTCGCGCCTGGCGCGTGCGCGGGACTGAGCCGGCAGCAGGCTGCTGACGGTGCACTTACGGATTTCTTCTTGCCGCACGCCATTTACACACCTTACACACCCTATACACCCTATACACAGAGACGTCAGCACCCTGCCAATCGGGAGCAATTATGGATTTGAGAAAACTCAAGAAACTGATCGACCTTGTCCAGGAATCGGGAATTTCCGAACTGGAAGTCACCGAAGGCGAGGAAAAGGTTCGTATCGTCAAACACGGTATGCCATCCTCGGCGGCCACTTACATGGTCAACGCCCCGGTCGCTGCGCCGGCGGCGGTTGCTGCGCCAGTGGCCGAGGCGGCGTCTGCCGCCCGTTCGGCAGTCGATGATCTCGAACTGGATGGCGAAGTGGTCAAGTCGCCGATGGTGGGTACTTTCTATCGTGCCAGTTCGCCGGAGGCCGCGCCGTTTGTCGAAGTCGGCCAGACGGTCAAGACGGGTGATACGCTGTGCATCATCGAAGCCATGAAACTGATGAATGAAATCGAGGCGGATGTCTCTGGTGTCATCAAGGCCATCCTGATTGAAAATGGCCAGCCGGTGGAATTCGGCCAGCCGATGTTCGTCATCGACTGACGCTGTCAAATCCGAAAAATCCGAATCGGGCTTGCCGAAGGACGTTCATGTTTGAAAAAATCCTCATCGCCAATCGCGGAGAGATTGCCCTGCGTATCCAGCGCGCCTGCCGCGAAATGGGCATCAAGACCGTGGTGGTGCACTCACTGGCCGATACCGAAGCAAAGTACGTCAAGCTGGCGGATGAATCGGTGTGCATCGGGCCGGCACCCTCCAGTGCAAGCTATCTGAACATTCCGGCCATCATCTCGGCGGCCGAAGTCACCGATGCCGAGGCGATTCATCCCGGTTACGGTTTTCTTTCGGAAAATGCCGGTTTTGCCGAGCGGGTGGAAAAATCCGGTTTCGTTTTCATCGGCCCACGGCCGGAAACCATCAACCTGATGGGTGACAAGGTCAGTGCCAAGGACGCCATGAAGGCGGCGGGCGTGCCCTGCGTGCCCGGTTCGGATGGCGCGCTGCCGGAAGAGCCCAAGGAAATCATCCGCATTGCCCGCAGCATCGGCTACCCGGTCATCATCAAGGCAGCCGGTGGTGGCGGTGGGCGCGGTATGCGCGTGGTGCATACCGAAGCGGCGCTGCTGAATGCCGTGGCCATGACGCGCACCGAAGCGGGGGCGGCCTTCGGCAATCCGACGGTGTACATGGAAAAGTTTCTCGAAAATCCGCGCCACATTGAAATCCAGGTGCTGGCCGACAGTTTCAAGAATGCCATCCATCTGGGTGAGCGCGATTGCTCCATGCAGCGTCGCCACCAGAAAGTCATCGAGGAAGCGCCGGCTGCCGACATCAATCGTCGCGCCGTGGCTCGGCTGGGTGAGCGCTGTGTCGAAGCCTGCAAGCGCATCAACTATCGCGGTGCGGGCACCTTCGAGTTCCTCTACGAAAACGGCGAGTTCTATTTCATCGAAATGAACACGCGGGTGCAGGTTGAACATCCGGTGACCGAAATGGTGACCGGCATCGACATCGTCCAGGCGCAGATCCGCGTTGCCGCCGGTGAAAAACTCTGGCTGCGTCAGCGCGACATCGAGTTGCGCGGCCATGCCATCGAGTGCCGCATCAATGCCGAGGATCCGTTCAAGTTCACGCCTTCGCCGGGCAGGATCACCAGCTATCATCCGCCTGGTGGCCCGGGCATTCGCGTCGATACGCACATGTACCAGGGCTATACCATTCCGCCGCATTACGATTCGATGATCGGCAAGGTCATCACTTACGGTGATACGCGCGAACAGGCGATTCGCCGTATGCATATCGCTCTGTCGGAAATGGCCATTGAAGGCATCAAGACCAATATTCCGCTGCACCAGGAATTGATGCAGGATGCCAACTTCGCCAAAGGGGGCACCAGTATCCATTATCTCGAAGCCAAACTCGCCGCCAGGGAAGAGGCGACGAAAGGCAAATAGGTTATCGCCGTGTGGCTCTCGGTTGCCCTGCCTGCCGCCGCGCAATATGCCGACATGTTGTCGGATGCGCTGATGGCGCAAGGTGCGCTGTCCGTCAGCGTCGAGGACGCGCAAGCCGGTACGGCTGAAGAAACGCCCCAGTTTGGTGAGCCGGGCTGCCCGACCACGCCGCTGTGGCAACACAGCCGGGTGATTGCCCTGTTCGATGGTGCAACACCATTGGCGACATTGACGGCGCAGCTGGCGGCCGCCTGCCAGGCGTGTGGCATCGAACTGCCCGATGCGCTGGCAATCGAGGAAGTGGCTGAAGAAAACTGGGTGCAGCTGACCCAGGCCCAGTTCGATCCCATCCGCATCAACGACCGATTGTGGATCGTGCCTTCCTGGCATGATGCGCCTGACCCGGCGGCAGTCAATCTGGTGCTCGACCCGGGCATGGCCTTTGGCACGGGTTCGCATCCGACCACCCGGCTGTGTCTGGAATGGCTGTGTGATGAACTGCAAACAGGTCAGCGCGTGCTCGACTATGGCTGTGGCTCGGGCATCCTGGCGATTGCCGCTGCGCGGTTGGGTGCCGGAGCGGTGCTGGGTGTGGATATCGACGACAATGCCCTGACCGCCGCCCGTGACAATGCGGCGATCAACCAGGTGGCGCTGGCCTTGCGCCATTCGCGTGAACCGCTGGAAGAAACTTTCGATTGCGTGTTGGCCAACATTCTCACCAATCCACTCTGCGTGCTGGCGCCGCTGCTGACTGCCCGCCTGGCACCGGGCGGCCGGCTGGTGCTTTCGGGCGTGCTGGAAAGCCAGACCGGGCAGGTGATTGCCGCCTATGCACCCTTCATCGATTTGCGTGCCGGCGCTGTGCTGGATGGCTGGGTAAGACTGGAAGGCGCGCGTGACCAGGCAACCGGGGAGGTTGGCTCATGATACAGACGTGCTGTCCAGCCTGTGCGACTGTTTTTCGCGTCACGCCAGAGCAGCTCAGATTGCGCCAGGGCAGGGTACGTTGCGGCCAGTGCCAGCAGGTGTTTGATGCCCTGGCCGGGCTGGTCGAAGTCGCAGTGCCGCCACCCGAACTGCCACCCAGTATGTCAGCCGCCGATCACCCGGCGGAGCGGGCCATCACCGAAAACGTGGCAGGCGATGAAGACACGCTGAGTGCGCCAGGCAACGAGGGTGATTTTGCCGTCGGCTCGGCGGCAGCGGTCGAGGCAATCGCTGCGCTGGAACTGCGCGCCATCCCTGAACCGGCAGCATCCGCAGAAGTTGCAGAAGTTGCAGAAGTTGCAGAAGTCACGGAAATTGCGGAAGTCACGCAAGTCAAGGAAGTCACGGAAGTTGCAGCATCGCCATCAAGCGCGCCACCTGCAGCGCGTCATGTGGCGTCATTGCACGATGAAGTGGTTGCTGCGGGTCATCCCTGGCCGTGGGTGCTGGCCAGCCTGCTGGCGATGCTGTTGCTGTCATTCCAGTTGTTGATCCATTTTCGCAGCGAAGCGCTGGTGCTTGCTCCCGAGTTGAGGCCCGCCTTGCAACTGGCCTGCGCGGCGCTGGGTTGCGATTTGTCGTTGCCGCGCCAGCCAGAGCAGCTCAGCATCGAGGATTCCGACCTGCATCCCGATGTGGCCGATCAGGAGAAATTGACACTGACCGCCACGCTGAAAAATCGGGCGTCGTTTGCCCAGCAATTGCCGCATCTTGAATTGACGTTGACTGATGCCTATGACCAGCCGCTGCTGCGCAAGGCGATTGCTCCGGCTGACTATCTGCCATCCGCCACCTTGCAGGCATTGCAAACCGCAGGTTTTGCATCGCGCAAGGAGCTGTCCATCCAGCTCAGTCTGTTGCCGGAAGCAAGCATCCGCGCCAGCGCGGCGGGCTATCGGCTGTACCTGTTTTATCCTTGATCGCTGTGCTGCATTCCTGAACCAGATACTGCAAAATGCAGGCGTCATCATTTTCCAGTCCTCTCATGAAAACACTGATCTGCGGTTCCCTGGCCTACGACACCATCATGGTGTTTCCCGATCGTTTCAAGGAGCACATCCTGCCCGAGAAGATCCACATGCTCAACGTGGCTTTTCTCGTGCCCGACATGCGTCGTGAATATGGCGGCTGTGCCGGCAACATTGCCTATACGCTGAACCTGCTCGGTGGCCAGCCGCTGATCATGGCCACCGTCGGCGAGGACAGTCTGCCCTACCGGCAACGGCTGCAATATCTGGGGCTGGATGCCACGCATGTGTGCGAAGTCCGCGACAGCTTCACGGCGCAAGCCTTCATTACCACCGATCTGGATGACAACCAGATCACGGCCTTCCATCCCGGCGCAATGAATTTCTCGCATCAGAATCATGTGGCCGACGCGCATGACGTGACACTGGGCATTGTCGCTCCGGATGGTCGCGACGGTATGCTGCAGCACGCGCGGGAATTCCACGCTGCCGGCATACCGTTCATTTTTGATCCCGGCCAGGGCCTGCCGATGTTCAATGGCGAAGAATTGCTCGATTTCCTGAAACTTGCCACTTATTGCACGGTCAACGACTACGAAGCCGAGTTGATGTGCCAGCGTACCGGCAAATCAGTGAACGAACTGGCTGCCCTGCTGCATGGGCTGATCATCACGCGGGGAGGCGAAGGATCGGATATTTATACTGCGGCAAGCTGCATCCATATTCCCGGTGTCAAGGTCGAGCATCTGGTTGATCCCACCGGTTGCGGTGATGCTTACCGCGCCGGTTTGCTGTACGGTATTGCTCATGGTTGGGAATGGGAAAAAACCGGCCGCCTGGCTTCCTTGATGGGTGCCATCAAGATTGCCCATCGAGGCGGGCAGAACCACAAACCAACGCGCCAGAACATTGCGGCGCTTTATCAGCAGAATTTCGGAGCCGCGCTCTGGTAGGCGGTTTTTTGATGGGTGTTGTCCGTCGTCAAAAGGAGAGCGACATGTCGCAAAAATTGCAAGCAACGAGACTCAGTCTGCTGTTTGCTGCCCTGCTGGGCAGCATGGTGCTGGCCGGCTGTGCCACCAGTCAGTCCGGCAGCAGCTACACGCCAGCCCAGGCGCAACGCGAAATGACCGTGCGCATGGGTGTGGTCGAAAGCGTGCGGCTGGTCACCATTTCCGGCACGCAGTCCGGCGCGGGCAGCGCGACGGGCGCGGTACTGGGTGGTCTGGCCGGCAGCAGCATGTCCTCGGGCAGCCGCCGCTCGGCTGCCGGGGCAGTCATCGGCGCCGTGGGTGGCGCCGTGGCGGGGCATATGCTTGAAGAGGGCGTCACCAAAAAACAGGGGCTGGAAATCACCGTGCGCTACGACAATGGCACGCTGGGTGCCATCACCCAGGAAGCCGATGAGTCCTTCAACGTCGGTGACCGTGTGCGCGTACTTTCCGGCGGCGGCGTGACGCGAGTGGCACGCTGATGCTGTCCGTGATCCGCTGATCCAGTGAACGACCCGGTGCCGGTGGCCCCGGGTCGCTTGATGTACCGTTGCTTGATGTTTACGCCGCCGTAACCTGAAACAATGCCCGGTCCTCCAGGCGCACGGCGCTGAGCTGCCGGCCCCAGACGCAGCCGGTATCCAGCGCGATCAGGTTTTCGGTGAGCTTGAGTCCCAGCGCCGACCAGTGGCCGGTCACCAGCACATGATCGGCACTCTGCCGATGCGGCACGGCAAACCAGGGCAGATAACCCGGCGGGGCCGTGGTGGTTTCGCCCTTGCTGTGAAAGTCCATGACCCCCGTCGCCGTGCAGAAACGCAGGCGGGTCATGGCATTGACGATGACGCGCAGGCGCGGCCAGCCGCTGAGTTGCTCATCCCAGGCGGCAGGCTGGCTGCCCCACAGATGGGCAAGAAATTCACTGTGGTTTGCGCTGCGCAAGGCCGTCTCGACTTCGCCGGCCAGGCCGACAGCCTGCGCCACGCGCCACTGCGGCAGCAGTCCGGCATGTACCATGACATGTTCGTCAGCGACGTGCAGCATGGGCCGCTGGCGCAGCCAGTGCAGCAGCTCCTCGCGATCGGGCGCATCGAGTATGGGTGTCAATGTGTCATCGGCGGCTTGGCGGTTCTGTTTTGCATGGCCGGCCGCCCGCATCAGCAGATACAGGTCATGATTGCCCAGCACCGTGATGGCGGCCGGCCCCAGTTCGCGCACGCAGCGCAGCACGTCGAGTGACTGCGGGCCGCGATTGACCAGGTCGCCGACCAGCCAGAGTTCATCGGTCGTCGGATCGAAACGGATGAGATCGAGCAGCTGGCGAAACTCGCGATAGCAGCCCTGAATGTCGCCGATGGCGTAGCGTGCCATGCGTCGTTTTCTCAGTGCTGCGCTGGCCGGTATTCGGCCACCCAGTGCCGCAAGGCTGCCTTGACTTCGGCTTCGTCCACATGGTCCTGCGCCAGCCAGTCCAGCAGTTCCGCCAGCCAGGCCGCATCTTCCTGTTCTGCCCATCCGCTATTGTCAGCACGCGCCACGCGCAGCTTGGGATGCGGCGTGGGCAAAGTCTGTTCGCTGTCGGCCAGCAGTTCTTCATAGAGTTTCTCGCCCGGACGCAGGCCGGTGAATTCGATCCGGATATCGTTTTCGCTGAAGCCGGAAAGACGGATCATGTCACGCGCCAGATCGGCGATGCGCACCGGCTCGCCCATGTCGAGGACGAAAATCTCGCCACCTTGCGCGCTGTCGCCGCCCATCAGTCCGGCCTGCAGCACCAGCTGCGCGGCTTCGGGGATCAGCATGAAATAGCGGATGATGTCGGGATGGGTGACGGTGAGCGGGCCGCCACGGGCAATCTGTTCGCGAAACAGCGGAATCACGCTGCCACTGCTGCCCAGCACGTTGCCGAAGCGCACCATGATGAAGCGTGTGGTCTGCTGTTGTCGGCCCAGCGTCTGGCACAGTCGCTCGGCCAGCCGCTTGGTTGCGCCCATGACGTTGGCCGGATTGACCGCCTTGTCGGTGGACACCAGCACGAAGCGGGCAACGCCATGATCCAGCGCCGCGCGGGCAACCTGGTAAGTGCCCAGCACATTGTTGCGCACTGCCTGCCAGGCATTGCCGTTTTCCATCATCGGTACGTGCTTGTAGGCGGCGGCATGGAAAACCACGTCGGGACGATGCTGACGAAACACTTCCTGCAGGCGCCGGCTGTCGCGCACATCACCAATGACGCAGACGATTTCCAGCTGCGGCCAGTCGGTGAGAAACTGGCGATCCAGCGCATAGAGCGCAAACTCCGAGATTTCGAAGAGCACCAGCTGACGCGGGGCGAAGTGGGCAATCTGGCGGCACAGCTCGGCACCGATGGAGCCACCGGCGCCGGTCACCAGCACCACCTTGTCGGTCAGCATGTGGTGCAGACCGGCTTCGTCAAGCTGTACCGGATCGCGGCCCAGCAGATCTTCCAGTTCGAATTTGCGTATCTGCGAAATAGCCACCCGCCCGGACAGCAGATCGTCAAAGGACGGTACCGTCAATACGGTGATGCCGGCCTGGCCGGCCGCTTCGCTGATGCGGCGACGCAAGGCATGTGGCGCGGAAGGTATCGCCAGGATGACCTGCTGGATAGCGTGGGCCCGGGCCTGGGCCACCATGTCATCAATCGCGCCCAGTACCGGCACGCCATGCAGCAGGCGGCCCTGCTTGCGCGCATCATCATCCAGCAGGCCGACCACATGCCATTGTTGCCTGGCTTCCAGCTCACGCAACAGCAGCAAGGCGGCCTCACCCGCGCCCAGCATCAGCACCGGCTCGCCAACCACGGCGCGCAGCTTGAGCAGGTGGCCGTCTTTCCAGGAACGATAGATGAAGCGGCTGCCGCCAAGAAACATGATCAACAACAGCGGATAAAGCACCAGCACCGAACGCGGCACATTCATCAGGATCTGCAGCATGTAGAGCAGCAGGGGCAGCAACATCGCTCCGCCGATGCCCGAGAGCACGATGCGTTTCAGATCGGGCAGGCTGGCAAAGCGCCAGATGCCGCGATACAGGCCCAGTTGCCAGGAAATGAGCGTCTGCAGGGGCAGCACGGCCAGCAGTGTGGCCATCATGCTGGCGGCGAATTCGTCGGGGATGGCGAAATTGAAACGCAGCCAGTACGCCATCAACCAGGCCAGGGCAGTGGCTGTCAGATCGTGAAAGATGACCAATAGGATACGCATCGGCTCGGGCGGGTGGGATGAAAATGCGTCAATCCGGACGATGGAGAGGCGGAAACTGACGCAGTTGGCATTATGCCGCAGCCGGCAGCTTGCCGATGGAATGGATGAGGCCAAGATCGGCCAAAGCCGGATAAGCGCCCGTTAAGCCCCTGATTTTGGCGCGTCCGGCCCGCCTGGAAAAGGGCAGGATAGGCCCTCGGCATTTTGTCTTGCCGCTCAATCTTGCATCAGGAACCACTGGAGTACGCCATGATCATCGAAACCGTCGAACTGGTCTCCCTGCCCAATGCCCCCGCCTGGCAGGAAAAAATCTATCGGGCCCACCTGGATACAGGGGATGATGTTGATCTGTTTCAGCAGCTCTGGGATGTGCCGCTGGCGCCGGAAAGTCTGGTCGGCCTGACCGTCAGCCAGGCACGTGAACGGCGGAAGGCGAAGATTCTGGCAGTGGCCACCAGCCGATAACCCGGACGCCAGGAATGTTTGGATGACGGATGCGCGGCCCATGAAATTCGAGCTGAACTGGCTGCTGGCCGAAGCGCAGCGGCGCAGTGGCGATTTGTGCGATTTTGGTGCAGCCAGCTTCCGGCCAGCCCTGCAGGCTTTGCTGACAGCGCTGAATGATGAGGCCCGACTGTCGGACACCGGCCGCCAGATTCTTGGCGAACGCATCATCGAGCTGCTGAAGAACCGTTTGGTGATCGAAGAGTATTACCGAAATTTTCCGCAGATCGAGGAAGAGCGCATCGAGCAGCCGATCATCATCGTTGGCCTGCCACGCACGGGTACGACGCTGCTGCAGCGCATACTGGGCTGCGATGCGCGCCTGTATCCCCTCTACTGGTGGGAGACGCGTTTTCCTGCGCCGCTGGCGGTCGTGCCGCCGGGCCAGGTTGATCCGCGCATCGGCCTGGCGCGAGCGGAAGTGGCTGCCATGCTGGCCGCCATGCCGCGTCTGAAGGCCATCCATCCGCTTGATGCCGAAGCGCCGGATGAGGAAGGCATGTTGCTCGAACATTCCTTCCGTGCTTTCTTCGATGCTTATGCCGATATTCCAGGCTATACGGCATGGCTGTGGAACAACGACCAGACACCGGCTTACGAATATCTCAAACGTATGCTGAAGTTCCTGCAATGGCAGAAGCGGCAGCGCGGTGAAACGGCCAGTCTGGGCCGTTGGGTGCTGAAGACGCCCTATCATTTGCGGCAGATGGCCGTGCTGTTCAAGGTTTTTGCTGATGCCCGGTTGATTCAGACACATCGCGATCCGTTACAGACGATCCCTTCAATTGCCAGCTTCAGTGAAACGCTGTGGCGCATTTATGGTCGCGATGTCGATGCGCGGCGTGCCGGCGAGCAATGGTCAGCCATTCTTGCGCGCAGCATGCGCGAAACCATGGCCTGGCGCGATCAACAGGGGGCGGGCCGCTGTCTGGATATCTGGTTCAGCGATACGCTCGACAGGCCGCTGGCCGTCGTGCAGCAAATTTACGATTTTGCCGGGCTGTCCCTGCCGGAGGGCATCCAGGAACACATGCAGGTCTATCTGCAGCAGAACCGCCGTGACCAGCGGCCGCTGCATGAATATACGCTTGCCCATTACGGTTTGAGCGCAGCACAGATAGCCGACGATTTCGCTGACTATCGCCAGCGCTATATCCTTGCCCGTCAGGATTGACGCCATTCGACGCGGCGCCGCCATGTATCAGGGCAGGGGCTCGAAGTGTATTTGCAGGCCGTTTGTTGTCGGCCGGATGCCTGTGGCGCTGTATTGCGTGCCGAGATAGCGCAGTTCGTCATCGGCAAAGCGGTGCAGAACAGCATTTTCGAGCAGCTGGTCGGCAATGAAATCGGCGACTTTCTGCAGGAGCTGGCCGCGCTGGTTGTCGATTCCCAATGCTTCCAGACGTTCGATGCGCGCTTCCTTGAGCACGATGGCATTTTGCGCGCTATCAACGGCCAGGCGGCTGGAAAGCGCCAGTTCGCCCTGCCAGGGCTGGCGGGTCAGCGGTGTGGAAATGGCTGAATTCAACGTGATCAGCACGCGATCCTGCGCGGGCAGCGTGGCCAGGCGGGGCGCGGAAAGCTGGACGCGAAACATTTCCAGGACTTTCTGATCAACGGGAAAGCGTTTGGCCAGACCGGCTTCAAGACGGCTGAGGGGTATGTCCACATCGCGTGGCCCGCTCAGGGTGGCACAGGCCGCCAGCCACAGACTGCTGGCGAGGATCAGCAAGCCGCGCGTCATGCGCAGGGACAGTACGGACATCATCTGCTTTCCTTTCGACGGCGAAAAATCACATCCCACACGCCATGGCCCAGACGCAGACCACGGCTTTCAAACTTGGTCTGTGGCCGATAACCGGGACGTTCGGCAAAACCGCCGGGCAGGCTGCCGGTGTTTTGCAGCAATGGCTCGGCGCTCAACACATCCACCATCTGCAAGGCGTATTCCTCCCAGTCGGTGGCGCAGTGCAAATAGCCACCCGGGCTGAGGCGGGCGGCGATCATGCGCACCAGTGGCGCTTGTATCAAACGACGTTTCTGCTGACGTTTTTTGGGCCAGGGATCGGGGAAATACACATGCACGCCAGCCAGTGAAGCCAGCGGTATCATGTCGCGCAGCACTTCTACTGCATCATGCTGGCAGACGCGCAGATTGGTGAGTCCGCGCTCACTGATTTCCTTCAGCAAACTGCCGACACCGGGCGTATGCACTTCGATGCCCAGATAATCGTTTTCAGGATGGGCGGCGGCGATGGCCGCAGTGGTTTCTCCCATGCCACAACCGATTTCAAGGATTTTTGGCGCAACACTGGCCGGGCGGCCAAAGACGGCCTGCAGATCCAGCAGGGCGGGTTGATAAGGCAGCCCCCAGCGCGGCAGACCTTCCTCGTAATACCGCTGCTGGGCGTTGGATACCCGGCCCTGGCGCAGCACATAGCTGCGGATATGGCCGTGCGTCGGCGAGCTGTCCTGGGTCATGCTTTGGCCGCGCCGATCAGCCCTGCCGTCGGTGAGCTGGGGGTGGCCGCATAGAATTTCTTCGGCATCCGCCCGGCCAGAAAAGCCTCACGCCCGGCGGCCACCGCTTTGTTCATCGCACTGGCCATCAACACCGGCTGCTGCGCCTGGGCAATCGCGGTATTCATCAGCACGCCATCACAGCCCAGTTCCATGGCAATGGCCGCATCGGAAGCCGTGCCCACGCCGGCATCGACGATCACCGGCACCTTGGCCTGGTCGATGATCAGCTGCAGATTCCAGGGATTGAGAATGCCCATGCCCGAACCGATCAGCGAAGCCAGCGGCATCACCGCGACGCAACCCATGTCCTCCAGCAGC
>JAHRWT010000029.1 GCA_019105045.1 Sterolibacterium sp.
AGAAGAGCAGGGGGAAAACCGAGACGGCGGCCGTGGCGTAGATGTAGAAATCGAAGAATTCGATGGTGGTGCCGACCAGACTGGCGAAGATGATGCGAGCGCGGTTGGCTGGCGTACTCGGGGCGGCGGTTGGGGTCATGGGTTTTCCGGGGACGGAGTTCAGGGCAGTTCGGGCATGCCTGTTGCCTGGGCATGGACCAGGCCTTCGCAGTCGTAGCAATGCCAGCGCGGAAAGTGTTTGACGTTGGCCGGAATATAGGCCGCACCGCAGATCGGGCAGACGATGGCCTCACCTTCGCCGATCCAGCAGCCGCAAGGCTCATTCGGGCCGTGATTTTGATGGTCTTTGGGCGTGTGCTTGTCCATGGGGCTTCCTTTGCAGAAACGTAAAGCGGATTTTTAACATTGCCCGCATGGCTTGGGAAGCGGGTTGAATGAGGTTGCCGGTCAGGGATGTCCGACATGAATCGTTTTCGTTTGTTTGCACGGCTGCGCAGGCGTGTTTTGCTGGGTTACGTTGCGCCCATCCAGCCTGCGGGGTTGAACTCGCTCCTGGCAAACCAAACAACCGTTGTGCCGTGGTGTAGGGTGCAGGGTGCAGGGTATAGAGGCCGGTTTCAAATCGGCCCGCTGCGACGCGAGTCCGCAACCCACCGTCATTCTGCGCGCAGCGGTGCGGAGTCGCAGAATCCATGCATGGAACCGCCAACGATTCGTGCAGCGTTTTTTTAGAGAAAATGATCCAGCAAGCGGCGGCTGGTGCGATCCAGTTGTTGCAGGTCGCGGATCAGGAAATGCAGGCCATGGCTATCGGCAATCAGCAAGGTATGCTGGTTCAGGCGGCGGATATCCTCTTCGGCCTTGAGGAGCAGGGTTGTTTCGCCACGATTCGTTGTCACTGTCCAGGTGCTGGGTGTTGTGTGGCGGGATACCCGGCTAATGCGCTGGATTTCGGGCATGAAGTCGCGCGCGGCCAGTTCTTCTTCGATCAGCTGGCGTTGCGCTGGCGGCAACGCGTCCAGATGTTGCAGCCAGGCCAGTTCATGTCCTGCCGGGCTGACCAGGGCAATGCCCTGACCGGGGGCGGCGATGGGAAAAGCGCGTACCGGCACCACGGCTTCATGGCGCTGTCCGTGTGCGTCGATGAATTCGAGGCGGCCAAAGGCGTTGCGTTGCAACTGGAATGTGGGTGAGTTAACCATGATCGGCCTCGGCTTTCATCTGGGCTTCGATCTTTTCGATCTGTTCGTGGCGTGCCTGCGCCTGATAAAGACGCCAGTAGGCTCCTTTCCGGGCGATCAGGCTGGCATGGTTGCCGACTTCGACAATCTGGCCGCGATCAAGCACGATCAGGCGGTCGGCGCCACGCAGGGTGGACAGCCGGTGGGCAATGGCCAGTGTCGTCCGGCCACGCACCAGGTTGTCCAGCGCTTTCTGGATTTCCTTTTCGGTTTCCGTATCTACCGATGAAGTCGCTTCGTCGAGTATCAGGATGCGCGGATCAATGAGCAGTGCGCGGGCAATCGAGATTCGCTGGCGCTCACCACCGGATAGCCCCTGGCCACGCTCTCCCAGCAAAGTGTCATAGCCTTGCGGCAGGCGCAGGATGAATTCATGGGCGTGGGCCGCCCGGGCCGCCGTGACGATTTCCTCATGGCGGGCATGCGGCCGGCCGTAGGCGATGTTTTCGGCCACCGTGCCGAAGAACAGGAACGGCTCCTGCAGCACCAGGCCGATATGTCGACGAAACTCAGCCAGCGGCAGATTGCGGATGTCGATGCCATCGAACAGGATGGCGCCTTCACTGACATCGTAAAAGCGGCACAGCAGATTCATCAGTGTGCTCTTGCCCGAACCGCTGTGGCCGACCAGGCCGATCATTTCACCGGGTCGTATGTCGAAACTGAGTCCTTTGATGACTTCCCGGTTGCCATAGCGAAAGCGCACATCGCGCAGCTCGATGTGTCCGCTCGGCTGCGCCAGATGCACCGGCTGGCGCGGCTCGGGCACGCTGGAGACATGATCGAGGATTTCAAAAATCCGCTTGGCGGCAGCGGCCGCTTTCTGCGTGACCGAAACGATGCGGCTCATCGAGTCCAGACGCGTATAGAAACGGCCGATATAGGCGATGAACGCGGTCAGCACGCCGACGGTGATCTGATCGCGCGCTACCAGCCAGATGCCGCAGGCCCAGACCACCAGCAAGCCGATTTCGGTGAGCAGGGTCACCGTCGGCGAGAATACCGACCAGACTTTATTCACCCGGTCATTGACCAGCAGATTATGCGTGTTGGCTTCGCGAAAACGTTCCACTTCACGGGCTTCCTGGGCAAAAGCCTTGACGACGCGCACGCCGGGTATGGTATCGGCCAGTACATTGGTGACTTCCGACCAGATGCGATTGGCTTTTTCAAAGCCCGTTCTGAGATGGTCGCGCACTTGATGGATCATCCAGATGATCAGCGGCAAAGGCAGCAGCGTGACCAAAGCCAGCCAGGGGTTGATCGACACCAGGATGAAAGCGGTCATCAGAATCATCAAGACATCGGTGGCGAAATCCAGCAGATGCAACGACAGGAAAACGCAGATGCGATCGCTTTCCGAGCCGATGCGGGCCATCAGGTCACCCGTGCGTTTGCCGCCGAAATATTCCAGTGACAGCTTGAGCAGATGTTCATAGGTCGTGATGCGCAGATCAGCGCCGATGCGTTCGCTCACCAGCGCCAGAATATAGGTTTTTGCCCAGCCCAGAGCCCAGGCCAGCAGAGCGGCGGCCAGCAGCCCGCCCAGATACAGGGTGACCAGCGATACGTCGATGGGCTGGCCATTCTGGTAGGGAATCAGCACATCATCCATCAAGGGCATGGACAGATAGGGCGGTACCAGGGAGGCGGCGGTACTCGCCAGCGTCAGCAGAAACCCCGCCAGCAGTTGCCCTTGATAGGGGCGGGCAAAACGCCATAGCCGCAACAGCGTCCAGGTGTTTGCCGGTTGCAAGGCGTCATGCGTGCAGCGCGGGCAATGGGGCGCATCACCCGGAAAATCGGTTTCCGCCGGCAAGACAGTGTGACAGTTCGGGCAGCGTGGGGGGGCATCGTCAATCACCGGCAGTTGGCCTGACAAGGCCGCCTGGCAGTGGCTGAAGCGTTCCAGCAGATATTGTGCCGCTGCGTGCAGCCTCAGGGTGAATGGCCAGCAGGCCAGCTGCGCCGAAGCGTCGCACAATTCGAGGCGGCCCACGCCGGCATGATCGGAAAGCTGCAATTTCAGGCCGGATTCGAGTGGCCAGGCCTGCCAGGTTGTTTGGGCGTGATCGTCAATGGCGTTCCGGTCAGCGTCATCGCCACGCCAGGCCAAAAGGCGCGTGCTGGTGAGGATCAGCCAGCCGCCACGAAATTGCAGCTGTTGATCCAGGTCGGTGTTCAGCCAAGCCAGGATGCGCTCATCCGCAGTCAGCACACTTGCCAGACTGGGTGGCAAAGTGGCAGGCAGACGGCCATCGGGGGCGGGAGAGCTCATGCGCGCAAGGAATCCGGTCAGTCAGGAAGTCGGGGAGCAGATCAAATGGGGCGGGGTAGAAGCCGCCAGAGGCTGGACATGCGGGCACGCCGAGACCGCCCGAAGTATACAGAAGGCCGGTTTGATGCAGATGACAGGGGGCTGGAAATACTTTGCAACAAAATTTGTGCACGAGCAATATTGCGGATCAGTAAACTTGCGCGTCGATCCCGTTTTTCTGCGGGTGCAATGCAAACCCAGGGACAAGAGGCTGCGCTGTATTTTCGCCTTTTTCCTGGCCCGTTTCGGTTCATTCCGTCCAGCCTGCCGTCATGAGTAAATTCATAACCATCCTGCGTCTTAGCCGACTTCACGGACCGAGCATGTGGACGTATCGACCGGCACTGGAGGCCTGGGTGGATATTGGCGAACTGGAGGAAAGTCCTTCCGATCGCCTGCCCGGGTTTACCGAGCGCCTGATCGGCTGGCTGCCGGGTCTGGCCGAGCATCGTTGCAGCATCGGCGAACCTGGCGGCTTTTTGCAGCGTCTCAGGGAGGGCACCTGGCCGGCGCACATTCTTGAACATGTCACCCTGGAATTGCAGACCCGGGCCGGCCAGCCCAGCGGCTATGGCCGGGCGCGTGAAACTTCCCGGCCTGGTATCTACAAGGTGGTTGTGCGCAGCCCGCAGTTTGATCTCACCGAAGCCTGTCTTCATGCCGCCCGCGACCTGGTCATGGCCGCCATCGAGAATCGTCCTTTCGATGTTGCCGCAACCATTGGTCGGCTGCACGCCCTGGCCGACCGCGTGTGTCTGGGGCCGAGCACCGAATCGATCGTTGCCGCTGCCCGGGCGCGTGGTATTCCCGAGCTGCGTCTGAATGAGGGCAATTTGGTGCAGTTGGGCTACGGTGACCAGTCGCACCGGCTATGGACGGCAGAAACCGAGCGCACGGGCGCGATTGCCGAAGGTATTTCACGCGACAAGGATCTGACCAAGCAATTGCTGCAGGCTTGTGGCCTGCCTGTTCCCGAGGGGCAGCGTGTCAGCAGCGCAGCCTCTGCCTGGCAAGCCGCCGAGGACATCGGCTTGCCGGTGGCCGTCAAGCCGATCAGTGGTAACCACGGACGGGGTATTTCGCTTGACTTGCGCAACCGGGCTGATGTCGAAGCGGCCTACGCCGTCGCTGTGGCGGCTGAAGATGATGAAGAGGTGCTGGTTGAACGCTACATTGCCGGCAATGAGCATCGTCTGCTGGTTGTCGGTCAGCGGCTGGTCGCCGCCGCCCGGGGCGAGGAAACCTGGTTGATCGGCAATGGCCATTCGACCATTGCCGAGCTGATCGAACACCAGTTGAACAGTGATCCGCGCCGTGGCGAAGCCGAGCAGTATCCGCTGGAGCCCGTCGTCCTTGCGCGTGAAGCGGCAATGCAGCTGACACTTGAACGCCAGGGCCATCACGCCGCCTCGATTCCTGCTGCTGGCCAGCGCGTGCTGTTGCAGCGCAATGGCAATCTGGCCATCGATGTCACGGCCGATGTGCACCCTGAAGTGGCCAGGGCCGCTTGTCTGGCGGCACGCATCATTGGCCTGGATATTGCGGGGATCGACCTGGTGACCAGCGATATCCGTCGACCATTGCAGGAAATGGATGGCGCGATTGTCGAAGTCAATGCCGGGCCGGGCCTGCTGATGCATCTGAAGCCGAGCCAGGGTCAGCCTCAGCCGGTGGGCGAGGCCATCGTCGATTATCTGTTTCCGGAACACGCCGATGGCCGCATACCCATCATCGGCGTGGCCGGCTCGCGCGATACCACCATCACCGCCCGGTTGATCGCCCGGCTGGCGCGTTTCAATGGCCTCAAGGTGGGGCTGGCCAGCAAGCTGGGGCTTTATCTCGAACGTCGTCGGGCTTGTCAGGCAGATGCCACGGCTGCACCAATCGCCCGCCGCCTGCTGGTCAATCGTGCACTGAATGCGGCGGTTTTTGAAAATGACAGCCGTTCCATACTTGAAAACGGCCTGGCCTATGACCGCTGTCAGATCGGCATCGTCACCCATGTCGGGCCGGATGAGAGGCTGGCCGATCACGATATCCATACGCTCGAACAGGTGCAGCGCATCCTGCGTACCCAGGTGGATGTCGTGCGGCCTGACGGTGTGGCTGTGCTCAATGCGGATGATCCTCTGGTCGCGGCCATGGCCGAACTGAGTGACGGCGAAGTGCTGTTTTTCAGTCGCCAAGCGGATAACCCCTGTGTTGCACGGCATATCGAACAGGCTGGCCGCGCCGTGTTGATCCGCGATGGCAGTATCTGGCTGAGTACCCGGGATGAACAGATCCGGCTGTGCCGGCTGGTCGATGTGCCGCTGGCCCAGCAAGGTGAGGACATTACTGTACTGGCCGGCGTGGCGGCTGCCTGGGCACTGGGTATTCCACGCGAACTGCTGCAAAGCGGCATCGAGACTTTCCGCGCCGATCCCCCCGGCGCCACTTTGCCGGAAAACGAACCCGCGACGGCCATTGCTTTTGGCGCGGTCTGACACCTTCCCATTGCCGCGACCTACTTTCCTTCTTCTCACCCATCACGCCACCATGGACGTCCTACGCATCCGTGCCTTGCGCGGTCCCAATCTGTGGAGCCGCAATACGGCCATCGAAGTCATCATCCAGTTGACCGAAACCGAGCGCGATATCCGCCAGTTGCCCAGTTTTGAAACTCGGCTGCGTGCGCGCTTCCCGCGTGTCGGCCTGTTGCAGCCGATGCGCCAGGATGAGCCGGTTTCACTGGCGCACGCACTGGAACTGGCTGCGCTCAGTCTGCAAGCCGAAGCCGGCTGTCCGGTGACGTTCAGCCGCAGCACGCAAACGGTTGAGGCAGGAACCTATCAGGTGGTCTTTGAATATACCGAAGAAGCTGTTGGCCGTTTGGCCTGGCAGCTGGCGCAGCAGCTGTGTGCCGCAAGTCTGGCAGACCAGCCGTTTGATTTGCCGGCAGCACTCGAGCAACTGCGCACGCTGGATGAAGACGAACGTCTGGGACCGAGTACCGGGGCGATCGTTCAGGCCGCCGTGGTGCGTGGCATTCCTTACCGGCGTCTGACGGCGGGCAGCCTGGTGCAGTTTGGCTGGGGCAGTCGCCAGCGGCGCATCCAGGCTGCGGAAACGGATGGTACCAGCGCCATTGCCGAAGCCATTGCCCAGGACAAGGAGCTGACCAAGGTCTTGCTGGAAATGGCTGGTGTGCCCGTGCCACAGGGGCGTTCCGTTGCCACTCTCGAGGCCGCCTTGCAAGCAGCCGAAGCCATCGGCTGGCCGGTGGTGGTCAAGCCCCAGGATGGCAATCAGGGCAGGGGGGTGACCGTAAACATCACCACGCCTGAGCAGCTGGCCCAAGCCTATGCGGTGGCCAGCCGGATCGGCGAGGCTATTCTGGTCGAGCGCCACTTGCGGGGCGGCGACTACCGTCTGCTGGTGGTGGGCGAACGACTGGTCGCCGCCGCCCGACGCGAACCGCCGCATGTTCTGGGCGATGGCGTGCATAGCGTGCGCACCCTGGTCAATGAGGTCAATAGCGATCCGCGCCGTGGCGATGGTCACGCCACGGCGCTCACGCGGATTCCTTTTGATGACATTGCCCTCGCCCGCCTGACCGAACAGGGGTTGACACCGGACGACATCCCGGCCAAGGGGCAGCACGTCGCCTTGCGCGATAACGCCAACTTGAGCACGGGGGGGACGGCCACGGATGTCACCGATGATGTGCACCCCGAAGTTGCGGCGCGGGCCGTCGCCGCAGCCCAGATGGTGGGACTGGATATTTGCGGCATCGATCTGGTGTGCGAACATGTCCTCAGTCCGATCGAGGAACAGGGCGGCGGCATCGTCGAAGTCAATGCCGCACCGGGCTTGCGTATGCACCTCAATCCGTCCTATGGCAAAAGCCGGGCGGTGGGTGAGGCGATCATCAACACCCTGTATCCGGACGGCGAAGATGGCCGGATTCCGCTGGTGGCCGTGGCGGGCACCAATGGCAAGACGACGACCGTGCGCCTGACGGCGCATCTGCTCAGTCAGCATCGGCTGCGGGTGGGCATGACCACCACGGATGGCATTTACATCAACGGTCTGCGCATCGACAGCGATGATTGCAGCGGGCCCAAAAGCGCGCGCAATGTGCTTGGCCATCCGGATGTCGATGCGGCTGTGCTGGAAACGGCTCGCGGGGGCGTACTGCGCGAGGGGCTGGCATTCGATCGCTGCGATGTCGCCATCGTCACCAATATCGGCCAGGGCGATCACCTGGGGCTGGCCTATATCAATACGGTCGAGGATCTGGCGGTCGTGAAAAGGGTCATCGTCCAGAACGTGGCGCCGAAAGGCACGGCCATTCTCAACGCGGCCGATCCCATGGTGGCGGCCATGGCGACGGTCTGCCCGGGCCAGGTGATCTATTTCGCGCGCGACAAACTGCATCCGGTCATCGCCGGCCATCGCGCGCAGAACAAGCGTTGCGTGTATGTCGAAAACCAGGATCTGGTGGCCAATGAAGGCGATTTCGAA
>JAHRWT010000050.1 GCA_019105045.1 Sterolibacterium sp.
TCGTCATGCGCCTGCTCGACAAGGACCCGGCCCGCCTGCATCTGGACATCCTCGGCATGGCCACCGACACACTGGCCCAGGTGGATCGCCTGATCCGCCAGCCGCACGGCATCTTCCTGGTCACCGGGCCGACCGGCTCGGGCAAGACCACCACGCTCTACGCCGCGCTCAGCCGCCTCGACGCCACGCGCCTGAACATCATGACGGTGGAAGACCCGGTCGAATACGATCTGGCCCACATCGGCCAGACCCAGGTCAATCCACGCATCGGCCTGGATTTCGCCAAGGCGCTGCGCTCCATCCTGCGCCAGGATCCGGACGTCATCATGATCGGCGAGATCCGCGACCTGGAAACCGCACAGATTGCCGTGCAGGCCAGTCTCACCGGCCACATGGTACTGGCCACCTTGCATACCAACGACACGGCCAGCGCCGTGACGCGGCTGGTCGACATGGGCATCGAGCCGTTCCTGCTTGCCTCCAGCCTGACCGGCGTACTCGCCCAGCGTCTGGTGCGCCGCCTCTGCCCGGCCTGCAAACTCGCCCGCGCCATCACCGCCGAAGAGCAGCACCAGCTCAAACAATTTTCACAATATGCCAACCAACCTGCCGACGGCCACCAGCCCTCCGCACAACCGGCCAGGCTGCACCATCCGCAAGGCTGCCCGGAGTGCAACCACACCGGCTATCAGGGACGCATGGGCATCTACGAACTGCTGCAGGTCGATGATGCGCTGCGCCGCATGATCCACACCGGCAGCGCCGACCAGGCCCTGCGCGCGCACGCACTGGCGCACGACATGCGCGCCCTGCGCGAAGACGGCCTGCGCTGGGTACTGGCTGGCGAAACCACGCTGGAAGAAGTCCTGCGCGTCACACGCGATTGATGGCTGACGAATAAGGGACAAGCAAGCACAGCATGGCCGCTTTCAGCTATCAGGCACTGGACAGCAACGGGCGCGAAGTCAGCGGCGTGCTGGAAGCCGATACCAGCCGCGCCGCCCGCAGCCAGCTGCGCGAGCAACAGCTGTACCCGATCAGCGTCACACCACTGACCGGCGACAAGCGCAAGACCGCCCTGGCGCTGGCCAGCTTCTCACTGAAACCGCGCACGATTTCCGCCGGCAGCCTGAGTCTGCTCACCCGCCAGTGGGCCATGCTGCTGGAAGCCGGTCTGACCATCGAACAATCGCTGACTGCGCTGATCGAGCAAAGCGAGCAGAACGAATATGGCAGCGCCCGTCAGATCCTGGCCGGCGTGCGCGCCGAAGTGCTGGCCGGGCACAGCCTGCACGCCGCACTGAATCAACATGCCGACAGCTTTCCACCGATCTATCGCGCCGTCGTCAATGCCGGCGAGAAATCCGGCGAACTGGCCCGTCTGCTGCTGCGACTGGCCGATCATCTGGAAGCCTGGCAGGCCACCCGGCAAAAAGTGCTGCAGGCCCTGCTCTATCCGGCGCTGGTCAGCACGGTCGCCCTGCTGGTGATCATCGGTCTGCTCACCTACGTCGTACCGCAGATCGTCGAAGTTTTCCGCCAGGGCAAGCAGACGTTGCCGCTGCTCACCCGTCTGCTGATCCTGCTCAGCGATTTCCTGCGCAGCCACATCTACTGGCTGCTGCCCGCCAGCCTGGCCGCCGCTGTCGCGCTGCATCACCTGCTGCAGCGCAACCGGCCGCTGCAATTGCGCTGGCATCGCTACCTGCTGACACTGCCCCTCTTCGGCCGCCACCTGCGCACGCTCGACGGCGCGCGCCTGGCCAGCACCCTGGCCATCATGGTCGGCAGTGGCGTCCCCTTGCTCACCGCCCTGGACACCGCCCGCGACGTACTCAGCAACCAGGTGTTGCGTGGCGCGCTCGACCAGGCCATCCGCCGGGTACGCGAAGGCCATTCCCTGCACCGCGCGCTGGGCACGGAAAAACTTTTTCCGCCCCTGCTGATCCACATGATCGCCAGTGGCGAAACCAGCGGCACCCTGGCCCACATGCTCGACCGCGCCGCCGTGCAGCAGCAGGCCGAACTCGACCGGCGCACCAGCGTGGCCCTCAGCCTGTTCGAGCCACTGCTGATCCTCTGCATGGGCGGCATCGTGCTGCTGATCGTCCTCGCCGTACTGCTGCCCATCATCGAAATCAACATGCTATTGCAATAAAACAGGAGACTTCCATGCCCATAGACAAGCGCCCCGCATCTTTCGCACCGCTGCAAGGCGGCTTCACGCTGATCGAAATCATGGTGGTCGTGGTCATCCTCGGCATCCTCGCCGCCCTGGTGGTACCCAAGATCATGAGCCGGCCCGATGAAGCCCGCATCGTCGCCGCCCGCCAGGACATCAGCGCCCTGGTCGGCGCACTCAAGCTCTACCGTCTCGACAACCAGCGCTACCCCACCACCGAGCAGGGGCTGCAGGCACTGGTCACGCGTCCGGACAGTGGCACCGGACCGGCGGTCGACAACTGGAATCCCGATGGCTACATCGAAAAGCTGCCCAATGACCCCTGGGGTCAGCCGTATCAATACCTGAACCCCGGCCTGCGGGGCGAAATCGACGTCTTCAGCTTCGGTGCCGACGGTGCGCCCGGCGGCGAAGGGCTGGATGCCGACATCGGCAACTGGCAGCTCTGAGCTCTGATGGCCGCTGCCCGCGCCTGACACGCTGCGATTGCCAACCTTGACCATGCAGCAGCGCGGCTTCACCCTGGTCGAAATGCTGGTGGTCGCCCTCATCATCGGCATTCTCGGCACCACGGTCGTCATGACACTCCGCCCCAGTCCGCAGCGGACACTCCAAACCGAAGCCCGGCGACTGGCCGCGCTGCTGGAAACCGCCAATGCCGAAGCCCTGGCCGGACAGCGCCAGCTGGCTTGGCAAGCCCATGTGACAGGCTACGATTTTCTGCTGGCCGACGACACGGCCGACAACAGCCTCGACCGGCTGGCCGCTCCCGACAACGATGCCCAACCACGCTGGCTGCCCATCGGCACGACGGCGGACATGTTCCGCAGCCGCCAGTTCGATGACGCTGTCTTCATCAGCCAGATCGAAGTCGACGGACGGATATTGCAAACAGGCGATCTGCTGGTGTTCCGACGCGGCGATCCGCCGTTGTTCCGCATCGTTCTGGGCAGCCGCACCGGCGGATCACCCCAGGAAGTCCGCTTGCAGGGCCTGCCCAACGGCCGCGTCAGCGTACGGGCAAGCCCATGACCCATCGCCTCGCGATTCGGCAAGGCAGTGCACGCGGCTTCACCCTGCTCGAAGTCCTGGTTGCCCTGACGCTACTGGCCATCGCCCTGATGGCCGCCTTGCGCGCCAGCGCTCTTGTCGCTGACCAGGCCTCGGCCCTGCAACAGCGCCAGCTGGCTGACTGGGTTGCCGAGAATCGCTTTGAAGAACACCGCGCCCACCGCGACTGGCCGGCACCCGGCCGCTACAGTGCCGAAGTCGAGCAGGGTGGACAACGCTTTGTCTGGCAGGAAAACATTTCAACCACGCCCAACAGCCAGTTTCGCCGCATCGACATCGAAGTTCGTGTCGCGCCAGCCACCAGTGACAGCCACCACGGCAGCCTGCCGCCAACACCGGCGCTGGCCCGCCTGAGCGGCTTTCTGGTGCACCCACGCAATTGAGCCGCCCTTGATGAATCGCCCACACTTTCCGGATGCCACAATTGGCGCAGCGCACAAGCAGGGCATGACCCTGATCGAGCTGCTGGTGGCCATTGCCTTGCTGGCCATCACCGCCAGCCTGGCCTGGCGTGGTCTGGACACCCTTGGCCGCAACAGCCAGCAGCTGACCGAACACAGCCAGCGCTGGCAATCGCTGGCGCTGTTCTTCAATCGTTTCAGCCATGACGTAAGCCAGCCCGTGGCACGCCCCATCCATGTCGGCCCCGTGCGCCCGGCAGACACCGCCTCCCCCGCCACCACCGGCGATACGCTCAATCAGCGTTTTGCGGCCCGCTACACAGCCGCCCTCAAAGCCATGATGCCGCAGGCCGATCACAGCCAGGCCGACAGCCTGCCTGCCTGGCTGGGCCGGACTGAGACAGCGGCCGACCTGGCGCCCGACCAAACAGCAGACGGGAATGCCACAGAAAACGAACGCTGCGCCCTTGAATTCACCCGCAAATCCAGCCGTGGCCAGGATGAAATCCGCCTGGGCTATCGCCTGCGTGGCAGTCAGGTCGAACTGCTGCTCTGGCCGGTACTTGATCGAAAGAACGCACCAGGTGACGGACAGACGACAAAGGCAGCACTGCCCGCCGTCCATCCCCTGCTCGACGGCGTCAGCAAACTGCATTTCCAGCATCTGGACGACAACAACCAGTGGCAGGATCACTGGCCGCCTGCCGGCACACCGCAGGACAGACTGCCACGCGCCGTTGCCATCGAGCTGGAACTGCTTGACGGCACCCGTTTGCGGCGCATCTTTGCCCTGCCCATGTGAATCCACGCAAAGCCATCACGGATGCCCCCATGAACAGCCCGCACAGCAGACCACAGCACGGCGCCGCCCTCATCATGGCACTGCTGGTGGTTGCCCTGGTCACCCCCTTGGCCACTACCCTGATCTGGCAGCAGCACAACTGGCTGCGCGGCATGGAAACCCGCCGCGATCTGAATCAGGCCCGCCAGCTGGCCAGTGCCGGCGTTGACTGGGCGCGTGCCGTACTGGCCGAAGATGCGCGCAAAAGCCGCCATGACCACCCTGGAGAACCCTGGGCCACACGGGTTCCCAATATGCCGGTAGAAGACGGCGAAATCGGCGGCGCCATCACCGATGAACAAAGCAAATACAACCTCAACAACCTGGTGCGCAACGGGCGCCGCGATGACCTTGAAATCGCCACTTTCCGCCGCCTGCTGGCCGGCCTGCAACTACCACAGCAACTCGCCGGCAGCCTGGCCGACTGGCTGGATGCCGATGACCAGCCTGGCGAAGATGGCGCCGAAGATGACGACTATCTGGCTCTGCAGCCCCCCTATCGCGCGGCCAACCGCGAACTCAGCGACCTTGACAATCTGTTGCGCATCAAGGGCTACACGCCGCGCATCGTCGCGCAGTTGCGGCCCTATGTCACTGTGCTTCCCGGCTATAATCCACTGAATCTGAATACTGCCGGCGCACGGGTGCTGGGCGCCGTCCTCCATGATTTTTCCACCACGGAAATCCGCCAGATCATTGCCGAACGTGAACGCATCCCCTTTCTCGACGAGAACGACCTGCGCTCACGCCTGGCCGGGCAGATCGACTCTGCACAGCGGCCGAGCCTGGTCGGCGAACGCATCGGCACCCGCAGCACTCATTTCAGTGTCCTGGTCCATACCCGCCATGGCCAGGCCAGCGTCCGCCTGCAGGCCTTGCTGCAGCGCAACACCTTCTGGCCGCGTATTCTCTGGCAAAAGTTCGACTGAAGCGCAGTCCTGATCCTACGGCCATGAACAAGACCTCCGCCACTTTGCTGCGCCTCTATCTGCCGGCCAGCTGGCCCGGCCAGCAGACAGCCTGCGAATGGCAGTTGCTGAATGCCAGCGGCGTCCAGCTGCAGGCCGGCAACAGCGAACCGCGACACTGGCCGGCCGCCAGCCATTGCGAAGTGCTTCTGACGGCAGAACAGTGCCTGCTGACTTCACTCGATCTGCCCAAGGCTGCCCGAGCACGAACCCCCGAAATCATCGGCTACGCCCTCGAAGAACAACTGCTGGGCGATGTGGCCAGCGAACATTTCGTACTCGGCAATCCGTTACCGGCATCTCCCGCCCGGCCCGTTACAGACACGGCAACCGTGGCAAATACCGCCGTCTGGGTCATTTCCCGCAGCCGCCTGCAAACCCTGCTTGCCACATTGCGCGCGCTGGGCCATGTGCCGCAGCGACTCATCAGCGAATTGCAGCTGCTGCCCATGAGCCACCCCGATCACTGGGCACTTTGCCTCAAGCCCGGACGGGGCTTTCTGCGCACAGCCAATGAAGCCGGCTGCAACCTCGATCTGGCTGACGATGCCTCCGGCAAACGGCTGGCGCTGCCGGCAGAATTGCAGCTGATGCTTGCCGCCGCACGCAAAGCCGGCACACAGCCGGCCGCCATCGAGATCTTCACCGCGCCCGATCTGAACCTGGATGCAACACAAATCGAGGACTGGCAAGAGCGCCTCGGCCTGCCACTGCGCCTTGCCGGCGCATACCGCTGGCACAACCTGCCGGCACAGACTGCGCGCAATCTGCTGACGGGCGACTTCTCACCGCCGCGCAAGACGGGTGAAGGCTGGGATGTGCTGCGCCCGGCAGCCCTGCTTGGCGGGCTGTGCCTGCTCATCTACAGCCTGTTCAGCCTGACTGAATGGGCCTGGCTGAATCACGAAAAGAACCGTCTGCAACAACAGATGACAGCACAATTCCGCAGCAGTTTTCCGCAGGCACAGACCATCGTCGATCCCCCCCTGCAAATGCAGCGCCTGCATGACCAGCTGCTGCGCGAACGCGGCCAGTCCGGAGCCGGCGATTTTCTCAGCCTGCTGGCCACGGCCAGCAGTGCCTTGCCCGATTCCAGCCAGCTACGGCTGATCGCCTATGCCGCAAATCGCCTCGAACTGACGCTGACACTGGCCGACAATCAACAGCTGGAACAACTACGCGAAAACCTGACACGGCGCGGACTGGACGTCGTCATCCGCGACAGCCGCCCGGCGAGCAACGGCCACGCCAGCGAAGCCCTCCTGATCCTGCGGAGTCAACCATGAACGCCTATCGGCAGGCCCTGGACAACTTCTGGCAGGCACGCGCGCCCCGCGAACGGCACTTCCTATTAGCCCTGGCGCTGTTTCTGGGCACGGCCCTGCTCACCAACGGTTTATGGCATGCGCATCAGGCGCGCACGCGCCTGCAGCAACAGCTCCCCCAGCTCCGCCTGCAACTGGTCACCATGCAGCAGCAGGCGGCAGATATCCGCAACCTGCAAAACCAACCCGTCAATCCGTTACCCACCCCAGACAGCCTCCAGCAAACTGCCGAAACCCTGCTGCAGCAGGCAGGTCTGAAGCTGGTCGCCGGCCAGCTGCAAACCACCGGCGCTGGCCAGCTGCGACTTCAGGCCGAACTGCCTTTTGACCTCTGGCTGGACGCCCTCGTCCTGCTGCAGCGCGATGCCCAATTGCAGCTGCAGCAAAGCCGGATCGAAGCAAGCGGCAACAATGGTCAGGTCCGCATCGAAGCATTGCTGGCCTTGCCCTCCTTGCCCGCACCACGCTGACGTCCGCCCCTCGCCCCTCGCCGCCTCCCTCTCCTGCACGCCTGATCCATCATGCGCAAATCCCTGGGTTACGGTCTGCTGTTTCTCTGCTTGCTGCTGCTCGCAGCGATCAGTCAATGGCCGGCCGCCAGCCTGGCCTCACTGCTGACACGCATCAGCAATGACCAGTGGCATCTGGAAGCCCCCACTGGCACACTCTGGCGCGGTTCCGGGATGCTGCTTGCCCGCGCCGGCAAGAACACACCCTGGCGCAAGCTCCAGAATCTCCACTGGCAGATCCACGCCAGCGAACTGCTGCATGGCCGACTGACCATCCGCCTGACGCCAGAACAGGGACAGCTCCTGCTGGTCGCCCGTCCCGCCGGCTTGCAGATCGAAGACATCGACCTGCGCTTGCCGGCCGAAACCATTGCCCCGCTGCTGCCCGGCGCCTTTGGTCGTTATGACTGGCACGGCCAGCTCCACGCCAGCAGCCAGCGTTTCAGCTGCAACTGGCAACGCAACGACTGTCAGGGGCAGCTGGAAATCTTCTGGCGTGATGCCGCAGTTGCCGAAATACCCGGCATCGTTCTCGGCGACTACCGCATTCATCTGACAGGCCAGGGCGAACAATCGCAAATCCACTTGGAAACCTTGCGCGGCGCTCTGCAGATCACCGGCAATGGCACGTTGAGCGCCCGTAATGGTCTGGATTTCTCTGCTCAAGCGAGTGTCCCCGGCCTGGGCGATGCCGGCAGCAGAATTCTCGGCAGCGAAACCCTCATCAACAGATCAGACCGCCTCGACCAAAGGCCCAGCCCGCTGGCGAGCTTGCTGGAAACACTGGGTCGGCCGACGGCTGATGGACGCTATCTGCTTGAATATCACCAAACCCGCCAGGACGGCCATGCGCCTGGATTTTGACTTTATCGCCCAAAACTCGTTCCAGACCACGGCCGACGGGCAACGCCTGTTTTATCCGAATGGCATGATCGGCAAAGCCTATGTGATCGAATCCGACGAATGCTATCAGACGCTGTTCCGCCAGCAGAAACGCTGGGGATTGAGCATTTTTGCGGTGATGATGCTGCTGTTCGCCAGCAAGGTGGGTGGCTGGATACTGCTTGCCAGTTTTCTCGCCCTCAACCTGCTCAAGCAATTATTCACACGCCGGACGACGCAGCACATGCCGGTGGCGACGACACGCTACTCCGTCATGCAATTTTTTGAAAACAGCCTGCCCGTACACCGGCTGAGTCGTGGCAAGCAGCTTGCCCTGCTGAGCTGTACCGGACTGGGCTGTCTCTGCCTGGCTGCGCTGGCCGCCACGGACGGGTATCTGGACATCCGTCGTCAACTGATCGTCTGGTCCTGCATCTGCGGCCTGATCGCCTGGCGGACTCTGCGTGCCCTGCGTGCCACCTGATGCCGACCTCACCGCATGGCCGCGCGCGGACGACTTGCCTGACTGACGGTTGAAAAAGCCAACGCCATCCCCATCTGCCTGGCTGTTGCCCAGCCTTCGAACAAAGACTCCGGACCCTTTGCCATGACCTCGCTCAAAAACCACACCCGTCAAAACCGCTACGCCCGCTTGCTGCCCGTCTTGCTGCTGACGGGCATTTTCACGGGTGGCAGTGCGCCGGCCCTGGCGCAGACGCCAAACTGTCTGGAGCAGGCCCGCTCAAGCAGCGAAATCGACCAGTGCGGCGGCTCCCTGATGCGCCACCTGGAAACCCGCATGGAAAGCGATTACAAACGCCTGCACGAGCGCTTCGCCGGCAATGAAAAAATGCAGGAGCGCCTCAAGGCCAGCCGTGAAAGCTGGGAAATCTACCGCAACAACCAGTGTCTGATGGAAGCCTCGGCCGCCAGCGGGCAATATGTCGTCAAACCGCTATCGCTGGAAGCCAACAAGATCTACTTCCAGTGCATGTTGCGGACTTTCGGCGAAATGCGCACCACCCTGGAAAAACTCCATTCCAGCGCTACCGAATCCACCCAGACCGCCAAGCCACACTGATCCGCCGGCTGTATTCCGGCAGCTTGCCAGGCCCGACAGGTGGCGCGGACACGGCCAGCCCGGTCTTTCAGTGCGCGCCACCGCCATCCGCCCTCCCCGCAGCGCCCTCTGGCCGGGCCAGCCAGACAACACCAATCAACCCCAGACAGAGCGCGGCCGAGGCCAGAAACAGATCGTTCGCACTCAACATGTAGGCTTGCTGGTTGATCATGCGGTCGAGATAGGCCAGCCCCCGCATGGGCTGCAGACCAAGATCGGCAAACTGGCGCAAGGCATCAAGCACTGGCGGGCTGCCCATATGGATTGATTCGACCAGCTCGGCGTGATGCAGGGCTGCGCGATCCTCCCACAGCGTGGTGTAGATCGAAGTGCCGAACGCACCGGCCGTGATGCGCACAAAATTCGACAGCCCTGCCGCCGCCGGTATGCGCTCAGGCGGCAGGCCGGAGAGTATCAGCGCCATCAGTGGCACAAAGAAAAAAGCCATGGGAATTCCCTGCACGATGGAAGGCAGCATCAGGGTCCACATATCCGCCTGCACGTTGAATTGCGAACGCATCCAGAACACCACGGCAAAACTGGCAAAGGCAACGGTCGCCAGGATCCGCAAATCGACTTTATGCATGTTCTTGCCAACAAACGGCGTAATCAATATGGCCAATATGCCTACCGGCGCCATCAGCAAGCCGGCCCAGGTCGATGTATAACCCATGAATTGCTGCAACCACAGCGGCAGCAGCACCACGTTCCCGAAGAAAATGCCGTAGCCCAGCGACAGCGACAACGTCCCCGACCAGAAATTTCGCCGCCTGAACAGACTCAGATCCACAATCGGATGCGCTTCGGAAATTTCCCAGATCATGAAGAACACAAAGCTGACCAGTGCAATCAGCGCCAGCACGATGATCCAGATGGAGGCGAACCAGTCGAGCTCCTTGCCGTTGTCGAGCAGTATCTGCAAGGCGCCGACCCAGATGATCAGCAGAGCCAGACCGACCGTATCGATCGGCAACTTGCGCGTGGGTGATTCGCGTTTCTTGTAGAGCAGCCAGGTGGCCACTATGGCAAACAGACCGACAGGAATATTGATGTAAAAAATCCATGGCCAGGAATAGCTGTCCGTGATCCAGCCACCCAGCATCGGCCCCATCACCGGAGCAACCAGTGTGGTCATCGACCAGAAGGCCAGCGCCGTACCGGATTTTTCCTTGGGATAACTCTGCAGCAGCAACGACTGCGACAGCGGAATCATCGGCCCGGCGACCAGTCCCTGCAACACGCGAAAGAACACCAGCATGGTAAAGTTCGGCGCCATGCCACAGAGCAGGGATGCGATGACAAACAGCAGGATGCTCAAGGTAAACAGACGCACCATGCCGAAGCGCTGAGTCAGCCAGCCGGTCAGCGGCACGGAAATGGCGTTTGACACGGCAAAGCTGGTAATCACCCAGGTACCCTGACTTGGACTGACGCCAAAATCACCCGCAATCGCCGGAATCGATACATTGGCGATCGACGAATCCAGCACATTCATGAATGTCGCCAGCGACAGGGCCACGGTGCCCAGCACCAACCGGCCACCCGTCAGCGGTGGCGGATCGAAACCGGGTGCCGCTGTCTCATCCGCCGTGACCGATGCGTCAGCCATCTAGCGTACCTGCCATACGCAGAAGGGGCCGCCTGCGCTCATTTGCCGGGCTGTGCAGACGCAGACACAGACACAGACACAGCGACAGGCGCCGCCTGGCCAAGATTTTCGGCAATGATGGCATTGACGCGTTCATCGGCTGCCTGCTCCAGACGAGCATAAACCGTGGTTGCCGAAACCCTCTCGACACCTTTCCTGGCCGCCTCGCTGACCGCCACGCCCGATTGGTCACGCACATCGATCGTCGCTTCCATCGACAACCCCACACGCAGCGGGGTTTCGCGCAGCTGCGCAGCATCGAGCGTGATGCGCACCGGCACGCGCTGGACGATCTTGATCCAGTTGCCGGTGGCATTCTGTGCCGGCAGCAGAGAAAAAACTGCGCCTGTGCCAGCCGCCAGTCCCGCCACCTGACCATGAAACTTGCGGCCACTGCCATACACATCCGCCGTCAGCTCAACCGCCTGCCCGATGCGCAGTTTTTCCAGCTGGGATTCCTTGAAATTCGCATCGACCCACAACTGATCCAGCGGCACGATAGCCATGATCGGCGCACCGCTGTTCAATCGCTGTCCCACCTGCACATTGCGCTGGGCGATGGTGCCAGCCACCGGCGCCACGATATCCCGTCGCTGATGGGCAAGCCAGGCCGTGCGATAAGCCGCCGCTGCGGCCAGCACCTGCGGATGGCGCATCACTTCGACACCTGCCGTCTGTGTCTGGTTTTTCGCCAGCTGCTCCTGCGCTTCACGCAAGGCCGCCAGGGCCGCAGCATGTACCGCGCGGGCATTGGCAACGGCCGTGCGCAAGTGCTGCACCTCTTCCACCGAGACAGCCCCGCCCTCCAGCAGACCGAGCCGACGCGACAGATCGGTCTGCACGCGCTGGCGCTCGAATTCGCTGCGGCGCACATCGGCCTGACGGACATTCACCAGGGCGGCCAGTGCCTTGTCGCTGGCGTACAAGGCCCGCGTATCGCGCACAGTCTGCGCCAGACGGGCCTCTGCCTGATCCAGCGCCAGCCGTGAATCCAACGGATCCAGGCTGGCCAGCACCTGCCCGGCCTGCACTGTGTCGGTGTTATTGACATTCACCGTCACCACCGTGCCCCCCGCCAGCGGCGTAACCTGCACCACATTGCCTTGCACATAGGCATTGTCGGTATAGATCTTGTACCGGGCAACCATCCCCCAATACAGGGCATAGGCCAGCCCCAGCAACAGGCACAGCACGGTAAACAACAGCATCCGCCAGCGACGTGGATTGGGTGGCTGTGTGCTCTGCCCGGCAGAGGTTTGCACAGTATTTACATGGCTCATGAAAGTCACACCAGAAAATGAAATTGCAAGAAAACGGTTGTGCTCCAGATCAGCTCAAGCCAGATGCTCCAGATTCTCCAGGGCACGATTCAGATAGTCCTTGAACTGCTCATACTCCTCCACGGCAAAGCCCTCCAGAAAGTGGTTGGCCAGCCCCGTGATGATTGCCGGCACTTCATTGGCCACGCGCCGTCCTTCGTCCGTCAACTCCAGATTGATCACCCGCCGGTCTGCTGCAGAACGCACTCGCCGGATCAGTCCCTTGCCCTCTACCCGATCCAGCAGACGAGTGACTGCGCCGGTATCCAGCCCAACCATGCGGGAAATATCTGCCGCCGTGGTACAGGCGCCCTGTTGCAACAGCAGCAGAGGCTTCCACTGGGCATCGGTCAGGCCGAGCTCCACCATGCGTCGATCAATCTCGCGCCCCAGCGTCTGCGACAGCCGGCTGACCAGATAGCCGATGCTGTCGTTGATGGTGTAGCTGTCGGCCCGATAGAAACGCTGCGTCTTGTTCCGTGGTGTCTTGTTCGACTGTACCTTGCTCATTTGACTGCCCAGTCAATCACTGACTGGGCAATTATAACGAATCATACTGGCCACCGCTGTTGCGCAGAATTTTTCGTGCAGATGCAGCTGGCCCAAAAAACAGGCAAGACACGCCGCCCGAACAGGCGCCCTATCATCTGCACGCACGACCATGCCCGCAAAAAAACAGACGCAGTCCTTGAAGCAGTCGGCGATTGCAAAAGGCACAAACTGCGACGCAATTCCGTTTTGCAAACATCTGGGATAGAGTGGATGAACGGCCTGTGTTTGCCTTGATTACCGACTATCGAAAAGCCGACATGAAACCTGCTCATCCACGCTACAGCCTGTTCGTTGCACTGGCCTATCTCTTGATCGGCCTGCTCGTGCTGCTCTCGTACAGCCTGAATCTGCCAGCCATCCGCGAGGCACAGGCAGGGCGGCTGCTGCTCACCCATCTGCTGGCCTACGGCGGCCTGGCCGTGCTGGCTCATCTAGCGCTGCGCGGCCTCCTGACCGCCCATGCCAGACCCGCCGCCTCTGTCCAGCCCGAAGAAAATGGCCGCCAGCAGGCCATGCTCACCACCTTGCAACGCGCCGAGCGTGACCGGCGGCTGGCCATGGCCGTGCTTGAAAGCACCACCGAAGCCATCATGATCACAGATGGCAGCAACCGCATCGTCATGGTCAATCCGGCATTCACAAAAATCACCGGCTACAGCGCACAAGAAGCCATTGGCCAGTCACCCAAACTGCTCAGTTCGGGCCGCCATGACCAATCTTTCTATGAGGCCATGTGGCACAGCCTGCGCCAGACGGGTAGCTGGTCGGGAGAAATCTGGAACCGCCGCAAGGATGGCGGCCCCTATGTCGAATGGCTGACCATCGCTGCACTCAGGAACACGGCCGAAACCTCCGCGCAGCTTGATCTGGAAGGCTGTTATGTCGCCACATTCAGCGACATCACCCAACGCAAGCAGGCTGAAGATCAACTGCGTTTCAAGGCCAACCACGACATGCTGACCGGGCTGCCCAACCGCAATCTGTTCGAGGACCACCTGCAGCTGGCCATCTCGCACGCTCGCCGCTATCACCGCAGCTTCGCCCTGCTCTATATCGATCTGGACTACTTCAAGAACGTCAATGACACCATGGGACACGCCGCGGGCGATGCGCTGCTTGTGGAAGCCGGCAAGCGCATGGCGCAATGCGTGCGCGAATCCGACACGCTGTCACGTCTGGGGGGAGACGAATTCGCTGCCCTGCTCTCCGAAATCAGCGGCATTGAAGAAGCCGAAGAAATTGCCCTGCGGATCGTCAACACCCTCGACCAGCCTTTCCAGCTGGAACAGGGCCGCGCCAAGATTTCCGGCAGTGTCGGCATTGCCATCTATCCGCAACATGGGAACAACGCCGATGAGCTGAAGAAAAATGCCGACCACGCCCTGTATGCCGTCAAAAAAGCGTCGCGCAATGCCTATCTGATCTACCATCCGGAAGCGGAAGCAGAAACACAGAACGCTGCGCAATGAGAAAGCTTACACCAGCCCATCCATCAGCTGCACGTTGACCAATTCGCCGGCCGCTGCGCCGGTGCTCTCCGTATCCAGCACGATGAAACAATTGGCCTGGCTCATCGAACGCAGGATGCCTGAACCCTGGGCGCCTGTCGCCTTGACGCGCCAT
>JAHRWT010000099.1 GCA_019105045.1 Sterolibacterium sp.
GTACCAGGAAAACGGCACATAGACTTCCGCCATGTCGAGTTCCTTGCGCGGGTTGCTGATGCCGGCCTGGGCATAGAGCTCCTTGGCGCAGAGAATACCGGCTTCGGGGTTCACTTCCTCGCGCCAGGGATACATGGTGGGCTCGGACTTCATCGCCGTAGCGTGAATCCAGGCCGGCGGATTGGGTGACTTCTTGGCCAGTTCTTCATTGCACAGCACCATCGCGCAGGCGCCATCGGACGACGGACAGACTTCGGAATAACGGATCGGATCCCACAGCATGACCGAATCCATGTAGTTTTCCAGTGTCAATGCATCCTTGTCCTCATGCATGTGGGCATGGGGATTCTTCAGTGCATGGGTGCGGTCCTTGAGTGCCACCTTGCAGCCAATATCCAGCGGCGCCTTGGTACGGCGCATGTATTCGCGGATGATGGGGGCAAAAAAACCGCCCGCGCCGGCGTTCAGATGGGGCTGGAAAGGCTGGCGGGTGGACAGCGCCCACATGGCGTTGGATTCGGACTGTTTTTCATAAGCCAGCGTCAGTACCCGCTTGAACACACCACTCTGGATGTGGCTGGCAGCGACGATCGCCGTCGAACCGCCAACCGAGCCGGCGGTATGCACCCGCATCATCGGCTTGCCATTGCAGCCCAGCGCATCGGCCAGATACAGCTCGGGCATTACCACGCCTTCGAAGAAGTCGGGGGCCTTGCCGATGATGACGGCATCGATGTCGGCCCAGGTACAGCCGGCATCGTTCAGGGCATTTTGCGCGGCTTCGCGCACCAGACCGGCCATGGATTTCTTGATTTTGGTTTTATAGCGTTCGGACTGGCCGATGCCAACCACTGCACATGCGTTACCCATCTTATTTCCCCTCCAGTACGGCGACCAGATTCTGTTGCAGGCAAGCCCCGCTGGTGGCATGGGCCACGCCGCGATTCGCCTCACCCTTGATGATGCGCATGGCGACTTCACCAAAGTTGCTCAACCCTTGCGACATCATGATGTTGCCGGCCAGCGCGCCGCCGGATGGATTGATTTGGGTGTTCTCATCGAGCCCCAGCGCCTCTTTGAGCATCAGCGTTTGATGACTGAACGGCGCATGCAGTTCGGCCACATCCACCTTGCCCTGGCCCACGCCCGCAGCTTCGCCTGCGATTCGGGTGGATACCGAGTGGACCAGATCGCGCGTGCCCAGCTGATGCGATTCGATACGGTGGTCGATGCCGGTGATATAGGCATTGCGTTTGTGGAATTTCTCGGCCACTTCGCGCGTGGCGAGAATCACGGCGGAAGCGCCATCGGTGACCGGCGGGCAATCATGTTTGCGCAGCGGTGAAACCAGCTTGGGCTCGGCCAGCAGCTGTTCCACGCTGTAGTCGCCTTTCAATTGGGTGCCCGGTTTGTTTTTGGCGTTGGCACGGCTTTGCTGCACCACGCGCGCCATGTCGGCTTCGGTGATCTTGCCGGCATCGAGCAAAGCCTGCGCCTGCAAGGCCGCCAGGCTGATGCTGTCCGGCCACAGCGGCTGGGTGTAATAGGGGTCGAGCTGCAGGGTCAGCACATCGGGCAGATTGCCTTGCGAGCATTTGCCAAAGCCATACACCAGGGCGGTGTCGGCATGACCCGTCTGGATTTTCAGCCAGGCTTCATAAAGCGCCCAGGCGGCGTCCATTTCGACGTGCGACTCGTTGATCGGCGGCACCGCGCCCAGGGCGTCCAGTGCATTGACGAAAGCAAAGGCCGAACCGCCAAGGTAGTCGCAGGAACCGGAACAGAAGAAATCGATGTCCTGATTGGTGAAGCCGACCTGTTTCTTCACGGCATGAACCACGTCCATGACCAGTTCAACGTCGTTCTTCGAGCCGCAGTCGCGCACCCGCGGCGTCTGGGCATAAGCAATGATGGCCACTTCGCGCATTATTTCTTCTCCTGCGATGCGACATGGCGACGGGCTGCAGCCAGTCGTTCTGCCTTGAGTGCCTCGATATCCACCAGCGGCTCGCCAGTGGGTTCAAAGTAGGCGATGTTGTCCATTGAATAATCCCACTCGCTTTGATCTTTCCACACCGCTTTCACGCGCATGCCGATCTGCACATCTTCATTGGCGCAGCCGGAAACCAGATGGATGAAGGTCTGGTCGGAACCATCGAGCACCAGGTTGGCGACGATGAACGGAGGATCGAGCTTGGAAGTCGGAATCGGCAAATGCACGATGGTGAAAGTGATCACCGTGGCGGTATCCGGCAGTTCCAGTTCTTCCACCGTGGCCAGCCCGCTTTCCGGGTCGGCCCCGCGCGGCGGCACGATGACCTTGCCGGTGAGCGGCGAACGTTGGCCGGTCAGCTGGCCGCGCTTCATGCCCTGCAAGAAACGCGTCGGTGCGGCACCGGCAGAAAAGTTGTAGTCGAGTGAAACGGGGCACTCGATCATTTCGATCTTGTCAGACATCTTGTTCTCCTCAGGCCGGCTCGAAGCATTCGATATCGGTAATGAAGCCCTTGCGCTCGGCCGCCCAGCGCGCCTTGACCTTCATGCCGCGTTTCATCTTGCTTTCCGCCCCGGCATCCACCATGTGCAGCAGCGCCGTATCGGCCCCGTCGATCTTGATCAGGGCAAAGGCAAACGGCTTTTGCAGCAGATGCTTGGGACGCGGCTGCTGAACCCAGTTGAAAGTTTCCACTGTGCCGGTATCCGGCAGATCGACGAATTCGGTCAATTCCTCGGCGGTTTGCGGATCGTATTCCGTCGGCGGGCAAATCACGCGGCCATTGCTGCCCTTGATGCCCTTGATGCGACCATCACGCAACCCGGTCATGAATTCACCAATCACCGGCCCGGTCAGACGGGTGTAGGTATAACCGACTTCAAAGCCCGCCCGCAAAACCTCGGCAGCAGCAGGCGGAGTCGCTGTTTGGGTCATGCTCGTCTCCCTCTGGGTTAAATTAATTATCCGAACGATTAATTCTTGAAGTCGGCGAGTATTGCGTCTTTTCCGTAACCGGTCAAGCTGTCTTGCGGCAAGCCGGCAGACCTTTGGAATACAATTGCCCGAATGGAGTTGTTGTTGATTCTTTTCCTGCCATTTTTCGGCAGTCTGTGTGCTGCATTGCTGCCGGCAAATGCGCGCAATGCTGAAGCCTGGCTGGCCGGCGCCGTGGCGCTGGCGGTCACCCTCATCGTCATCGATCTGTATCCGCAGGTGGCGGCCGAGGGCGTGCTGCGCTTCAACTTGCCCTGGGTGGCGGCACTCGGCCTTGATTTCAGCCTGCGCATGGACGGCTATGCCTGGCTGTTCACCCTGCTGGTCAGCGGCATGGGGCTGCTGGTGGTGGTGTATGCGCGCTACTATATGTCGCCGGACGATCCGGTGCCGCGTTTTTTCTCTTTCCTGCTGGCTTTCATGGGCGCCATGCTGGGTGTTGTGCTTTCCGGCCAGCTGATCCAGTTGGTGATGTTCTGGGAGATGACCAGTCTGTCATCCTTCATGCTGATCGCCTATTGGCATCACCGGAGCGAAGCGCGCAATGGCGCGCGCATGGCGCTCATCGTTACCGGCATGGGGGGGCTGGCCCTGTTCGGCGGCGTGCTGCTGCTGGGCGAGATTGCGGGCGGTTATGATCTGGATACCGTGCTGGCGGCCGCGCCGCAGGTTCAGGCCCATCCCTGGTATCCGGCGGTGCTGTTGTTGATCGCGCTGGGCGCGCTGACCAAAAGCGCCCAGTTCCCCTTCCATTTCTGGCTACCGCACGCCATGGCCGCGCCCACGCCGGTGTCGGCCTATCTGCATTCGGCCACCATGGTCAAGGCGGGCGTATTCCTGCTGGCGCGGCTGTGGCCGGTGCTGGCCGGCACCGATGCCTGGTTCTGGATCGTTGGCGGCGCCGGGCTGTGTTCGCTGGTGCTGGCCGGCTATCTGGCCATGTTCCAGCAGGACATGAAGGGCGTGCTGGCTTACTCCACCATCAGCCATCTGGGACTCATCACCCTGCTGCTGGGCATGAACAGCCAGTTGGCGCTGGTTGCCGCCGTGTTCCATATCGTCAATCACGCCACTTTCAAGGCTTCGCTGTTCATGGCCGCCGGCATCGTCGATCATGAAACCGGCACGCGTGACCTTGGCCGTTTGTCGGGTCTTTCCCGCGCCATGCCGATTACCGCCGCGCTGGCCGTGGTGGCGGCGGCGGCCATGGCCGGTGTGCCGCTGCTGAATGGTTTTTTGTCGAAGGAAATGTTTTTTGCCGAAACTGTTTTTCTCGATCGGCCCGGCTGGCAGCGCATCGGCCTGCCGCTGGCGGCCGTCCTGGCTGGCGTGTTCAGCGTCGCCTATTCGTTGCGCCTGATCCATCAGGTTTTCTTCGGCCCGCTGGCCCAACATCTGCCGCGCATTCCGCACGAGCCGACGCGCTGGATGTTGCTGCCCAGCGCTCTGCTGGTTGCCGCTTGCGTGCTGGTTGGCATGTTCCCCGCCTATGCCATCGGCCCCTATCTGCAGCTGGCCACTGGCGCAATTCTGGGTGAGGCCGCACCCGCCTACGATCTGGCTGTCTGGCATAAATTCAACACGCCTTTGCTGATGAGTCTGACGGCCCTGCTCGGTGGCAGCCTGCTTTACCACCGCGTGTTTGCAGGCCGGTCTGCGCCAGTCATGCCTTGGCTGATGGTGGTGGATGGCCGGCAAATTTTTGACGGCTTGCTCAAAGTGGCCACCACCGCTGCCCGGCAACTGCTGGGCTGGCTCACTTCGAACCGCCTGCAGATGCAGTTGTTGCTGATTTTTGCTGTTGCGCTGGGCGGCAGTCTGTTGCTGGTGCTGTCTGGCGGCATGGCTGAGAGTGGTCTGTCCAGCCATGCCGCCCGGCAGACGCCGCTGTCGGCCGAGCCTGCTTTTGTGCTGCTCTGGGTCGTCGGCGGCAGCTGCGCGCTGGCCGTGGCCTGGCTGGCCAGGCGCCAGCGTTTTGCGGCTGTTGTTTTTGCCGGCGGTGCCGGTCTGGCGACCAGTCTGACTTTCGTCTGGTTTTCGGCGCCCGATCTGGCACTGACTCAGCTTACGGTGGAAGTGGTCACCACGGTGTTGCTCCTTCTCGGGCTGCGCTGGTTGCCACGCCACAACGCGCAGGCGGGTGGCACGGGTGGGTTGCAGACGCATCTGCGACGGTGGCGCGACCTGCTGCTGGCAGGCGGCTGCGGTACGGGCATTGCCGCGCTTGCCTACAGCGTGCTGAACCGGCCGGCGGTGGAAGGCATCGCGCCTTTCTTCATTCAGCAAGCCCAGCCGCAAGGCGGTGGCCGCAACGTGGTCAATGTCATCCTGGTGGATTTCCGTGGCTTTGACACTTTTGGCGAAATCACCGTGCTGGGTATCGTCGCCCTGACCGTCTATGCGCTGTTGCGCCGTTTCCGTCCGGCGCCGGAGAGCGTGCCCTTGCCGCGTCAGCAGCGCGAACAGAACGGCGGCATCGCGCTGCGCGATACGGCCGCCCTGCTGCCCGCAGGGGTCATGCTGCTGCCTGCCGTGCTGGTGCGACTGTTGCTGCCGCTGGCCATGCTGGTGTCGCTGTTTTTCCTGCTGCGCGGTCATGATGCGCCCGGCGGCGGTTTTGTCGGCGGTCTGATCCTGGCCACGGCGGTGATCCTGCAATACCTGGTCGGCGGCACCCTGTGGGTGGAGTCGCGCCTGCGCATCCGTCCGCTCTACTGGATCGCCAGCGGCCTGCTGGCCGCCGCCGTGGCTGGCCTTGGCGCCATGTTTGCCGCGATGCCTTTCCTCACCAGCTATGCCTGGCATGGCGAACTGCCCGGTTTCGGCGAGCTGCACCTGTCGAGCGTGCTGCTGTTTGACCTGGGCGTCTATATGCTGGTGGTCGGCGCGACGGTGCTGATGCTGGTGGCCATCGCCCACCAATCATTGCGTACGCTCCAATACAAAACCCTGAAAGAAGTCCTCCCACGCTGATGGAACTCGTCTTTTCCCTGGCCATAGGCATCATGGCGACTGCCGGCATCTATCTGTTGCTGCAGGCGCGCACCTTCCAGGTCATCATGGGCTTGTCGCTGATTTCCTATGCGGTGAATCTGTTCATCTTCGGCATGGGCCGCCTGCGCATTGGCGCGACGCCGGTGATCGACGCGACGCGCGGCACCGACCCGGCCCTCTACGCCGATCCGCTGCCGCAGGCCCTGGTGCTGACCGCCATCGTCATCGGCTTTGCGGTCACTGCGCTGTTCCTTGTCGTCCTGCTCGCCGCGCGCGGGCTTGCCGGCACTGATCACGTGGACGGCCGCGAGCCGGAGCGGGAATGATGCTGGAAACCACACGCAGCGTAGGCTGCATAGACTATCCCACCCACAGTATGAGGCGCTCTGACAGCATGGAATCCAACCCAGCAGCACGATTCGAGCGTATGACAAGCGGTGAACTGCGGTTTCCAGGATGATGCAACATCTGCCCATCCTGCCGATCCTGCTGCCGCTGCTGACGGGCGCGCTGCTGCTGTTTTCCAGCGAAACGCGTCACGGCCGGCGCGCCCTGTTCGCCCTGGTGGCGACGCTCGCCCAACTGGGTGTGGCGCTGGCCCTGCTGGCCGTTGTCGATGGCCGTCTCGCCGCGCCCTGGAGCAGTGACTCGGCCGTCGGCGTCTATGCGCTCGGCAACTGGGTCGCGCCCTTTGGTATCGTGCTGGTGGTGGACCGCCTGGCGGCCATCATGCTGACGCTCACCGCCACCCTGGGGCTGGCCGCGCTGGTGTATGCGCTGGCGCGCTGGGAGCGCGCCGGCAGCCACTTCCTGCCGCTGTTCCAGTTCCTGCTGATGGGACTGAACGGCGCCTTCCTCACCGGCGATCTGTTCAACCTGTTCGTCTTCTTCGAGGTGTTGCTGGCCGCCTCCTACGGGTTGGCGCTGCACGGCTCGGGCGCGCCGCGCGTGAAGGCGGGGCTGCATTACATCGCGGTGAATCTGGTGGCCTCACTGGTGTTTCTGGTTGCCGCCGCGCTGATCTACGGTGTGGCCGACACGCTTAACATGGCCGAGCTGGCGCTGCGTCTGCCACAACTCGACAGCGACGCCCATGCCCTGTTCGAACTGGGCGCGCTGCTGTTGGGCATCGTGTTTCTGGTCAAGGCCGGGGCCTGGCCGCTCAATTTCTGGCTGGTGAATACCTATGCTTCGGCCGCCGCGCCGGTAGCCGGGGTGTTCGCACTGTTGAGCAAAGTCGGCGTTTATGCACTGCTGCGGTTTTCGATTCTGTTCGGCCAGGATATCGCGCCCGCGCCGTTCAAGGGCGAATGGCTGTTCTACTGCGGCCTGGCCACCATCGGCGTGGGCACGCTGGGCGTGCTTGCCGCGCAGAAACTTGATCGCCTGGCCGGCTTCATGGTGGTGGTTTCTTCCGGTACCCTGCTGGCGGCTTTCGGTTTCAGCGGCACCACGCTGACCGGGCCAGCCCTTTATTACCTGGTCAGTTCGGTCATCGGCAGTGGTGCTTTTTTCATGCTGATCGAACTGGCCGAACGTGAGCGTACTGCGGTTGCCGACTTGCTGGCCATCAGTGTGGAAGCTTTTGGTCTGGACGAGCGGCACGCAGACGAACATGCCGCGACGGAGAGCGAAGATATCGGCACGCCCATTCCGGCAGCGATGGCTTTTCTTGGCCTGGCTTTCATTTCTTGTGCCGCAGTACTTGCCGGCCTGCCGCCGCTGTCCGGCTTCGTCGCCAAATTCGCGCTGCTCAAGGCCGCCGTCGCCACCTTGCCGGCAACGCCTGCCCATGCCGGATTGTTTCTTGCGGCATTGCTGCTCTCGGGGCTGGTTGGCGTGATTGCGCTGTCACGGTTGGGTCTTCGCGTGTTCTGGGACAGCCAGCGACCAACGCCACGGCTGCAATGGCTGGAAGCGGCACCGGTCGGCGGCCTGGTGCTGCTGTGCCTGGCGCTGGCCCTGGCCGCCGGTCCGGCCATGAATTATTTCGAGGCGACTGCTCGCGGCCTGCATGACGTAGCGACCTATGTCGATGCCGTGCTGCCCGGCGCAGCAGCGGGAGGCCGGCCATGAAACACCCGCGCCTGATACCGCTGCTGCCGGTGGTACTGACCATCGTATGGCTGCTGCTCAATGACAGTTTCGATGGCCTCCATCTGCTGTTCGGGATGCTGCTTGGTCTGTTGGTCAGCGCTGCGGTGCTGCCCCTGCGGCCGCTGTCGGCCTGGCCGCGCCGTCTGCATGTCGCAGTTGTCCTGATCTGGCATGTCCTGCTCGATATCGTGCATTCCAACTTCGCTGTCGGGCGGATCATTCTCGGCGCCACACGGCGGCAGCCGAACATCGAGTTCATCAGGATACCGCTCGAACTGCGTGATCCGCATGGCTTGGCGATGCTTGCCATCATCATCACCGGCACGCCGGGCACGGTCTGGGCTGGCCATGATCCGGTCAGCGGCGCGCTCACCCTGCATGTACTCGACCTGAAGGATGAAGCGGCCTGGATCCGCACGGTCAAGCAACGCTACGAACGTCCATTGATGGAGATTTTCGAATGAACGCCGTTCTGCCTTTTGCGGTGAACTTCGCCCTTGCCTGTTTCGCGCTGGCCATGCTCTTTGCCTTGCTCCGCCTGCTGCGCGGCCCGGTTGCCGAGGACCGCATCCTGGCGCTTGATGCGCTCTACATCAATGGCATGTTGGTTATTCTGACGCTCGGCATTGGCCTGGGTGCTGCCATTTATTTCGACATCGCGCTGCTGATCGCCCTGTTTGGCTTTGTCGGCTCCACCGCCATGGCAAAATTTCTTCTGCGTGGCGAGGTGATCGAACCATGAATGCCCTGTATGACGTGCCTCTCTGGGCAGCCCTGCCAGCCGCCCTGCTATTGATCTGCGGTGGCTTGCTGACACTCGTTGGTGCGGCCGGCCTGTTGCGGCTGCAATCGTTTTTTGCGCGGATGCATGCCCCGACCATGGGCAGCACCCTGGGGGCGGGCTGCATCATCATTGCGTCGATGCTGGTTTCCTCGGCTCTGGGGCAGCGGCTGGTGATACATGAATTGCTGATCACGCTGTTCATTCTGCTGACCGCGCCAGTCACTGCGATTCTGCTGATGCAGGCAGCCATCCTGAGCGAGCAGCAGACCCGGCAGAAGCTCTGACTCAGGCGGGTCGGCGCCGTCTTCGTTCTGCTTCAGTTCTGTGAGGGAACCAGCAGCAGATCGGCGTGTGATTCATTGACCAGATGGGTGGCCACGCTGCCGAACAGTGTGGCCATCAGCTCGGATTGTCGGTTGGCACCGAGAACCAGCAGGTCCGCCTTGATTTCCGAAGCATATTGATTCACCAGCGCCGAAGGGTAACCGTGGCGAATGCGGCCAATGAAGCGGGTGGGTTCGTCCAGCGTCTGAATGAATTCGTCCATTTGCCGGCGCGCCTCGTTCTGTCCCAGGCGCCGGTAATGCTCAACGGCATCGTCATCGCTGCCGGCGTAGTACAGTTCCCGCTCGAAGGGTACTTCATACACATGCAGCAGATACAGTTCGACATCTTCCAGCAAGCTGGCAGCCAGATTGGCCGCTGCGCGGGCAGCGGGCGAAAAGTCGGTGGCGACGAGCACGCGCTCATAAGGAAACAGCGGCGTCTGCTTGACCAGCAAGACCGGCTGACTGACCAGGCGCAACAGTTTGAGTGCGGTCGAGCCAACCAGCAGGTCAAGCAGCAGATGCTCGCCATGTGCGCCGATGACCACCAGATCGGCGGCGGCATCTCTGGCCCAGTCGGCAACCGCCTGGGCTGGCTTGCCGGACAGGATGTGGGTTTGTGGCGTGATGTCGGTGCGTTGCGCCAGTTCCTCGGTAAAGCGGGCCATGCGCGCGGTCGCCGCAGCATTCAGCCGGGCTTCGCTGACCCCTTCCCCTTCGATGAGACTGCGCCAGGCGCCCACCAGCGGCGACAGGTTGATGGCATGCAGCACATCCAACCGGGCGCCGCCCATGCCGGCCAGCAGGGCGGCGCGGTGTACCGCAGCGTCTGCCGGGCGTGAAAAGTCCGTTGCTGCCACGATATGTTCAACTTTCATTGCCGCTTTCCTTTCATCTGCGCCAGCGTGCTCCTGACAGCGCAAGCATACCTGCCATTGCCATCGTTGCAAAACGACAACGGCAGAGACAGAGCAGGGGGCAGGCGTATTTCATGAACATGCCACGCTCGCCGCTGCCAGCAGGCAGACTCGAACTTTGCGAGCGAGGGGTTTATGCTTACGGGTCTGCGCTGTTTGCGCACGCATTTCCCACGTCTGTCCAGGAGGTTCGCCATGCTTGATTCCTACGCCACGCGCCGCACGCTTGAAGTGGCTGGGCGCCGTTACCATTACGCCAGTCTGCCGGAACTGGGCCAGCGTTTCGACATTCAGCGCTTGCCATTTTCGATGAAGATATTGCTGGAAAATCTGCTGCGTCATGAAGACGGGGTGAATGTCACCCAGCGGGAAATCGAGGCCGTGGCCAAGTGGGATCCGCAGCGGGAGCCGGATACGGAAATCGCCTTTTTGCCGGCGCGGGTGTTGTTGCAGGATTTCACCGGTGTGCCTTGCGTGGTCGATCTGGCCGCCATGCGGGATGCCATGCAGGCGCTGGGCGGTGATCCGGACCAGATCAACCCGCTGGCGCCAGTCGAGCTGGTGATTGACCACTCGGTGCAAGTCGATGTGTTTGGCCGGGCTGATGCCCTGGCGCGCAATGCGGAAATCGAATTCCAGCGCAACCATGAACGTTATGCCTTCTTGCGCTGGGGACAGAAAGCCTTGCAGGCGTTCCGCGTGGTGCCACCGTCTACCGGCATCGTGCATCAGGTCAATATCGAATATCTGGCGCGCACGGTGATGACGCGTGAGATCGACGGTGAGCTGTGGGCTTTCCCCGACACACTGTTTGGCACCGATTCACATACCACCATGGTCAATGGCCTGGGTGTGCTGGGCTGGGGCGTGGGCGGCATCGAAGCCGAGGCGGCCATGCTGGGCCAGGCCTCGTCGATGCTGATTCCACAAGTGGTGGGTTTTCGCCTGAATGGGGCACTGGCTGAAGGCGTGACGGCCACCGACTTGGTGCTGACCGTGACCGATATGCTGCGTCAACATGGTGTGGTGGGTAAATTTGTCGAATTCTTCGGCCCCGGCTTGCAGCATTTGCCGCTGGCCACGCGGGCCACGCTGGGCAACATGGCCCCTGAATACGGGGCGACCTGCGCGATCTGCCCGATTGATGCGGAATCCATCAATTACCTGCGCCTGTCCGGCCGCGATGAAGCGCAGATTGCCTTGATCGAAGCCTATGCCAAGGCCCAGGGCTTGTGGCATGAGGCCGATAGCCCACAGGCGGAGTTCAGCTCGATTGTTGATCTGGATCTGGCGACGGTGCAGCCTTCGCTGGCCGGCCCCAAACGACCACAGGATAGAGTCACCCTCGATCACATGCCAGCCAGTTATCGTCAGGCCATGCAAAGCCTTAAAGGGGATAGCGCAGGCTGGGACAAGCAGCAGGCGCGTTTTCTCAGCGAAGGTGGCAGCACGGCGGTGGGCCGCTCGGCCAGTGAACATCAGCATACGGGCGATGCCTGCCCGGATCACGAACAATGTCAATTGGGCCACGGTTCAGTGGTGATTGCGGCCATCACTTCCTGTACCAATACGTCCAACCCCTATGTGATGGTGGGTGCTGGCCTGCTGGCGCGCAAGGCAGCCGCGCGTGGCTTGGCAATCAAACCCTGGGTAAAGACTTCACTGGCGCCCGGCTCCAAGGTGGTGACCGCCTATCTGGAAAAAACTGGCCTGCTGGCCGATCTGGAAAAACTCGGTTTCCACGTGGTGGGCTCTGGCTGCACCACCTGTATCGGCAACTCCGGTCCGCTGCCTGAAGATGTCAGCCAGCAGATCGCCGACCAGGATTACGTGGTGGCTTCGGTGCTGTCCGGCAACCGCAACTTTGAAGGTCGCATCCATTCCGAAGTGAAAATGAACTACCTGGCCTCGCCCCCACTGGTGGTGGCTTTTGCCCTGGCCGGCACCATCAATATCGACTTGAGCCAGCAGCCACTGGGCAAGGATGCCGCAGGCAAGCCGGTGTTCCTCAAGGATATCTGGCCAAGCAATCAGGAAATTGCCGATCTGGTGGCTGGGGCCATCAACCGGGAGATGTTTGCCAGCAATTACGCTGAAGTTTTTCAGGGCAGCGTAGCCTGGAATGCGATCGAAGTACCTGAAGGCAAGCTGTATCAGTGGGATGAGGCTTCGACTTACATCAAGAATCCGCCCTATTTTGATGGCATGACCATGGCTGTGGCGCCGGTAGAAGACATCCGGGCAGCCCGCTGTCTGGCCTTGCTGGGGGATTCGATCACCACCGACCACATTTCACCCGCCGGTTCGATCAAGAAAGATTCACCGGCCGGCCGTTATTTGATCGCACGCGGTGTCCAGCCGTTGGATTTCAATTCCTACGGCTCGCGCCGGGGCAATGATGATGTGATGGTGCGTGGCACCTTTGCCAACATCCGCATCAAAAACCGCCTGCTGGAGGGGGTTGAAGGCGGCTACACCCGCCACATTCCCAGCGGCGAGCAGCTGGCCATCTACGATGCGGCGATGAAATACAAGGCTGAAGGCACGCCGCTGGTGGTCATTGCCGGCAAGGAATACGGCACTGGCTCCAGCCGCGACTGGGCGGCCAAAGGCACTTTGCTGCTCGGTGTGAAAGCCGTGCTGGCCGAGAGCTTCGAGCGCATCCACCGTTCCAACCTGGTCGGCATGGGCGTGCTGCCGCTGCAATTCAAGGACGGCGAAAGTGCGGCCAGCCACGGCCTGACAGGCGAAGAAGTTTTCGACATCAGCGGCCTGGACAACGCCAATGCAGAAACCGCCACCTTGACTGCGACCGCCGCCGACGGCAGCCAACAGCAATTCCAGGTCAAAGTGATGCTGCTGACACCCAAGGAACGCGAGTTCTATCGTCACGGCGGCATCCTGCAATACACCTTGCGCGAACTGGCGCGCCGCTGAGTCGCTGAGATGCCGCTGAAATTATCCGGCCAAACTGCTTGCACCCACTTGGCGGGGTGATTAGGATGAAAGTCTGCCCAGTCACAAGTTCTGATCCTGGACAGATCGCCTGCAACAAGGGTTTTCTCTATTTTTCCCATGGTTGCTGGCGGTGGCATGAGGTTTCATCGCGCCCATCGTCACCGCCACAGCCCTGACTTGAGCCAAGGAGCGCATCATGACTGACAACGTATGGTTGACTTCGCTGATTACCGATACCCCGCAAGCTGGCTTCGAGCTGGCCATCACTCTGAGCCGACGCGGTGTCAAATACACCCAGCCCGATCCGGAAGTTCTGCACAAGCTGCGTCCGGTCTACGCCAATGACGCCGACGCGCTGACCGCCGCCTCGCAGGTGATCGCCATCAACTTCCAGACGGTCGCCGCCGCCAATAACTATTGGCGCAAATAAAAGGCAAAAGGCCATTGAAGATTGAACCGCAGGCGCGCTGCCTGCGCCTGCGACAAATAGGCAATGGCCCGGCAATGAGTAAAACTCATCTCCTGTATGGCAAGGAGCTGGCCCATGAATATCAAGCTGAAACGTGCCTACGACCCACCCGCCAGCGCAGATGGCTGGCGAGTCTTGGTGGATCGCCTGTGGCCGCGTGGCGTGAGCAAGGATCAGGCACAGCTTGATCTATGGCTGAAAGAAATCGCGCCGTCCAACGAGTTGCGCAAGTGGTTCAACCATGAAGCAGAAAAATGGCCAGAGTTCGCCCAGCGTTATCGACAGGAGCTGAAAAACAATGCCGCCCTGGCCGAGTTGCAGGCGCTGGCCCGCCAACACGCGACATTGACGCTGGTTTTTGCCGCCAAGGACACGCTGCACAATCAAGCGCAGGTGCTCAAGCAGGCACTTGAAGATGGGCTCGCACAAGGCTGAGGCTGAAAAACCGGCTGGCGCAGAGAGCGTCAAACGCTATGCCAATGACCTGCCCCGTTTGCTGGTCGATGCCCGCGCCTGCCAGGTGTGTGCTGAATATCTGCCATTGGGACCGCGTCCGGTCTTTCAGTTCGATCCGGCAGTGCGCATCCTGATTGCCTCCCAGGCGCCGGGGCGCAAGGTGCATGAAACCGGCTTGCCTTTCAACGATGCCAGTGGCGAGCGTTTGCGCAGCTGGCTGGGGGTGAGGCGCGAACAATTCTACGATGCGCAGCAGTTTGCCATTTTGCCGATGGGCTTCTGCTTTCCCGGCAGCGGGCGCTCGGGCGATCTGCCGCCTCGCCCCGAATGTGCGCCACTGTGGCGCCAACCGCTGCTGCATCATCTGCCGCAGTTGCAACTGACACTGGTCATCGGCCAATATGCCTTGGCCTGGCACCTGCCCGAGTGGCGCGGCCAAACCTTGACCGACAAAGTGCGGGATTGGCACAGCCATTGGCCCAGTCTGCTGGTGCTGCCGCATCCCAGCCCGCGCAACAACCTTTGGCTGAAGCGCAACCCTTGGTTTGAAGATACGCTGCTACCTCACCTGCGGGCGCGGGTGGAGGACATCCTGAAATAAATTTTGCAACAAATTCAGCCAGGTTTTCAGCAAGCGAGTGGAACAAATTTTTCAGCAATCGATCAATAGCTATCCACGGGTCGTCGGCAAGAGGATGAGCAGGTGCATGGACGCATAAACCGATGTCCATTGAATTCGAACACCATGACACCATGACACCCGGCATTCACGAACCGGATCAAGCAAACAAGGAAGACACATGGAAACGACACGACTGAGCAAATATTTCAAGCGCGGCCTGGCGATCAGTGCCGTCACTGCCGCTGTGCTGGCGGCGGTCCATGTCATGCAGGAAAAACCCGCGCTGGCGCCCATCGGCGATGTCTGGAGCGCCCCCAGCACCAGGGCAACGCCGGTGCCGGCCAGTACGGAGCGCCGCCTGCTGGCTCTGCCCGATTTCACCGACATCGTGGCCAGGCAAGGGATGGCGGTGGTCAATATCAGCGTCAATGGCACACGCAAAGCCAGCGGTTTTGGCCTGCCTCAGCTGGATCCCAATGACCCCTTCTACGAATTCTTCCGCCGCTTTCAGGGGCCGCAACCACGCGAGCGCGTGCCCGTGCAGGGCCAGGGTTCCGGTTTCATCATCAGTGGTGATGGCTATGTACTGACCAACGCCCATGTGGTCGATGATGCCGATGAAGTCACCGTCAAGCTGACCGACAAGCGCGAATTCAAGGCCAAGGTGATCGGCGTGGACCGGCCAACTGATGTCGCCGTGCTGAAAATCGAAGCCCAGGGCCTGCCCACGGTCACCATCGGCAGCTCGGAAAAAAGCCGGGTCGGTGAATGGGTGGTGGCCATCGGCGCCCCCTTTGGTTTTGAAAACAGCGTGACGGCCGGCATCGTCTCGGCCAAATCACGCAGCCTGCCGGACGAAGGCTATGTGCCCTATCTGCAAACGGATGTGGCGATCAACCCCGGCAACTCGGGCGGCCCGCTGTTCAATCTGAATGGCGAAGTGATCGGCATCAATTCACAGATCTACAGCCGCAGTGGCGGTTATCAAGGGCTGTCCTTCGCCATCCCGATCGATGTGGCGATGAAAGTGCAGCAGCAATTGGTCGATCACGGCAAGGTCAGCCGGGGCCGCATCGGCGTGACCATTCAGGATGTCAATCAGGATCTGGCCGATACCTTTGGTCTGGACAAGCCCCGGGGGGCTCTGGTCAGCTCGGTGGAAAAAGGCAGTCCGGCGCAAAAGGCCGGTATCGAGGCCGGTGACATCATTCTCAAGTTCAACGGCAAGCACATCACCCGCTCCAGCGAACTGCCGCCGCTGGTGTCCGAACAGGCGCCGGGCAGTGCGGCGACGGTGACACTCTGGCGCAAGGGCAAGTCGCAGGATGTTTCGCTGCGCCTGGCCGAAGTGCCCAACCAGCAGGCGCGTGGCAAGGAAGACGACGCTGGCGGTGGCAAGCTGGGCCTGGCCGTGCGGCCATTGAGCGCCGAGGAACGTCGCGCGGCGGATACGGATGGCGGATTGCTGGTACAGGATGTTGCCGACGGCCCGGCTGCCCGCGCCGGCATTCGTCCCGGCGATATCATCCTGTCGGTGAATGGTGAAAAAGTCGCCAGCCCCGAACAGCTACGCAAGGCGCTGACCGGCAAGGGCAAGCAGCTGGCCCTGCAGATTCAGCGTGATGATGGCCGCATGTTTGTAGCGATACGTCTCAAGTAGGCCAGGGCGGCGGGCGGTTTCAAACCGCCCGCCCCTGCCGTATCCGCAGGGTCTCGGCAGGGGTGAAACCCACGCCTGCGCTGTGCAGGCAGCGCCCAGCCGGATTGCCAGGGCCTCTGCTGTGACGGGATGGCCGTCCCCTGTCAGCCGACACATCATTACTTTCGATATAGTTATAGCTATATACTGTCTCGATTGCGGTTGTGCTTTGGGCGTATACACATGGGTCATTGTTCTCGGCGAGAGCTTGCACTGACAGAAGTCATACCGGGTCAAATCCTGGCCGAGGCGGCATGTCGCGCGGATGGCATGTTGATGCTGGCTGCCGGAACGGTGCTTGATGCCGGCCAGCTCGGTCGCCTGCGCGAGCTGGGTATCCGTGAAGTCGTCGTCGTCGAACCGGCAGCTGACCAGGCGGCCACTGATCCTGCGTGCCTTGCCGAACGGGAACAGGTCGAACGTGCCAAGGTCGAACATCTGTTTCGCCGCTCCGAGGATGACCGGGTGACCAAGGCACTTTTCCAGGCTGTGCTGGATCATCGATTGGGCAAACGCGAATGACCCCCATCACCCTGCAGGCCGTCATCAACGATCTGGGCAATCTGCCGGCCGCGCCGGCCGTGGTGATGCAGCTCATGGATTATCTTGAGCGCGACGAAGTCGAAGGCAAGGAAGTGGCGCGGCTGATCGCCCAGGACCCAGTGCTGGCCGCCAAGTGTCTGAGTCTGGCGAACTCCTCCGTATATGCCGTGCAGCGCCGGGTGGCGACAATACAGGATGCCCTGGTGGTGGTCGGTCAGCAGGCCTTGACTGCCATGGTGTCGGCGATGGCGGTGACTGATCGCTTCCAGCGTCTGCAGATCAAGGGACGGGATCCGCGCAAGTTCTGGCTGCACAGCATTTGCACGGCTTTCTGTGCCCGCGCGCTGGCCCGGCACACCCGCATCAATCCGGAAACGGCTTTCGTGACCGGGCTGATCCATGATATCGGTCAGCTGGCCTTGGCAGCGCGCTTTCCCGAGCATTTTGCGGCGGTGATCGAGTATCAGCGCGACAAGGATTGCCGCATGATCGATGCCGAAAAACGCGTCCTGGGGTTCACCCATGCCCAGGTCGGTGAGGCGGCCGCCGAAGTGATGCATTTCACGCCTGAAGTGGCGCGGGCAGTCGGTGGTCACCATGATCCGGAAGACCATCCGGCCAGTACCCTGACCAGCCTGATTCATGTGGCCGACGTCCTCGGCCATGTGCTGGATTTCGCGCAGGACGAAAACGATCTGGCCCCGCGCATTGCCGAATATGCCCTCGACCGCTTGAGTCTGGATTGGGCGGCATTGAAGCAGATCATGGCCGAAGTGGCTGTGCAACGGCAGGATGCCGATCTGTTTCTCAACTGAGCCATGCCGCAGGCGTTGGCGGGAGTTCTCTGCCAACAACATAAATTCCAGAGATTTCAACTGCTTGCCAGAACCCATGGGGGTTCGCTGCTAGTCCTGTTGGACGATGAGAGCAGCGGGCTTAGTCGCAAGAATGTAACGCTTGTACGTGGCGTGGGCGCAGTCTGCAGAACCGCCCATGACAAACGCAATCCCGATTCCGATGGCTATCTGAAAGGACGAGGCTCGGCCCATGAATACACCACTCAACAAACAGATGACGGCCGCGCAAGCGGTGGCCGGCATCAAAAGCGGCATGACCGTCGGTATCGGCGGCTGGGGTCCGCGGCGCAAGCCGATGGCGCTGGTACGCGAAATCCTGCGCTCGGACATCAAGGATCTGACCATCGTCGCCTATGGTGGCCCGGAAGTCGGCATGCTGTGCGCGGCCGGCAAAGTGAAGAAACTGATTTTCGGTTTCGTCACCATGGATGCCATCCCGCTCGAGCCTTACTTCCGCAAGGCCCGCGAAGCCGGTCAGCTGGAGCTGATGGAGCTCGACGAAGGCATGTTCGAATGGGGTCTGCGCGCGGCCGGTATGCGCATGCCTTTCCTGCCCACGCGCTGCGGCCAGGGTACTGACGTTCTCAAGTACAACCCGGGCATCAAGACCATCCAGTCGCCTTATGAAGATGGTGAAGTGATGATTGCCATGCCGGCTCTCAAGCTGGATGTGGCGCTGCTCCACGTCGATCGCGCCGACCGCCTCGGCAATACGCTGAATACCGGCCTCGACCCGCTGTTCGATGATCTGTTCGCCCGTGCGGCCGATGCCTGCTATGTGACGACGGAAATTCTCGAAGAAAAACTCCAGCTGGGCCCGGATGAAGCGCGCTTCAATTATTTCGAACGCTATCTGGTGACCGGCGTGGTGCATACCCCCGGCGGCGGCCACCCGACCTATTGCGGCAAATCCTATGGCTGGGACATGGATCACCTGAAGAAATACAACGCCAGCGCGGCTGCAGAAGGCGGCTGGCAGCAGTATTACGACGAATTCATTGCTGGCGGCGAAGATGCCTATATCGCCAAGAACGGCGGCATGGAACGCATTTCCAAGCTGCGTCAGCCCATTTTCTGAGGTGACCAAGATGACCCAAGCAACTGACTGTACTCTGGCCGAACTGATGGCCGTGGCCTGCGCCGAAGCCTGGCGCGGAAATGGTGAAATCCTGGCCTCCGGCATCACCACCATACCGCGTCTGGGTGCCAGCCTGGCCAAGCTGACTTTCGAACCGGCCCTGCTGATGACCGATTCCGAATGCCTGCTGGTGTCCGAGCCGCTGCCACTGGGCCCGCGTGGTGATTATGTCGCCAAATACGAAGGCTACATGGGCTTTGACCGCGTTTTTGAATGCGTCTGGGGCGGCCGCCGTCACGCCATGATCGGTCCCACCCAGATTGACCGCTACGGCCAGTCCAACCTGTCTGCCGTCGGCCCCGACTACCACAAGCCCAAGCTGGCCATGCTCGGTGTGCGCGGCCTGCCGGGCAACAACATCTGCCATGCCAACTCCTATTTCGTGCCCAGCCACAACACCCGCGTGTTCGTGGCCAGCGATGAAGTGGATATGGTGTCCGGCCCCGGCTACAACCCGGCCCGTCTGGCGCCCGGCATGAAGAGTTTCGTTGATCTGCGCCTGATCGTCACCAATCTGTGCGTGATGGATTTCCTGGGGCCGAACCACGCCATCCGCGTCAAATCCCTGCATCCCGGCGTGACTTTTGAAGAAGTTCAGGCGGCCACCGGCTTCCCGCTGCTCAAGGCCGACGACATGGGCACCACCCCCCTGCCCACCGCCGAACAGCTGGAAATCATCCGTTGCCTGGATCCGCACAATCAACGTGCCTATGTGATCAAGGACAACCCACCGGCCATCAAGCCGGCGGTTTGATTGCCTGACCCTGACTCTGACTTCGACCTCCTGATCTTCGGCGCCACCCACTCACGGAAGGAATGCAGATGAGCGCAAAAACACGGGAACCCGTGCTGCCTGGCTGGTTCAGCACGGATGAAAAAGAGCCTCACCTGATCGGCTCGCGCTGCGATGGCTGCGGCACTTACTATTTCCCCAAGCTGACCACGTTCTGCCGCAATCCGGATTGCGATTCGGAAAAATTCAGCGAAGTGCCTCTGTCGCGTACCGGCAAGCTGTGGTCTTACACCAACGCTTCCTACAAGCCGCCCGAGCCTTATGTCTCGGCAGAGCCGTTCGAGCCCTTCGGCATCGCGGCCGTCGAGCTGGACCAGGAGCGCATGGTCGTGCTCGGCCAGCTGGTCAAGGGTGTGAATCTGGCCGACCTCAAGGTGGGCATGGCGATGGAATTGGTGGTGGATGTGCTCTCGGAGGATGAGACCACCGCCAAGACAACCTGGAAATGGAAACCGCTATGAGAACAGCCCATCCCCCGACCCCGGCCTCGTGGGCAGGGGTGACTGAGGTTCGTCCGGCCATGAAACGCTGGACTCCATTTCTAACGCTGTTGTCTTCTTGGGGCGGCCCGGCGAAGACGACTGGAGGAAAAGCATGAGCAAGGAGATCGCCATCATCGGTGCCGGCATGCACCCCTGGGGCAAGTTCGGCAAGAATTTCGTCGAGTACGGCGTCGTTGCGGCGCGCGCCGCGCTGGCTGATGCCGGCATTCACTGGCGCGATGTGCAGTTCGTCTCGGGTGCGGCCACCATGCGCTGCGGTTATCCCGGTTATGTCGCCGGTGCCACTTTCTGTCAGGCGCTCGGCTGGCAGGGGGCCGAAGTGAATACCTCGTATGCCGCCTGCGCCTCGGGTTCGCAAGCCCTGGCTGCCGCGCGTGCCAAGATCCTCGCCGGCGAATGTGAAGTCGCCCTGGTGATCGGCGCCGATACCACGCCCAAGGGTTTCCTCGCGCCGCAGAAGGGTGAGCGTCCCGATGATCCGGACTGGGTGCGCTTCCGTCTGGGCATCACCAATCCGACCTACTTCGCCCTCTACGCGCGCCGTCGCATGGCGCTGTATGGCGACACACAGGCCGACTTCGCACTCGTCAAGGTGAAGAACTCCGAACACGGCTTCGAGAATCCCAACGCGCGTTACCGCAAGAAGTTCACGGCGGAAGATGTCGCGGCCTCGGCCGCACTGGCTGACCCGCTGCGCCTGATGGATGTCTGCGCGGTCTCCGACGGCGGTGCTGCCCTGATCGTCTGCAGTCTTGATTACGCCAAAAAAATCGGCAAGGCCGACGCTCCCAGGGTGGCTGCGATTTCCACGGTCACGCCGACTTTTGCCTCCGCGTCAGTGGAAATGCCTGATCTGGCCAATGACTCAGCTGCGGCAGCGGCGGTGGAAGCCTATCGCTTCCGCGCGGCGCTGCCGAAAAAAGCCTATGAAGAAGCCGGCATCGGCCCGCAGGATGTCAGCGTGGCCGAGGTGTATGACCTGTCCACTGCGCTGGAGCTCGACTGGTACGAAGACCTGCAGTTCTGCGCACGCGGCGATGCCGCCAAGCTGGTGCGCGACGGCGTCACCCGTATCGGCGGCCGTCTGCCGGTGAATACTTCGGGCGGTCTGGCTTGCTTCGGTGAAGCCGTGCCGGCGCAGGCCATCGCCCAGGTGTGCGAGCTGACCTGGCAGTTGCGCGGCCAGGCCGGCGCGCGCCAGGTGGCGAATGCCAAGGTCGGCATCACCGCCAACCAGGGCCTGTTCGGCCATGGCTCGACGGTCATCGTCAAGAAATAACCGTCACCACATCCGCCATCAGACAAAGGGGTGAGCAGCATGGATCTACTCGCCCCTTTGTTGCCTCAGTTGCCGGGTTACGGCCCGGAACGTTTTTCAGGGAACTCGCATGAGCCACATCCTCCACACCCCGCTGTGTGATCTGCTCGGCTGCAAATACCCGGTGGTGCAAACCGCCATGGGCTGGGTGGCTGACGCCAACATGGTGGCCGGCACCAGCAATGCCGGTGGTTTCGGTTTTCTCGCCGGCGCGGTGATGACACCAGCCGAAGTCGAAGCCGCCATCATCAAGACCAAATCGCTGACCAAGCATAATTTCGGCGTCAATTTCCACATGTTCCAGCCGGGTGCGATGGAGATCATCGACATCGTGCTCAAGCATCGCGATCAGGTGCGCGCCGTCAGCTATGGCCGTGGCCCGGACAAGAAAATGATCCAGCGCTTCAAGGATGCCGGCATCCTCTGCATGCCGACGGTGGGCGCGGTCAAACATGCGGTGAAAGCCATCGAACTGGGCGCGGATATCGTCACCGTGCAAGGGGGCGAAGGCGGCGGCCATACCGGCAGCGTGCCTTCCTCCATCCTGCTGCCGCAAGTGCTCGATGCCGTGCAGGTGCCGGTGGTGGCTGCCGGCGGTTATTACGATGGTCGCGGCCTGGCTTCGGCGCTGGCCTGCGGTGCGGCCGGCATTGCCATGGGCACGCGCTTTCTGATGACCAAGGAATCTCCCGTACCGCAAACCACCTTGCAACACTATGTGGCCGTCAAGGACCCGGCAGCGATTCGCACCACCACAGCGGTCGATGGCCTGCCGCAGCGTTTTCTCGACAACCCGACCCTGCACCATCTGGAAGCCGCCAGCCCGGCCAAACGGGTGCTGATCAGCGCTCGCAATGCCTGGCAGTGGCGCGCCAAGACCGGCATGACCATCAAGCAGATGATGGAATTTGCCTTCAAGGCGCTGAAGGACGGCAGCAGCATTTCAGAAACCATCATGTCGGCCAACGCCCCGGTGGTGATCCAGCGCGCCATGGTCGAAGGCGTGCCTGACGAAGGCCTGATGCCCAGCGGCCAGGTGGCGGCCATGATCAAGCAGCTGGAAAGCTGCGAAGAAGTCATCACCGGCATCGTCAATCAGGCCAGCGCCCGCCTTGAATCGTTCAGCAAGAAA
>JAHRWT010000100.1 GCA_019105045.1 Sterolibacterium sp.
GTGATTGCCCGCGTGCCACGCCTGCGCTATCCGCTGCCGGATGATCTGGCAACACACCTGCTTGGCCAGCCGCTGCGCGACATTCTGCGGCGCGGCAAGTATCTGCTGCTGGCGTTCGACAAGGGTCATTTGTTGCTGCACCTGGGCATGTCCGGCAGTCTGCGGGTGCTGCTGGCAAGCTGTGCGCCCGTCGCGCTGCAAAAGCATGATCATTTCGATCTGGTTTTCGAGGGGGCAACCTTGCGTCTGCGCGACCCGCGACGCTTTGGCGCTGTGCTCTGGCTACCGGCAAGTACCACGGCCAATGGCCTCAACCTGGACGCCCATCCCTTGCTGGCAAATCTGGGCATCGAGCCGCTGTCGGCGGAATTCACACCCGCCTGGCTGTATGCGGCGACCCGTAACCGCGCTGTGGCAATCAAGCCATTGCTGATGGACAGCCACTTGATTGTTGGCGTGGGCAATATCTACGCGTCAGAAAGCCTGTTTCGCGCCGGGATCGATCCGCGCACGCCGGCTTGCCGCATCAGCCTGCGCCGGTATGTCCGGCTGGTCGAGGCCATCCGCACCACGTTGGAAACCGCCATTGCCGCCGGCGGCAGCAGCCTGCGCGATTTCACCCATGCGGATGGCAGTCCAGGCTATTTTCAGCAGCAGTATTTTGTCTATGGCCGGGAGGGGGAAGCCTGCCGCATCTGCAACCAACCCATCCGCAGCCTGCGCCAGGCCCAACGGGCCACTTTTTATTGCGGGCGCTGTCAGCGACGCTGAATCGTTGAACTGCCGGGCCGCTGAACGACTGAACCACCGTCCCGTCGTCCCGCCGTTTGGACGACTTCGGCTTATTTGTTGGCCGTCAGCTTGAGGAATTTATCCATCAGCTGCTCTTGCGTTTCGACATGGTCAGGATCGTTGGGAATGCAATCCACCGGGCAGACTTCGCGGCACTGCGGGGTATCGAAATGGCCGACGCATTCGGTACATTTGTCGGGGTCGATTTCGTAGATTTCCTCACCTTGCGAAATGGCGCTGTTGGGGCATTCCGGTTCGCACACGTCACAGTTGATGCATTCATCGGTAATCATCAGGGCCATGATGGATTCCTTTCTCTTTCTGCAGGCAAGCTCAGGCTTGCGGGTTCGTTGATTCGTTCAGTTTCTGCGTGATCCGCTCGACAACCAGGGGCGGCACGAATTTTTCGACTTCGCCACCGAGCAGGGCGATCTCGCGCACCATGGTGGCCGAGATGAACATGTATTTCTCGGCCGGTGTGAGGAATACCGTTTCGACATCCGGATAGAGGATGCGGTTCATGCCGGCCATCTGGAATTCGTATTCGAAATCGGACACGGCGCGCAGGCCGCGCAGGATGATGTGGGCGTTGTGTTGCTGGAGGAATTCCATCAACAGGCAGTCGAAGCCATGGACTTCGACATTGTCGTGTTCTGCCAGCACTTCGCGGGCCATGGTCACCCGTTCATCGAGTGTGAAGAATGGCCGCTTGGCCTTGCTCTGGGCCACGCCGACGATGATGCGATCGAACAGACGGGCAGCACGGCGCACGAGATCTTCGTGTCCCTTGGTCAGGGGATCGAAGGTGCCGGGATAGACGGCGATTCGGTTGGGCATGGCTGCTCCATCAATTGATAAAAAACCTGTCCGGCCTGTCCGCGCTTGATGCTGCGCCAGGGCCCCAGAGTGTCGATTGCGTGCTCGGCTTCAACATAAAGCCGGGCATCGGGTCGGGCGATGTGCATCAGCTGGGGGGCCAGTCGTTCAAGCCAGCCCTGGTGGTAAGGCGGGTCGAGAAACAGCAGGTCGTAGGGCTGACGCACCGAGGAGAGGAATTTTAGCGCATCTGCGTGAATCAGCTCCAGTTGCGGGGCAGAGGGATTTGCCCCGGCGGTCAGTGCCTTGGCGTTTTGTTGCAATTGACGAAAGCAGACCGGCGCCTGCTCGACCAGGGTGACTTGCGCGCCACGCGAGGCGGCTTCGAAGCCGAGGATGCCACTGCCGGCAAACAGATCAAGGCAGCGCAGTCCGGTCAGGTCATGGCCCAGCCAGTTGAACAGGGTGATGCGCACGCGATCCGGCGTGGGACGCAGCGCCTGTGCGCGGGCCTGGGCCTGGTCGCTGACCTTGACCAGCCGGCTGCGCCACTGGCCGCCGGTGATGCGTATCTGGGCCATGGTTGGCTTCAGTCGTGTGGTTGTTTGATTGTTTGATTGTTTGATTGTGTTTGGTCGTCAGTTGTTTGGCTTGCCGGCGGTGGCCGTATCAACGGCATCGGCAGCATCGGCAGCAACCACCACGGTGACCAGATGGTCTGTCAGCACATGGCGGGCAAAAGCGGCGCGCACCTGGGCGGCGGTGATGGCGGCAATTTGTTCGGGATAGCTGTCGAGATAATCCAGCGGCAGGTGGTAAAAGCCGATCATGGCCAGATGGCTGAGGATCTTGGCGTTGCTGTCGAGTTTGAGCGCCAGGCCGTCGATCAGGTTTTGCTTGGCGGCCTGCATTTCTGTTTCGCTGGGGCCTTGTTCGATGAATTCGCGCAGCTGGGCATGTACCAACGCAAGTGCTGCCTGAGCCTGCTCGCGTTTGGTTTGCAGTCCAATGACAAAGGGACCGGCCTGCAGACGCGGATCGAAATAGCTATACACGCTGTAGGCATAGCCGCGCTTCTCGCGTACTTCCTGCATCAGCCGAGAAACGAAGCCACCGCCGCCGAGGATGTAATTGCCGACCTGCAGGGCGTAGTAGTCCGGGTCGCCCCGCTGCAAGGCAGGCAGGCCGATGTGGAGATGGCTCTGTGCGGCCGGATGCGGCACAGACACGGTCGCGGCGGCCGGCAGGCTGACCGCCGGCAACTCGGCCAAGGCTGCGCTGGCTGGCAGAGTGGCCGTCAATTGCTCGGCAATCTGTTCGGCTTCGGCCCGGTTGATATCACCGATGAGGGAAACCACCGCGCGGCCGGCAACAAAATGCTGGCGCCAGTAATCGACAACATCCGCCCGCGTGATGGCGCTGAGACTGGCTTCCGTCGGCACGGCGCCATAGGGATGCTGCGGATAGAGGGCCTGACGGAAACGTCGGGAGGCGATGGCGGCGGGCCGGGTTTCTGCTTCCGCGATGGCCGCTGCCGCGCGGGTCTTTTCGCGCGTCAGCACGGCCTGCGGGAAAGTCGGCGTCTGCAGGGCCGCCTGCATCAGCGCCAGGGCAGCGCTGCGCTGTGCCGGGTTGGCCAGCGTGCGCAAGGACAGGCCCGCCCGGTCCATGTCCGCGCTACCGTCCAGACTGGCGGCCAGATCGGCAAGCTGCTCGGCGATGTGTTCTTCATCCAGCGCCTGTCCGTTCTGCTGCACGCCGCTGGTCAGCAGGCTGCTGGTCAGCTCGGCCAGCCCCGCTTTGCCGGGTGGATCAAACGCACTGCCGGCAGCAAAGTCGATGCGCACATCGAGTATGGGTAACGCCGGGCTGGCAACGAAATACACGCGCGCGCCGCCGGCCGTGGTCCAGTGTTCGATCTGCACGCTGGCCTGGGCGAACAGGGGGGCCGTGATCAACCACGCCACGCCCAGCAGGATCAGTCGTCGGGTCAGTCTGTTTTTCATCATCATGGGATTCCGTGAATTTCAGAAGATCAATGCGTATGCGGCGCGGCAGCGTTCTGCTCGGCCTTGGCCTGCGCGTCATCGCTGATCGGCTGCGGGTCCAGCGTGGCCACGGTCAGTGTGTCGTCGCTGAAATATTTCTGTGCCACGGCCTGCACTTCGGCGGCACTCACCGAGCGCAGTTGTTCGATCATGCGGTCGATGTCCTGCCACTGTCTGCCAATGACTTCCAGCATACCGATTTCCATGGCCTGGCCCATCATCGAATCGCGTTTGTAGATCTGGCCGGCAATCAGTTGATTCTTGACGCGGGCCAGTTCGGTTTCGTTCACACCTTGTTCCTGAATCTGGCGAATTTCTGCGCGCAGTGCGGTTTCCAGTTCAGCTACGTCATGGCCTTCGGCCGGTTGGCCATCGAGCATGAACATGGATTCACCACGCGCCAGGGCATCGTAACCCGCGCCGGCGGACTGGGCGATGCGGCGGCCGCGCACCAGATTCTTTGCCAGCCGCGCCGCTTCATGGCCGTCGAGCACGGCGGCGAGCATTTCGAGGGCGTAGGGGTCACGATCCTGCATGACATCATTGAGTTTGGGCGTTTTCCAGGCCATCAGCAGATAGGGCAGCTTGGCCGGTGCCTTGACGTTGATGCGCTTGATGCCCAGTTGGGCCGGCTCGGCCAGTATTCTGCGCTCGGGCAGGGCGCGTGACTTGATCGCGCCGTAGTGCTGCTCGGCCAGCTTGAACAGCGCCTGATGATCGACATCACCCACCACCACCAGGGTGGCGTTGGCCGGGGTGTACCAGCGCTGATACCAGTTTTCCGCATCCTGCCAGGTCATGTGGGCCAGATCGTCCATCCAGCCGATCACCGGGCGACGGTAGGGATGCACCTGAAAAGCCGTGGCGTTGAGGCGTTCATAAACCAGCGCCTGCGGATTGTCGTCAGTGCGCATGCGCCGTTCTTCCATCACTACTTTGAGCTCGGGTGCGAATTCTTTGGGATCGAGCTTCAGATTGGCCATGCGATCGGCTTCCAGCGCCATCATTTCGGGCAGGGCGCGCTTGGGTACCTGCTGGAAGTAGGCCGTGTAATCCAGACTGGTGAATGCGTTGTCGCGCCCACCCACGGCCGCTACCCGCTTGGAAAACTCACCGGGAGCCGTTTTCTGCGTGCCTTTGAACATCATGTGTTCCAGCATGTGCGCCAGGCCGGATGAGCCGTCCTGTTCATCCATCGCCCCGGCGCGATACCAGACCATATGCACGACGGTGGGTGCGCGGTGATCTTCCTTGACGATCACACGCAGGCCGTTGGCCAGGGTTGTTTCATAGGGATTGGCCAGTGCCGGTGCGGGTGCAACCAGCGCCAGGCTCAGCGCGCTTGCCAGCAGCAGCTTGCAGCGAGAGGAAAGAATACGGTTCATGGGCAATGTTAAAATCCGCGTTGATCTTGGGTGTGGGTACTTGGGTGTGCGTGATTCATGCGGTTGCACTATTGCCGAATCACGCTTTGGGCACTTTCGCAAGTGCAGCGCAGCATCATAAAGTCATCAACCGGACTGCGCCAGTTGATCACGATCCAGGCAGCACCTGTCAGCTGAACCTCTTTGAAGCCTGTCGACATGTTTAGTTTCCTGAAAAAGAAATCCGCGAATGCCGATGCGCAAGTCAAGGAGTCTCCCGCCGTAGCGCCTGCAACGGAGGCAGCGCCCGCCCAGGCTGTCGCCACCCCTGTCACGACACAGGTCGAAACACAGGCCGAAACACAGGCCGGAATACAGGCCACGGAACAGAAAATCGGCTGGAAAGACCGCCTGAAAAATGGTCTGGCGCGCACCCGCAGCCAGCTGGGTGGACTGTTCAGCCGGGCCAAAATCGACGATGAGCTACTGGAAGAACTGGAAACCACACTGTTGATGGCGGATGTGGGCATCGATGGTACGGAATATCTGTTGGATGCGCTGAAAAAACGCGTCAGGCAGGACAAGCTGGAATCTCCTGCCCAATTGCAGGCCGCCTTGACCGAGCTGCTGACTGACTTGCTGCAACCCCTGGAAGCGCCGCTGGAACTCGATGCCCACAAGCCTTTCGTCATCATGCTGGCCGGCATCAACGGCGCGGGCAAGACCACTTCCATCGGCAAGTTGGCGCGTCACTTCCAGGCGCAGGGTAAATCGGTCTTGCTGGCCGCTGGTGATACTTTCCGCGCGGCCGCCCGCGAGCAGCTGGTGGCCTGGGGCGAGCGCAATCATGTCGCGGTGATCGCCCAGGAATCCGGCGACCCGGCGGCCGTGGTGTTTGATGCCATCAATGCTGCCAAGGCGCGGGGCATCGACGTGGTGTTGGCCGATACCGCCGGCCGTCTGCCGACCCAGCTGCATTTGATGGAAGAAATCGCCAAGATCAAACGGGTGATCCAGAAAGTCGATGCCACGGCACCGCATGAAGTGCTGCTGGTACTCGATGCCAACATCGGCCAGAACGCGCTGGCCCAGCTGCAGGCGTTTGACAAGGCTTTGGGCGTAACCGGCCTGATCGTCACCAAACTCGATGGCACGGCCAAGGGTGGCGTGATTGCCGCCATCGCCCGCCAGCAGCCAACCGGCCAGCCGGTGGCTCTGCGCTACATTGGCGTGGGAGAAGGCATCGAGGATTTGCAGCCGTTCAAAGCCAGCGAATTTGCCAGCGCCCTGTTCGAGGCGAACTGAAGCGAGGCCTGATCGACATGATTCGCTTTGAGCACGTCAGCCGCCGCTACCCACCGGATTACTTCGCCCTCAGCGATGTCAGTTTCGAAGTCGACGCGGGCGAACTGGTGCTGATCAGCGGCCACTCCGGCGCCGGCAAGACCACGCTGCTCAAGCTGATCGCCGCCATGGAGCGACCCACCGGCGGCAATGTGCTGGTGCATGGGCAGAACGTCGGCACGCTCAAGCGCAAGGCCATTCCTTATCTGCGGCGCAATCTGGGTCTGGTTTTCCAGGATCAGAAATTGCTGGAAGACCGCAACGCTTTCGAGAACGTCATGCTGCCGCTGTCCATTGCCGGCTTTCCGCCCCGCGAAGCAGCCAGCCGGGCGCGCGCCGCGCTCGACAAGGTGGGCCTGCTGGCGCGTGAAAAAGCCCTGCCGATCAGCCTGTCCGGCGGCGAGCAGCAACGTTTGTCGATCGCCCGGGCGGTGGTCAATCGTCCCAGCATCCTGCTGGCCGATGAGCCGACGGCCCACCTCGATCCCCAGACAGCCCGTGATGTGGCCGAAATCTTTGCCGAATTCCATCGTGTCGGCGTCACCATCCTGATCACCACTTACGACAGCGCACTGTTCGCGCCCTATGCGCCGCGTCAGCTCACCCTGGCCCAAGGCAGGCTGCAAGCATGAACGCCTGGCTGACCCAACACCTGCAAGCCCTGCACTGGGCCTGGCAAAGACTGGCCGCCACGCCGATGAACAGCCTGCTTTCGCTGCTGGCCATCGGCATCGCCCTGGCGCTGCCAGCCGGCGGCCAGATGTTGCTGGACAACAGCCTGCAATTCGTCCGCGCAACTTTCAGCAACAACGACTCGGCAACCAGCACCGCCCCGCAGATTTCCCTGTTCATGCGGCTGACCGCCGAACGCAGCGCAGCCGAAGCCATCACCCAACGGCTGCAAAAACACCCTGCCGTAAAAAGTGCTCACTTCGTCTCGCGCGAGGACACGCTCAAGCGGATGCAGGCCGATCCGGGGCTGCGCGAAATCATCGCCAGTCTGCCGGACAACCCCTATCCCGATGCCTTCATCATCAACCCGCAGGACGACCGCCCGGATGCCATGGAAGCTCTGCGTAGCGAACTGGCCACCTGGCCGCAGGTCGAACACGTCCAGCTCGACGCCGCCTGGGTGCGCCGTCTGGACGCCATGCTGCGCCTGGGCCGACTGGCTGTCGCCCTGCTCACCGGTCTGCTGGGCGCCGGCCTGATCGCCATCACCTTCACCACCCTGCGCCTGCAAATTCTTGCCCGCCGCAGCGAAATCGAAGGCTGCCGTCTGCTCGGCGCCACCGATGCCTACATCCGCCGCCCGTTCTATTACTTCGGCTTTCTGCAGGGTCTGGCCGGCGGCATCGTCGCCTGGCTGATCGTGTTTCTCATTACCCAACTGCTGCGCGGGCCGATTGCCGAACTCGCCCAGCTCTACGACGCCACGCTCATCCTGCACCCGCTGACCAGCCGCGACACATTGCTGCTGCTGGCAATTTCCTCCATGCTCGGCTGGTTCGGCGCCGCCCTTTCGCTGCGTCGCTACCTGCACGACGACAGCCTCTGAGCACGGCCGCCAAGCCCACAGCCGGCCGGACGTGCAAAACCCCGGACATCCCCGGCGGGCGCGTTACAGACCGGTCCTCGCTTGAACGAAGCACGCAATTCACAGCGACGCGATCAGCGCTTGCCCGATGCCATTCCCCGCCCACCGGCAACGCGCGATTTCGTCGCCAAACCACAGATCGGTGCTAGAATCGCCGGTTCGGAGAGGTGGCAGAGTGGTCGAATGTACCTGACTCGAAATCAGGCGTGGGTGCAAGCCCACCGTGGGTTCGAATCCCACCCTCTCCGCCAGTTGTTACACAGAAACCCGCATGGTTACAAGCTTTGCGGGTTTTTTGTTTCTGGCTACCCACATTTCTACCCACGCCGCGCCAAATAATTATGAGCGCCCCCTTTTGCCGTCCCACCAGTGCCGAGTTTTCTTTCCTGCCCCTCAGTACCTCGGCCAGTAGCCTATTGTCGGCACATCCCGCGCATGGTGCAGCACGCGCGCAACCGTGATTCCATCGGCATCGACAAAATAAAACAGCAGATACGGCGTCGTTGTCGGCCAACTGTGCAGACCTGCCGCCAGCTCATCACGCGCACGGCCCATTTTCGGCTGTATCAGCAGTGTCCGCGTTTCGGTGTCGATCTGGTCGAGTAGCCGGTCGGCGGCCTCGATACTGTCCTCGGCGATATATAGCCAAGCTTCCAGCAGATCGGTTTCCGCGCTGACGGAATGTCGAACCCGTCCCACGCTGGTCACTAAGCCGGCTGCCTCGCTGCGAGTGCAACCCGACCGCGTTGCTTGATTTCGTTCATGTCCAGTTCGCGCACTCGGCCGGCCGCAACGTCGGCCACGCCCTGGGCAATGTCCGCTTTCAGGCTGGCCAGGTTCGCCGCCTGCACGCCCTGGTAAGCCTCGAACAGTCGTAGGGCTTCGCGGATAACTTCACTGGCGGAACTGTAGAGGCCGGATTCCACATGTTGGCGCACGCGATTTTCCAGCTCGGGGGGCAAAGAGACGTTGAGGGACATGGCACACTCCGGATGATGTCAAATAATGTCATAGTTTGCCACTAAACCGACTTCATGTGCGTTCGGATGCCGTCCTGCCAGTCCCACAGGGATTTCCTTCGGTCACGCCGACTTTTGCTACGCGCTATGCCTGCATGCGCTCCAGCACCTTGAGCAGTTCCACCGCGACGCGGCGATTGGCGGGGGATAGCTCGCGGAAGCTGCGGCGCAACTGCTGCATTTCTGCCGCATGATCGCCCGTATCGTCCTCGGTGAAGTCATCCGGCAGCTTGGCCTTTTCGCCGCGTCCCTCTGCCAGCGCGAAGATTGACGAGACCGGCGTATCAAGCGCCGCTGCGATTTGTTCCAGCATCTTCAGCGACAGCTTGCGGCCGTCATTTTCGATACGGGATAGATAACCCGTGTCCGTTCCTGCATCTTATTGACTTGGCGGAATAAAGAATGAACTTATCGGATATGTTGATACCGAATTGTGATGGACAAAGAAGACGCCCGATATCAAAAGCTGGAGTAATTGCATGAGAGGCGCAAGCAAGTCGTGCGATTGCATCGGTAACGAATCAGGGCAAGACGCGCTGGATGATCATCGATGAGGCGTTCAACTCGGACAAGCTGATCGAGTTCCTCGAAGCTCTGATCAAGGATGCCGGCAAGAAGGTGTTTCTGATTCTCGACAACCTTCGAGTTCATCACAGCAAACCCGTCAAGTCCTGGGTGGCAGAACGTCAGGACAAGATAGAACTGTTCTACCTGCCCAGCTACAGCCCGGAACTGAATCCGGAGGAACGCCTCAATGCCGATCTCAAACATGCCATCGGAACAAAGGTGCCGGTGCGTACCAAGGCCAAGTTGAAACTCGCTGCCACCGAACACATGGTCAAACTCGAACAATCACCCGAACGGGTCAAAAGTTTCTTTCAAGACTCCCGCGTCAAATATGCCGCGTGAAACATCAAACTTCACACCGCCGGATCAATAGATTTGAGTTTTCTCAACCTTGCTGCAGCCACTGCAACATGACCCAAAGCGCGATTACAAGCAGGACAGCAAACACCGGTCGCACGTGCGTGATTGATTTTTTCGCTGATGACGGCATAGCGCGTTCAAGCTTTCCGCGCACTTTGGCCAGTCGTTCTTCTTTCAGCCGCTCTGGCAGTTTGTAGCTTCTCCTTGCGCGGTCTTGCTCTGTTGTCATGAGTTCTCCGTTTTCTTCGTGAATATGCGTGGCCGTCCATCTCTCAAGACTGACCTGCTTGCTTACCAGAATGAACTATTCCCGTCTGCCGATCATATCGCCTACCTTGAAAAAGTATCCGTACCTCGCGGCGAACCCTAGGTAACAGCTTGGTTCATCAACAAACAAGCCGGGTTCCCCGGCTTTTCATGATCAAGGCGCTATGTCAAGTTCTAATCGTCGTTCAATACGTTCGATTCGTACCCGCAATTTGTCGACGTTGTGTCGATCTTCGATTAACTCGCTGTAAGTTGTCGATTCCCGATTCATCGCGGGCGATTCTGGCGAGTCCGCTTTCAATGTTGGCCAGCCGGCTCATGATTTCGGCATCGCGTTCCCGGCTCGCGGTCTGCTCTGTCTGAATTTTCTTCAGGTGTTCAAGAATCAGGTTTTCGATATTGCTCATGTCAATCCCCTTTTCGGCCAGCGTAGCTTAAACCCCTTTTTTCTTTATCTCAGTTGTTATGCGTCATGGGTGTTTTTGCAATGACGGCGGTGCGGGCTTCAGTTTCTGCCGTAGGTGTCTTCAAGACGAACGATGTCGTCTTCGCCAAGGTAGCTGCCGGATTGCACTTCGATGATTTCGAGGGAGATGCTGCCGGGGTTGGCAAGGCGGTGGACTTCGCCCAGCGGGATGTAGGTGGATTGGTTTTCGGTGAGCAGAATGGTTTTGCTGCCGTTGGTGATTTCGGCGGTGCCGGTGACGACGATCCAGTGTTCGGCGCGGTGGTGGTGTTTTTGCAGGCTGAGGCTGGCGCCGGGTTTGACTTGGATGCGTTTGACTTTGAAGCGGCCACCTTCGTCGATGCTGTCGTACCAGCCCCAGGGGCGGTGTACTTTGCGGTGCAGGGCGTGTTCTTCGCGTTGCGTGGTTTGCAGTTGGTTGACGATGTGCTTGACGTCCTGGCTGCGGGATTTGTCGGTGATGAGAACGGCATCGGGGGTTTCGATGACGATCAGGTTGGTTACGCCGACGAGACTGACCAGGCGGCTGCTGGCGTGGACCAGGGTGTTTTTGCTGTCTGCGGTGAGCACGTCACCGAGGTGGGCGTTGCCGTTGTCGTCCTTGGGCAGCACGTTCCAGACGGCGTCCCAGGCGCCGAGGTCGTTCCAGCCGGCGGCGAGCGGGATCATCTTGACGGGGAAGTGGCTGCCGGGGCAGTGTTCCATGACGGCGTAGTCGATGGATTCGGCGGGAATGGCGGTGAATTCGGTTTTGCCCGGACGCACGAATTGCGCTGCGCTGTTGTCGTCTGTGCTGCGCCCGGCCCAGGCGGCTTGTGTGGTGTGCAGGATATCGGGGCGGAATTGTTCGAGCGCCTTGAGCCAGACGGAGGCCTTGAGCACGAACATGCCGGCGTTCCAGTAGTAGCCGCCTTGGTTCAGGTAGCTTTGCGCGGTGGCGCTGTCGGGTTTTTCAACGAAACGTTGGACGGGGTAGATTGCGTTTTTGCCTTCGGTGTCTTTGGTGCTTTCGGTGCCATCGTGCCCGGCGGCGGGCTGGGACTGAACCTGAATGTAGCCGTAGCCGGTTTCTGGCCGGTCGGGCGTGATGCCGAGGATGACGATCGTGCCCTGGGCGGCTTCGACAACGGCCTGCTGCATGGCGGCGGCAAAGGCCGCCGGGTGGGCCACCGTCTGGTCGGCGGGGGTGACGACGAGTACCGGATCACCGCCGTTTTCCAAGGCGGCCAGGGCGGCCAGGGTGAGTGCGGGGGCGGTGTTTCTGCCAACCGGTTCCAGCAGCGTGCAGCCCGCTTCGATGCCCGCTTCGCGCAGTTGTTCGCTGGCCAGGAAGCGGTGGTCTTCACCGGTGACGATGGTCGGTGGCGCCACCTGGATGTCGGCGCTGCCAAGGTTCGTCAACCGCCGTGCTGCTTGCTGGAACAGGCTTTCATCACCGGTCAGACAGAGAAACTGCTTGGGAAATCCAGTGCGTGACAACGGCCACAGACGCGTGCCAGAGCCGCCGCAGAGAATGACGGGAGTGATGTGGATCATGGCTGAAAAGTTGAATTGCCTGAGAAAAATGCAAGGATTATGGCGGGATGGCGTCAAGGGCGCAAAGAGTGCAAAGAGTGCAAAGAGTGCAAAGCTTCAGGACGCTTGCATGAGGGTCGGTTCATCATGCGGCTCGATGGGCTTGTGTCGGTTGTCGGCGCTCAGTCTGCCAGGCTGGCGGCTTTGCGGTAGTGTTTGTTGGCGTCTTCGGGGCGGTCGAGGGCATCGAAGAGCTGGGCGAGTTCGATGTGGGTGGCGCGGTGCGGTTGTTGTGAGAGTGAGGCTTCCAGATAGCTTTGGGCTTTGCCCCAGAGTTGTTGCTGGCGGCACAGGCGGCCGAGCATCAGCAGCAGTTGTGCATCGCGCGGGTGGTGTTTGAGCCAGTTTTCTGCCTGGGCGATGCGTGCCAGGATGTCGCCGCCTTTGCAGTCGCCGTAGATGGGCAGCAGGCTGGAGTCCCATTCGTCATCCAGTGCGTCTTCGATGATGCGCTGGGCGTGCAGGCAGTCACCGGCGGCGGACAGCCGGCGGGCGGTTTCGCTGGCCAGGCGGGTTGAACGGCGGTCCTGGTTGCTCAGGCCGCGCCAGTAGCTGAGCAATGCGCTGGCGTCCTGGGCCAGGTTGCGGAGGATTTCGAGGTGGGCGCGCAGGCGGATCGGCTCGGCCTGTTCACTGCTGAGGGCGCGGTGGCGTTCGAGCTGGCGAACCAGCCGCACGACGTCGCGCCAGTTGCCCAGCGCCTGGTGGGCGCGCAGCGACAGGCGCAAGGCGGCGATGTGGCGTTGGCCGCTGGCTTCGAGGACGTCGATCACGCCTTGCGCATCGGCAAAGCGGCGGTTGTTGAGATACAGCTCGGCTTCGGTCATCAGGCGGGCGTTGCGGGTTTCCTGATCGAATTCGCTGGCGCGCGCCAGCCATTCCTTTTCGCGTTCGTCATCGCGCATGGCGTGGGCGGCGCGGGCGGCGAGCAGTGCGGCGACGCCGGGTGCATGGCCGGCCTGGTGGGCACTGACCGCGCATTTCAAGGCATGACTGTAACGGCCTTCAAGGTTGTAGCGAATGGCGTTGCCCAGCGCGCGCTCGGCCCGCGCCTGCCGCCGCTGCTCGCGATAGGTGCGGACCCGGCCGGGCAGTTGCAAGGCGTGCATGACCAGCCGGGCAAGCAGGTAGAGCAGGATGAAGCCGCCCAGCTGGAGCAGGATCATCAGGTTCAGCGACAGTTCCATGCGCCAGGGCGGCAGCACCAGCAGTACGTAGCCGGTGTTGTAGCGGGCGGCCAGGGCCAGGGCAACGGCCAGTGTGGCCAGCGCCAGAAACCAGAGCAGGGCGCGCATGGTGGTTATTTTCCTTTGTCGCGGGCGAGTTTGAGGCTGCGGATGCTGCCCAGTGTTTCGTTGAGCGTGGGCAGTTCCAGGCTCAGGTCGGCGGCAGACAGGCTTTTGAGCAGGCCGACGACACTGCTGACGGATTTTTCCCGCGTGTCGAAATAGCGCTCCAGCCATAGCCGTGATTGCCGCAGGTCTTCTCGATAGCTGAGGCCGTCACGTTGCAGCAGGGCCAGTCGCGCGGTGATCAGGCGCAGTTTGAGGTTTTCACGCAGGAAAAAAACCTGGCTGGGCGACAGCAGCGCGGTTTCGGCATCGGCGGATTGTTCGACGCGTTCGATGCGCACCAGTTGTTTCAGCTCGTCCCAGAGTTCCCCGCCAAGCGTTTGCCACCAGGTGGGCGGCTCGACACCCAGCCGTTGCTTGACGACCGGCGCGGCCCGCGCGCGTTGTTCAAAGGCCAGCGGCAGGTCATCGACGATGCCGATGGCGCCTTCCAGTTTCATGGAAATGCCCTGGATATCGGCCAGTGGCAAGGCTTTGAGGCGTTCGACATCGCGGCTGATCAGGCGGCGCAAGGACAGCAGTTGCGACGAGGCGGAACGCGCCAGGCGGGCATCGGCGGTTTCCAGGGCGATCAGCGCGGCTTCGACATTGCCGGCGATCTGCAGTTGTTGTGCGGCAATCGAGACGGCCTGTTCGATTTCGGCCAGCAGGCGCTCGTCGAGGCTGCTGGAAAGTTCCTGATACATGCTGTCGAGCGCGAGTTGCTGGGTCTGCATCTCGGTCAGTCGGGCTTCCAGCGCGCCGGTCTTGGCGACCAGCGTTTGCACGACTTCCTGGTTTTGCCTGGTGAGGATGCTGTTTTCATTGGTGCTGGCATCGCTGCTGGCCAGGCGGCGGGCGAGTTCTTCTTGCAGGTCGCCGATGCGGCTGCGCGTATCCAGCCATTGTCCGCCCAGCAGCACCAGCAGCACGGCGCACAGCAGCAACAGCCAGAGGGGTGCGCGCGCCGGATGCCGGCCAGTGGCGGGCGCAGCGCTGGCATTTGCGCTGTGTGCACTGTTTGCGGTGGGCGTCGCCTCGGCAGCGTTGCCGGGCGCTGGCGGCGTGGGGATGTTTTCGGCAGTCTGTGCGGTTTCCACGGTATCCATAGTGACCTTGGTGACCTTGATGAACGGGTTGGGCAGGTTGCAGAGAATGAAGAAAGGATCAGCGCCGGTCAAGCTGTTTTGCAGGGCTGGCGCGTGCCTGTTTTTCGATCAGAAGCGCAAGCGGGTCAGGTGGCAAGGCGGGCAGCGGCGGGCAGGGCGCTGTTCCTTCGGTCGGCTCGCCCGTCTGCGGCAGGTGGCGTAAACCGCGTGAGCGGGCGTGTTCAGTCAGTTCCTTTCGGGCGTGGATCGTGCGCAGCCGCGCCGGCAAAGTAGGCTGCCAGACCTTGCAGCAGGCCGGGATCGCCTGCGCCGGTTTCGATGACGGCCAGACAGCCCAACTGCCGTGCGGATTCGGCAATGCGCAGGTGCGGTGCAAACAGCGGTGTGCGTTCGAGCAGCGGCCGGTCGGCATCATCGAGCAGGTTGTGCAGATGGCGCAAGCCTTCGCTGCTGGTCATGGTGATGGCGTCGAGCTGGCCGGCCTGCCAGAGTTGGCGCAGGACGTTGAGCGGCGCAGTACCGGGGGCGCTGCGCCGGTAACAGGTGACATGGCTGACCGTTGCGCCGCGCGCGCGCAGCGTGAGCGTGGTCAGCTCGCGGCCACCATCGCCACGGAAAATGATGACCTGCTTGCCGGCCGTGTCCTGCAGCGCGGGCAGGGCCAGCAGCCCTTCCGAATCAAAGCGGGTCGACGGCGCAATGATGCGCGTCGGTGATACGCCCTGTTCGACCAGTGTGCGTTCGCTGCCTTTGCCGACCACGGCCACCGGCAGTGTGGCCGGCCATTGCAGCGCGCGCCGCTGGAGGGCGGCAAATGTGTGGATGATGGCATTCGGACTGACGAAAATGGCCAGATCATAGCGGCCGGCGCAGAGGCTTTCGAGCGCGTGGCCCAGCTGCGCTTCCACGGTGTCATCGACAGGATGAATGGCCAGCACCGGAAACGGCACGGCCACGCCACCGGCGGCTTCGATGGCCGCGCACAGCGGGCCGGCCTGCTGTGCCGGGCGGGTCACCACGATATGACGGCCGGCCAGTGGCAGTCTGTGGTCAGTAGCCGGGGCAGCGGTGGTGGCGGTGGCAGTGGTGATCGGGGCGGTCACGCCGTGCTCCGCTTGGGCCGTTTGGGCCGCTTGATTCGACTGATTTGGCACGGCGGGCATCAGCCCAGCGCGGCCAGTATCTCGGCCGCCCCCTGGGCGCGCAGCGCGGCCGCCAGTTGCTCGCCGAGTTGTTCGGGCTGATCGACATTGCCGCGCAATTCGGCACGGGCAAAGCGCTGACCATCCGGGCTGGCGACAAAACCGCGCAGCCAGAGCTGCGTGCCCAGCAGTTCGGCATAAGCGCCCAGAGGCACTTCGCAACTGCCGGCCAAGGCCCGCGAGACGGCGCGCTCGGCACGCACGCAGACAGCCGTGGCCGCATGATCGAGCGGGGCCAGCCAGGCCGCCAGTTCGGGCCGGCCCGCCTTGACTTCGATGCCGATCGCCCCTTGCCCGACTGCCGGCAGGGAGACTTCCGCCGGCAACACGGCGCGGATGCGCTCGGCCAGACCCAGCCGCTTCAAGCCGGCAGCCGCCAGGATGATGGCATCGTATTCCCCCTGATCCAGCTTGCGCAGGCGCGTATCCAGATTGCCGCGCAAGCTGCTCACTGCCAGATAGGGATAATGGGCGTGCAGCTGGGCCTCACGGCGCAGGCTGGAGGTGCCGACCACAGCGCCTGGCGGCATGTCGTCCAGTGAGGCGTATTTATTGGAAACGAAGGCATCGAAAGGCGATTCACGTTCGCCGATGGCCAATAGCTCGAACTCGGCGGCCATCTGCATCGGTACATCCTTCATCGAATGCACGGCGATATCGGCGCTGCCATCGAGCAAGGCGGTTTCCAGCTCCTTGATGAACAGCCCCTTGCCGCCGATCTTGGCCAACGGCCGGTCAAGAATCTGGTCGCCGCGCGTGGTCATGCCCAGCAGCTCGACCCGGCACGCCGGATAAAGCTGTCGCAGCTGTGTCTGCACGTGCTCGGCCTGCCACAGGGCCAGCCGCGATTCACGGGTGGCGATGACGATGCGTTCGGGAGTAATGGGAAAGGCGCTCACGGCAGGACTCGACGGTAAGGAATGAAAGGCCGGCAGCGCTCGCTGGCGAATGGGCCAGCCACTTCTGCACGACCACATGAGAATGACCGGAAATTCTAGCAGCCCGGCGCGGGCTGCGGGGTTTTGCAGGTTTGCAGCCAGGGCAATCGCGTGAATGTGTTTGCCCGGCCGTGGGTGGCTCAGTTGGATGCGCGGCCAGCGAGTTTTTCGAGCAGTTGAACCAGTCGCTCGATTTCCTTGTTGCTGAGTTGGGCGCGAATGGCCTGGGTGGCGGTGGTCAGCAGTTCGGTCATGGCGGGTTCGATGAGCTGTACGCCTTTGGCGGTCAGACTGACTGGCTTGACGCGACGATCCGTGTTGGCGGTGGAGCGAGCAACCAGTTCGCGTGATTCGAGTTGCTGGATCACCTTGCTCAAGCCGCCCGAGGTAATCACCATGGCGCGTTGCAGCTCGCTTGGGGTCAGTTCGCGCGTGGTCGCACGGCGCAGGGTGGACAGCACGTCGAATTCGGCCAGACTCAGGCGATGCCGGGCCAGTACCCAGTTGTAATTTACCGTTTCGGCGACATGCACATGCTGCAAGGCCAGCAGCAAGGACATGATGCGCGGCTCGAACGCCTCCGGCCAGTTCTGACGGTGACGTTCGAGAATGGGATCCAGTGGGGGGGCGGGCATGACGGAGAGAGGATGAAGATTTTTGATTATCTTGCGAGAAAGATACTTGTACACTATTATCTTTCTCGCAAGATAACAAGTTGCCGGACAAAAGTGACCAAAGTGACCAAAGTGGCCAGAACACGCTTGGCCGGCAAGACAGAACAGACAAACCTCACCGGCGCAGCGTCTGCGATCATCGCCAGGCCGCGCTGCGGTGAGCAGAGGAGAAACGGATGTCAGTCTCTACGATGGGCATCACCCGGCGCCTGCATCAGTCCTTGCTCGGCGCTTGCTGCGCGCTGGGGCTGTCGGCTTGCGCAACGCAGCTGGCGGTGGGTCCGGATTATGAAACTCCGGATGCGGCCAGCCTGCTGACGAGCAATCACTGGCAGGCGGCCTTGCCACATCAAGGCGATGCGGCGGCCTTGCTGGATTGGTGGCAAAGTTTCAACGATCCCGTTTTGATCGAATTGCTGCGTCAGGCCGAGGCGGACAGTCCGACACTGGCCGAAGCCGTGGCGCGCATTGACGAAGCGCGCAGCGGGCTGACGCTGTCGGGCGCTGGCCACTGGCCGCAGCTTGGCGCTGAAGTCCATCAACTGCGCAACAATGGCAGTGGCGATGTCTCCAACATGCTGCAATACATGAGTGCGGCATTTGATGTGCCGGCCATGACCACGCGCGGCGTTTCTGTCGATGCGCAATGGGAAATTGATCTGTTTGGTCGCGTGCGGCGCGGCACCGAGGCGGCCCGGGCGCGGCTGGCGAGCAGCCAGAGCGGCTGGCATGCGGCGCGGATTTCCCTGGCGGCGGAAGTGGCCGGCAAGTACATCGACTATCGGACCTGCCAGCTGACCTTGCATACCATCGCGGCCGATCTCAAATCGCGTGAAGAAACGGCGCAGATCGTCGGCATCGCGGCCAAAGGCGGCATCAGCGCACCCGCCGATGCCCAGCTGGCCAGAGCCGGTGCGGCGGATACCGCCAGTTTCCACACCGACCAGCAGGCGGCCTGCCAGCTCACGCGCAAATCACTGGTGACCTTGACGGGCCTGGCCGAAGACCGTCTGCAGGCATTGCTGGATACGCCGGATGCGCGTGGCGATGGCCGCCCCGCCGCCTTGCCCGCCCCGGCCAGTTTTCGCGTCGATACCCTGCCGGTGGCCCTGCTCGCCCAGCGCCCTGATCTGGCAATGGCCGAACGTCAGCTGGCTGCCGCCAGCGCCGACATTGGTGTGGCTACGGCCAACCGTTATCCGCGCCTGTCGCTGGTCGGCAACCTGATGCGTGACAAGACCGATTATCAGGGCACGGACATTCTCAGCAAGCCTTGGTATTTTGGTCCTTCGCTCTCGCTGCCCCTTTTTGCCGGTGGCGCGCTGGCGGCGCAGCAGGATGCCGCCCAGGCGCGCTACGCCCAGGCGTATGCACGCTACCGCCAGGCGGTGCGCGGGGCGATCGAAGAGGTTGAAGCCACGCTGGTCAGCCTGGAAGCGGCACGCCAGCGCAGCCAACACGCCCGGCAGGCCAGCCAGGGCTATCGCAGTTTTTTCGATGCCGCCGAGCAGAACTGGCGCATGGGTGGCATCAGCCTGTTGGCGCTTGAAGATGCGCGCCGGCTGGCAACGGCCGCCGAGCGCAATGAAATCGCCTTGCAGCGTGACTACATTCTCAGCTGGATCGGTCTTTACAAGGCGCTGGGCGGCGACTGGCAGACGGCTTCAGCCAGCGCAACGCAGGCAAGCGCAACCGCCGAGCTGATCGCTGCCGACCATCCATCCGCTGCAAATCCGTCCGGCACGCAGCCGACGACTGTCCAGAATGCAGGAGAAACGCCATGATCCCCTTCCGCCCCATGCTGCACACGCTGTTTGCCGTGCCCGCCGTCCTGTGGCAGTTGCCCGGGCGGGTACCGCACAAGCGGCTCGTTGTCGGCATTGCCGTCACCACGACGCTGGCTGTCCTGACGTTTTCGCCGCTGACATCGGTCGGTCTGATTGGTGAATCGGTTGCCGCCAATCCGCCGCCGGCGGCCAAGCCTGCGCTTTCCGTCACCGTGGCCACGCCCAAGACGCAGCAATGGGCCAACAGCATCACGGCCAATGGCGCGCTCCAGGCCTGGCAGGAAGCCATCGTTGCCAGCGAGTTGGGGGGCGTGGCAATCAGCGCGTTGCATGTCGATGTCGGCAGCAAGGTCAAGCGTGGCCAGGTGCTGGCCCAACTGGCGCCGGAAACCATTCGCGCCAGCCTGGCAGCACAGCAGGCCAATGTCGCCCGTGCCAAGGCCGCGCTGGCCGAGGCTCGGGCCAATGCCGAACGGGCGCGCAACCTGAAGGACTCCGGTGCGCTCTCGGAGCAGCAGATCCAGCAGTTGCTGCTGGGCGAAGACGCCGCCAAGGCGGCCTTGTCAGCTGCCCTGGCGATGCAGCGTATCGACGAAGTGCGCATGGCGCAGACCAGCATCCGCGCCATCGACGATGGCATCATTTCGGCGCGCAATGCCACGCTGGGTGCGGTCGTCCAGCCAGGGGGCGAACTGTTTCGCCTGGTGCGCCAGGGCCGCATCGAATGGCGTGCCGAACTGACTGCCGAACAACTCGGCCAGCTCAAGCCCGGCCTCAAGGCGCGCATCAATCTGAGCGATGGCAGCAGCGCCGATGGAACGCTGCGCATGTTGGCACCCACGCTCGACAGCCTCAGTCGCAAGGGCATTGCCTATGTCGATCTGGCAGCGGACAGCCATGCCCGCGCCGGCATGTTTGGTCAGGGCGAAATCTTTCTGGGTGACAGCCAGGCGCTGACCATTCCCCATTCCGCGCTGCTGATGCGCGATGGCAATAGCTATGTCTTCGAAGTCAATGCAAAAAACCAGGTCGAGCAACGCAAAGTGAAGACGGGACGGCGTGTCGGTGATGCCGTGGAAATCCTGACCGGACTTGAGGCCAGCGCCAAGGTCATCACACGCGGCGCAGCCTTCCTCAATTCGGGTGATACCGTGCAGGTGGTCAGCGACATCAACACGGCCACGCAGAACAAGGCGGCCGCCAAATGATCAATTTTTCCAGCCTGTCGATCCGCAATCCGGTTCCAGCCATCCTGCTGTTTGCCTGGCTGACCATCCTCGGCCTGTTTGCTTTCCGTGGTCTGGGCGTGCAGGCCTATCCCACGGTGGATCTGCCGATCATCATGGTCAGCGCTACCCAGGAGGGTATGGCGCCGGCCCAGCTGGAGCAGGAAGTCGCCCGCAAGATCGAAAACGCCATTGCACCACTGCCCCTGATTCGCCACATGCGTACCGTCATCGTCGATGGCGCAGTGAGTCTGGTGGTCGAATTCATGATCGACAAGGATGTCGAAGTTGCCTTGTCTGAAATCCGCAATGCCATCGACAGCATCCGCCCGGAACTGCCGCCGGACATGACCTCACCGCCGATCGTCTCCAAACTGACGACGGCCGGCCAGCCCTTGCTGGGCTACGCCATCGAAGCTCCCGGCATGGACGTGGCCGACCTGTCCTGGTTTGTCGATAACGAACTGGCGCGCGCCATGCTGGCCGTGCCGGGTGTCGGCAAGTTTCAGCGCGTGGGCGGCATCGACCGCGAAGTGCGCATCGACCTCGATCCGGTGCGCATGACCGCGCTCAACGTCAGCGCAACTGAAATTTCCATGCAACTGAAGCGCGTGCAACTGAACTCTTCCGGTGGCCGCGCCGAAATCGGCGACAGCGTGCAGAGCTTCCGCACTCTCAGCTCCGCGCATTCGGTGGAGGAAGTCGCCAATCTCAGCCTGGCGCTGATGGATGGCCGCACCATTCGCCTGTCCGACATTGCCCATGTGCATGACAGTCATGCCGATCGCTCTTCAATTGCGCTGTTCGACGGCAAACCCACCGTGGTTTTCGAGCTCACCCGCAGCAAGGGCAGCATGGAAGTGACCGTGGCCGAAGCCGTGGCCAAGGCGCTGGACAAGTTCCGCGCCGAGCATCCGGAAGTCGACATCACCGAGATCTACAACACCTGGGAGCCGACCTACAACAACTATCGCGGCTCGATGGATCTGCTGCTGGAAGGCGCTTTCATCGCGGTGATCGTGGTCTGGTGGTTCCTGCGCGACTGGCGGGCCACGTTCGTCGCCACGACCGCGCTGCCGCTGTCCATCATTCCGACGTTCTTCGGTATGCAGCTGATGGGCTATTCGCTGGATACCATGACCATGCTGGCGATTTCGCTGATTGTCGGCGTGCTGGTCGATGATGCCATTGTCGAGATCGAAAACATCACCCGACATTTACGCATGGGCAAATCGCCCTATCACGCAGCGATGGAAGCGGCCGAGGAAATCGGTCTGGCGGTGATCGCCACCTCCTTCACCATTGCTGCCGTGTTTTTGCCGGCTGCGTTCATCGGCGGCATTCCCGGCAAATATTTCGCGCCATTCGGCATCACCGCCACCATTGCCGTGCTGGTTTCGCTGATGGTTGCCCGCTTGCTGACACCGATGATGGCCGCCTACATCCTGCGCCCGCCGCGTCATGAACACAGCGAGCCGCCATTGATGGATCGCTACCTCATACTGGCGCGCTGGTGCCTGAACCACCGCAAGATCACCGTGGCCGTCGCCTTCCTGTTTCTCATCGTCTCGCTGTTCCTGACCACCTTGCTGCCGACCGGCTTTCTGCCCACTGAAGACCGCGCCTTGATCACCCTGGTGATCGAGCTGCCGCCGGGCAGCACTTTGCAGGATACGGAAGATACGGCACGCGAAGCCAGTCGCCGTCTGCGCGAGATTCCCGAAGTCACCGGGGTTTTTGCCAACGTCGGCGCGGCTACCGATCCCTATCCGGAAACACCGACGGGCGCGGCCAACATCGACAACCGCAAGGGCACGCTGATCATCCGTCTCAAGCCGCGCACCGAACGCAAGGCGCGCCAGGGGGATGTCGAAAACAAGGTGCGCGCCGTGCTGCGCGACATGCCGGCGGTGCGTTTCCAGATCCTGTCCGGTGCGCCCGGTACGGTGCTGCGCGTGGTGCTGGGCGGCGATGATCCGGAAACGCTGGTGATGGCCGCGCGCAATGTCGAAAACGATCTGCGCACCTTGCAGGGCATCGGCTATATCTCTTCGACGGCCAGCCTGCAGAAGCCGGAAATCCACATCACGCCGGACTTTGCCCGTGCGGCCGATCTGGGCGTATCCACCGACGCCCTGGCTCATGCCGTGCGCATCGCCACGGCGGGCGATTACAAGGTGCAGTTGGCCAAGATGGATCTGCCGCAGCGTCAGGTGCCGATCCGCGTCCAGCTCGATCCAGGCGTGCGCCATGACTTTGCCGCCATCCGCCAGATTCCGGTGGCGGCCAAGGGCGGCACGGTACCGCTGGAAGCCGTGGCGAAAATCGAAATGGGCAGCGGCCCGGCCAAGATCGACCGGCTCGATCGCATCCGCAACCTGTCGATCGAAACCGAGCTGGGCGACCGGGTATTGGGCGATCTGCTCACCGAAGCCAATGCCCTGCCTTCGCTGCAAAAACTACCGCCCGGCGTGGTGCGCATCAGCGATGGCGACGTCGAATACATGGAAGAACTGTTCGAGCGCGTCAGCGTCGGTATGCTGGTCGGCCTGGTCAGCGTGTATATCGTGCTGGTGCTGCTGTTCCGCGACTTCCTCCAGCCGGTGACCATTCTCACCGCGCTGCCGCTGTCACTGGGCGGGGCCTTCGTCTCGCTGCTGCTGACCAACAACGCCCTGTCCATGCCGTCGATCTATGGCGTGCTGATGCTGATGGGCATCGTCACCAAGAACTCCATCCTGCTCGTCGATTACGTCATCATCGCCCGTCAGGACCACGACATGTCGCGCACCGATGCCCTGCTCGATGCCTGTCACAAGCGGGCGCGGCCGATCGTCATGACCACCATCGCCATGGGTGGCGGCATGATGCCGATCGCCCTCGGCTTTGGCGCGGCCGACCCGGGTTTCCGTTCGCCCATGGCCATTGTCGTCATCGGCGGTCTGATCACCTCAACCCTGCTCTCGCTGCTGGTGGTGCCGGTGGTGTTCACCTACATCGATGACTTGATGATCTGGCTGCGCCGCCTGGCCAAACGCGCCATCGCCGAAGCCACTTCGGCAGAGGCGGAAACAGAGTAGGTGCTGCGCCGGCGCGGGCGGTTCATGTTGCCAGCCAGCCGGTATTGGCGGGCTGGCTGAAGTCAACGCCCGCCAGCGTGGCATTCAGTGGCTGGGCTTGGGCACCGGCGACCTGCCGCCCCGCCGCGCGCCAGCGTGTCATGCGCTGGCCGTAGAGCTGCAGCAGGCCAGCCAGCGGATCATCACGCGTCGCCCCGGGGAGCGGCACGATGGCCGCGGCAGGTGCGCCGAGCACATTCGCCGCCCAGTGCGAATAGCCGGAAATCGGTGTGGCCAGTATCACCGGGCAGCAGGCCAGGGCGAACAGGTCGGCGACCGGATTGACCGTGGAATGATGATCGCTGCCCTTGTAGTGGTAATGGGAATCCACGCTGAGACTGAAGACGTCGAAGTTTTCGTGCATCTCACGGAAAGCGGCCGGATCGCCCGTGCAGGACAGAAAGAAACAGACATCCGGCTGCCGTGCGCGGATGCGTTCCATCTGCCGCAGATACCACCAGACCGGCACGGCGGGCCATTCCTCACCGACAATTTCGTAGCGCTCATCACTGACCAGCGCATAGTCGCCCTGGCGGATATGCACGCCGACCACGGGGCGCTGCCGGCGTGGGGCGAAGCACTGACGGATGGCGGTGACCAGATGGGGGGCCAGATGGATCTTGCGCGCGCTTGCCAGATACACCGGCTGCAGCTGGTTGTCCGGGCCTTCCAGCGCGCGCAGAATGATTTTCCTGTCGCGCAGGCTGGCAAACAGCGATTCGGCATTGTTGTCGCGCACGCGTACCGCCCCCAGCCGCGCCAGCAGCCCCAGCTTGCCGCGCGTCGTCTCATCCACCGAGAAGGAATCCAGCTCGCGCCAGTCGAGCACGATGTCATGACCGTAGGCCTGGCGGATGGCAAAAGCATAGGGCAGCGCCTCCAGCCGGTTGGAGATGCCAACGAACTCGTCGATGTAGAGTTTGGGCATAATGACCGCTCGCCAAAATTTGGAATTATAGGGACAGAGGGCAGGTCTGATGGGTTCGGGATTGGCTGATCAGCGCAGGTTGGCAGGCAGCAGACCGCAGCGCATCCTGCTCGTCTGCACCCAGCGCCTTGGCGATGTGTTGCTGACCACGCCGCTGGCACGCTCGCTGAAAGCCGCCTGGCCCGAGGCGCGGCTGGATGCGCTGGTACTGCCCGGCACCGAGGGCGCACTGGCGGGCAATGCCGATTTCGATCACGTGATGGCCTTGCCGCCGCGCGTTGGACTGCGCGAAAGATTCGTGCAGTTGCGCAGCCTGTGGCGCCGCTACGATCTGGCGCTCTCGCCGCTGCCCACTGACCGTGCCCGGCTGGCGTGCTGGGTGGCCGGTCGGCGGCGGATCGGCGTGCTGCACGCGGACAGGGAGCGCAGCAAGGCGCTGTGGCTCGATCAATGGGTCGCGTTCGACGATCTGGATACGCATACCGTCAGCATGGGGTTGCGTCTGGCCGAGCTGCTGGGCATCCCACCCATTCCCCGCGTGGTGCCGCCCAGCGCCCCGCGTGACCGGCTGACCCGCCTGCTGGCCCGCTTGCCGGCAGACGGTCGTGATCGCTACGTCGTGCTGCATCCCTATCCAAAATTCGCCTACAAGATGTGGACGCCCGCCGGCTGGCTGGCGCTGGCGCGCTGGCTGCAGGCGCAGGGCCATGCCGTGGTGCTGAGTGGCGGCCCGGACGCGGCAGAACAGGCTCAGGCGCAGCAGATCGCAAGGCATCTGGATGATGCCCATGGCGTGCTGAATCTGGCCGGCGAACTGAGCCTGGGCGAAACTGCCGAACTGATCCGCAGCGCCGCCCTGTTCGTTGGCCCGGATACCGTCGCCAGCCACATCGCTGCGGCCACCGGCACGCCGACGCTGGCTTTGTTCGGTCCATCGAATCCGGTCAAATGGGGGCCCTGGCCCAAGGACTGGCCGCAACTCGCCAGCCCCTGGCAGCGGCAGGGCAGTGCGCGTCAGGGCAATGTTTACTTGCTGCAGGGCGAGGATGCGCGCGGCTGCGTGCCCTGCCTGCAGGAAGGCTGCGACCGCCATGTCGACAGCAGCAGCGATTGCCTGCTGAATCTGTCGGCACAGCGGGTGATTGCGGCAGCCAGTGAACTGCTGAGGCATGGATGATGCGGGAAGGGGCGAAGTGTCCGCCCTGGTCCTGGCAATGAGGGTTGGTCGATTCGTGGCCTGCAGGGGCAGATTGACAACCTGCCCCTACGTCCGGTTGCCGCCGGCGACCATGGGGTAGTGGTACAAGCGACATTCCAGCGGGCCGTTGTAGAGCGGGATCTTGCGTTTGACGGCCAGGCCAATGCGTTTGGGCAGGGCGCTGTCGGCAGAGAAGAACCAGCAGTGCCAACCGGCGTAATGTTTCTTCAGCGCATCGCCCAGCTGCGGGTAGAACGCGGCCAGCGATTCGATTTCGCCCAGGCGTTCGCCATAGGGCGGATTGGCAATCAGGATGCCCGGCGGGCCGGCCGGGGGCGGCAGTTGCAGGATGTCGCCCTGGCGCAGTTCGACCAGGTCATCGATGCCGGCATAGTCCAGATTCTGTCGTGCACGGGCCACGGCATCGCGCGAGATGTCGGCGCCGGCAATGGCCAGGCGGGCGGGTGCCAGGGCACGCCGTTGCGCTGCCGCCTGACGCAGCTCGCGCCAGGTGGCGGCCTTGAAGTTCCGCAGTTTCTCGAAACCAAACTCACCCGGCTCGCGTGACAGCCCCGGGGCATCGTGCAGACTCATCTGCGCGGCTTCGAGCAGGAAAGTACCGCTGCCGCACATCGGATCATAGAGCGGAATGCCGGGTTGCCAGCCGATCAGGCGCAGGATGCCGGCGGCGAGGTTTTCCTTGACCGGGGCTTCGACCTTGGCAATCTTGTGGCCGCGCTGCCAGAGCGGCTCGCCGGAGGTATCGACATACAGCGTGGCCTGTTCGGCGGTCAGAAACAGATGGATGCGCACATCCGGTCGGGCGGTATTCACGCTGGGCCGCTGGCCGCAAATCTGGCGAAAACGGTCGCAGACGGCATCCTTGGTGCGCAAGGTGATGAATTCCAGACTGCGCAGTGGCGAACGAATGGCGGTGACATAGACGCGCAAGGTCTGCTCGACCTTGAACAGTGTCGGCCAATCCACGCTCATGGCGAGGCGATAGACGTCATCCTCGTTGCGATAGTTGCCGGCGGCGACCCGCCACAGCACGCGGCTGGCGATGCGCGATTCGAGATTGAGCGTATAGCAGAGGCGCCAGTCACCGGCGCAATGCACGCCCCCGGGAACCTGCTTGATCGATGCGGCCAGGGCGCCGGCAGCGCGCATGTCCTCGGCCAGCAGCGCCTCCAGCCCGCGCGGGCAGGGGACGAAGAAGTTTTCGAGCTTGTTCAAAATGGTTTCAGTACGGCCAGAAAAATGACTGCCAGCAACACCAGCACCGGCAATTCGTTGAAGAAACGGAACCAGACATGACTCTTGTCGTTGCCTCCGCGGGTGAAGACTTGCAGCAAGCGGCCGCAGTAGCCGTGATAAATGATCAGCAAGACCACCAGGGCGGTCTTGAGATGCAGCCAGCCGCCGGCAAAGCCAAAACCGCCGAACCACAGCCACAGCCCGAGTACCACCGCCAGCACGCCCAGCGGGGTCATGAAGCGATACAGCTTGCCGGCCATCAGCAACAGGCGCTCGCGTTCGGCATGGCTGTCAGCCGGTACCATGGCCAGATTGACGAACAGGCGTGGCAGGTAGAACAACCCGGCAAACCAGCTGGTGACAAAGAAGATATGAAACGCTTTCAACCAGAGCATGTGCGGTTTCCTTGCAGATTGATGGCGGCCAGACCGGCCTGCACGTCGGGATAAGCCAGGCGCACGGCCAGTTCGCGATGCAGGCGCGTATTGTCGAGGCGGCGCGATTCGTTCATGAAAGACAGCGTCAGGGGCGAAAGTCGCTGGCTGGCTGCCGCACGACTCAGGCGCGGCGGGCGCGGCAGGCCGGCATGATCGGCCACAAGATCGAACCAATCAGCCATGGCCAGCCCCGGCGTATCGTCACTGGCGTGGTAGATGCGCTGGGCACGGCCGCGCCGCAAGGCGGCAACGACGCAGGTCGCCAGATCGTCGGCATGGATGTGGTTGGTGATGACATCATCCGCTGCCTGCAAAATCGGATCACCCCGGCGGATGCGTTCCAGCGGCAGGCGGTCAACCGCATAAATACCGGGAGCACGCAGGATGCTGATGATCGGTGCGCCAAGGCGGCGGCCCCAGCGACGCAATTCGCTTTCGGCATCGACGCGGCGCCGCGCCCGCGCCGTGGTCGCTTGCGGCCGTCGCGTCTCACGTACCAGCGCCCCGCCACAATCGCCATACACCCCGCTGGTACTGATGTAGACCAGGCGACGTGGTAGACTCAGGCCCTTGCGCAGAACGGCAATCAGGTGGCGCGTGCGCAGGTCCCGGCACTCGTTTTTGTCCTGTTGGGCAGGCGGCGCACAGTGCAGCACGGCATCGGCCAGACCCGCCAGCCGCTGCAGGGTGGCCGGCTGGTCGAGATCCCCCAGCAAGGGCGTGACCCGTAGCTGGCGCAGGCGTTGTTGCAACTGGGCATCCTGGCTGCGCAACAAGGCATACACCCGATAGCGACGCGCCAGACGCGGCAGGGCGCGCAGGGCCACATCGCCGCAGCCGATCACCAACAATCTTCGTTTCTTTTGCATTGCGGAATTATCTCATGTCCCATCACATCAAAATCCAGCCCAGCGGCCGCGAATACGACGTCGAAGACGGTCTGACCGTGCTCAAGGCCGCCATCGATGCCGGCATCAAACTGCCCTATGGCTGCCAGAACGGTGCCTGTGGCGCTTGCAAGGGCAAGGTCGTGGCCGGCGAAATCGACCACGGCGCCGCCCCCATGGGCACGCTGCCGCAAGATCAGCGCGATCAAGGCATGGCACTGTTCTGCTGCGCCAAGCCGCTGACGGACCTGACCATCGAAGCCAAGGTGATCACCGCCGGCAAGGACATCGAAATCAAGACCATGGCCTGTCGGGTGCAGCAGATCGAACGACTGGCCGACGATGTCATCAGCCTGCGTCTCAAGCTGCCGATGAATGAACGGCTGCAATTTCTGGCCGGGCAATATATCGAAGTGCTGCTCAAGGACGGCCAGCGCCGCGCCTTCTCGCTGGCCAATGCACCTTACGATGACGAATATCTGCAACTGCATCTGCGCCTGATTCCTGGCGGCCTATTGACCGAGCATGTTTTCAACCACATGCAAGAGCGCGACATTCTGCGCATCGAAGGCCCGCACGGCAGCTTCTTCCTGCGTGAAGATACGGCCAAGCCCATCATTCTGCTGGTGGGTGGCACGGGCTTTGCACCCATCAAATCATTGATTGAATATGCCATCCACAGCAAGATCAAACGCCCCATGCAGCTTTACTGGGGCGCGCGCAATCGTGCCGGGCTGTATCTGCCCGCGCTGCCGCAGCAATGGGCGGCTGACCATGCGCAGATCAGTTATGTACCGGTGCTCTCCGAGCCGGCCGACGACGACGCCTGGCAAGGCCGCACGGGCCTGGTGCATCAGGCGGTGCTGGATGACCATGCCGATCTGTCCGGCTATCAGGTGTATGCCTGCGGCGCGCCGGCCATGATCGAGGCCGCCCGTCGCGATTTCGTCGCCCGGGGCCTGCCGGAAGACGAGTTCTACGCAGATTCATTTACTTTTGGTGCGCCGGAAGCCAATCAGTGAGCATTATCGCAACGCACTGAGAGAGCGATTGAGAACCACCGAGAACAAAAACCAGGAGCGACACATGAGTCAAACCCGCCAAGATCCTCAGGATTTACTGGCCCGCATCGACCGCCTCGAATCCATCGAGGAAATCCGCATGCTGCCGGCCAAATACGCGCTTTCGCTGGACATGCGCGACCTGGATGCGCACGTCAATCTGTTTGCCGCCGACATTCGCATCAGCAAGGAAGCCAGTGGGCGGGCAGCGATGAAGCGCTGGCTGGACGATACCTTGCGCCTGCAATTCACCGGCACTTCGCATCATATCGGCGGCCATATCATCGAATTCAAGGACGCTGATCACGCCATCGGTGTGGTCTATTCCAAGAACGAGCACGAAACCGGCCCCGAGTGGGTGATCATGCAAATGCTCTATTGGGATGAATACGAGCGCATGGATGGCCGCTGGTATTTCCGTCGCCGCCTGCCCTGCTACTGGTATGCCAGCGACCTCAACAAACCGCCCATCGGCGATAAGAAAATGCGCTGGCCCGGCCGCGAACCCTATGACGGCGCCTGGCACGAGCTGTGGCCGTCATGGCAAGATTTCTGGGCCAATCTGCCGGACGACACCCCTGAAGTTGCCGCCCCAGCCCCATGGGATGAATTCCTCACCACCATGCGCCGGGGCGCACCGATTCCAAAAATCCGCGTGCGCTGAAACTGCCGAAAACACCGACAGGCAAGCCCTGGAATACCTCCCTGGGCCAGTGTCAAACCACGTTTCTCTCGACACAGATGTTCGACATACAGGAAATTTCATGAAAAAAGCACTCATTACCGGCGTCACCGGGCAGGATGGTTCCTATCTTGCCGAGTTCCTGCTGGCCAAAGGCTATGAGGTTCACGGCATCAAGCGCCGGGCTTCGTCGTTCAATACGCAGCGGATCGATCACATCTATCAGGACCCGCACATTGCTCACCAGAACTTCATCCTGCATTACGGCGATCTGACCGACTCTTCCAATCTCACCCGCCTGTTGCAGCAGATTCAACCCGACGAGGTGTACAACCTGGGGGCGCAATCGCACGTGGCGGTGTCGTTCGAGTCGCCGGAATACACGGCGGATGTCGATGCGATCGGCACCCTGCGCCTGCTTGAAGCGATTCGTCTGCTGGGTCTGGAAAAGAAGACGCGCTTCTATCAGGCATCGACTTCCGAACTCTATGGTCTGGTGCAGGAAATTCCGCAGAAGGAAACCACGCCTTTCTATCCGCGCTCGCCCTATGCCGTGGCCAAGCTCTACGCTTACTGGATTTGCGTGAATTACCGCGAAGCCTACGGGATTTATGCCTGTAACGGCATCCTCTTCAATCATGAATCTCCCCGCCGGGGCGAAACTTTCGTCACGCGCAAGATCACCCGTGGCCTGGCGAATATCGCGCAAGGTCTGGAGCCCTGTCTCTACATGGGCAATCTCGATGCCCTGCGCGACTGGGGCCATGCCAAGGATTATGTGCGCATGCAGTGGCTGATGTTGCAGCAAGAACAGCCAGAAGATTTCGTCATCGCCACTGGCGTGCAGCACAGCGTGCGCACTTTCATTCTCTGGTCAGCCGCCGAATTGGGCATCACGCTGCGCTTTGCCGGCAAGGGGGTTGATGAGGTGGGGATCGTCGAGTCCATCCAGGGCGACAAGGCACCCGCAGTGAACGTCGGCGATGTACTGGTGCGCGTCGATCCACGTTACTTCCGGCCGACCGAAGTGGAAACCCTGCTGGGTGATCCCAGCAAGGCCAAGACCCGACTCGGCTGGGTTCCGGAAATCAGCGTACAGGCGATGTGCACCGAAATGGTGGCCGAAGACCTCAAGATCGCACAACGTCATGCCTTGCTGAAAGCACACGGGCTGGAACTGCCGGTCGCGGTGGAAAATTGAGCCTGATTGTCAATTGTCAATTGCCGATTGCCGGGGCGGGTCAGCGCAGCCTGTCCGCGCTGCGCTTCAACTGCGCTGATTGCCATCGTTCACCCAACAATTGCCCCGTGCGCGGGTTTTGAATTCACGACGGCATTTCCTGAAATCTGCTCTTCATCATGATGGCTTGCTTATGAAAAACATTTTTGTTGCCGGTCACAAAGGCATGGTTGGCTCGGCGCTGGTGCGGCGCTTGCAGAGTGAGCAGGATGTGCGCCTGATTACGGTCGGACGCGACCAGCTGGATCTGCAGAACCAGGCGGCGGTTGCTGCCTTCTTCGCCGACCAGCGCATCGACGAGGTGTATCTGGCCGCAGCCCGAGTGGGCGGAATACACGCCAACAACAGCTACCCCGCCCAGTTCATTTACGAAAATCTGATGATCGAGTGCAACCTCATTCATGCCGCTCACATGCATGGCGTGCAGAAGCTGTTGTTTCTCGGTTCATCCTGCATCTATCCCAGGGATGCAGCGCAGCCGATGGCTGAAGAAGCCCTGCTGACCGGCACGCTGGAGCCGACCAACGAACCGTATGCCATCGCCAAGATCGCCGGCATCAAACTGTGTGAAAGCTACAATCGCCAGTATGGTCGGGATTACCGCAGCGTGATGCCGACCAATCTCTACGGGCCGGGTGATAACTATCATCCCGACAACAGCCATGTCATTCCCGCGCTGCTGCGTCGCTTTCACGAAGCCGTTCGCAGCGGCCAGCCGGAAGTGGTGATCTGGGGCAGCGGTACGCCGATGCGCGAATTTCTGCATGTGGATGACATGGCGGCGGCTTCCGTGCATGTGATGAATCTGGATGCCGCAACCTATCAGGCGCACACCCGCGACATGCTCTCGCACATCAACGTCGGCACCGGCCAGGATTGCAGCATTCGCGAACTGGCCGAAACCATCGCGCGTGTCACCGGCTTCAGCGGCAAGCTGGTGTTCGATGCCAGCAAGCCTGATGGCGCGCCGAGAAAACTGCTCGACGTCAGCCGCCTCACGCAACTGGGCTGGACCGCTCGCATCGGTCTGGCAGAAGGTTTGCGAGACGCCTATCACTGGTACGCGACACAGGCCGCCGGAACAGTGCGGACATGACGTCCTGCCCATCCGCAATGGAAGGAACCTCATGATTCTTGTCACCGGTGGCGCCGGTTATATCGGCTCGCACACCGTGGTCGAACTGCTGGCGGCCGGCCACGATGTGCTGATACTCGACAATCATTGCAACAGCCAGCCGGCGGTGATCGAACGCATCAGCCAGATTGCCGGGCGCCGCCCGCAGCATGTCCGTGGAGACATCCGCGACCGTCAGCTGCTGCGTGAACTGTTTGCCGTGCAGCCCATTGCGGCGGTCATTCATTTTGCCGGCCTCAAGGCCGTCGGTGAATCGGTGGCCCAGCCGCTGCGCTATTACGACAACAACGTGAATGGCAGTCTGGCGCTGTTCGAATGCATGGCCGAAGCAGGCGTGCGCACGTTGGTGTTTTCCTCTTCCGCCACGGTTTACGGTGATCCGCACAGCGTGCCGATACGCGAGGATTTTCCGCTGTCTGCAACCAATCCTTACGGCCGCAGCAAGCTGATGATAGAAGACATCCTGCGCGACATCGCGCGCAGCGACGCCGGCTGGCGGATTGCCCTGCTGCGCTATTTCAATCCGGTGGGTGCTCATGCGTCAGGCATGTTGGGCGAAGATCCCAGCGGCATACCCAACAATCTCCTGCCTTTCATTGCCCAGGTGGCCACCGGCCAGCGCGATGTGCTGTCGGTATTCGGCGGCGACTATCCCACGCCAGATGGTACCGGCGTGCGTGATTACATCCATGTGGTCGATCTGGCGCTGGGGCATCTGGCGGCATTGGCTGCCTTGCCGCAGCAGACGGAACCCCTGGCGATCAATCTCGGTACCGGCCGTGGCTACAGCGTGCTGGAAATGGTGCGGGCTTTTGAGCAGGCCAGCCGGCGGCCCGTGCCTTATCGCATCGTGGCGCGCCGGCCGGGCGATGTGGCGCAGTGCTATGCCGATCCGGCCCGTGCGCGCGCCTTGCTGGGCTGGTCAGCCACACGGAATATCGATGACATGTGCCGCGATACCTGGCGCTGGCAGCAGTGGTTGAGCGAAACATCGGCGATCAGCCCTACCAGCGCGCCCCGGGTTGCCCCTGCGCGATCCTGACACTGACAATCCCTGCCTCTCAGCGCCGCAGCCGCTTGTCCACATACAGATGCCCCACCACATCGCGGCTGGTGGTGCTTAGCTTGCCATCCACGCTGCGTTGTTGCAGGGTTTGCCGCAACTGCTGGCGCCGTGTTTCATCGGCGCTGTCCTGCTTGAACAGCCAGCTGGCGTAGCGTTCGAAGATGTAGTCGACGGCGTGGTGGCTGGTCTTGAGGCGTTCTTCGTAGGTGATGTGGGGGAAATAGCCCCACAGGTAAAGAATGTTGTAGAGGTGTTGCAGGTCGTCGGCGCTGTCGGCACCGACGCTGCGACGGGGGAGATTGAATGCCTCCTGCAACTCGCCCAGCAGGCTGTCTTCGCGGTGCGCATAGAGGCTGACATACACGCTTTGGCGACTGGCCTGGAGGACTTTTTCGAGCATGGCCACGGATGAGAGCGCCGGACTGAAATAAAGAAAGACCAGATCGAAAGCATTTTGCCAGCCTTGCCGGGCAAGATCGGTATGTTCCCAGGCGCTGTGCAGCAGCTCTGCGGCCTGATACGGCAGACCGGCCTGATCGAGCCGCTGGCGCGTGTGTTCGATCATCTGCCGTGAAATCTCCACGCCGCTGACTGTTGCGCCGTGCTGCAGGAAAGCTTGCAGATAACGCCCTGCGCCAAAACTGATATCGAGAATGCGCTTGCCCTGCAAAGTCATTTTGCCTTGCAGCCAGTTGAGCGCGAAATCATCCGCAGCCAGACCGAACTGACTGACTTCTGCCGCTCGCCGGTCCCAGTTTTCTTCGCTGCGTTGCAGGTTGGCCGAGTGGCCGCTGTCGTTGAGCGCAGCCAGGTGGTATTCGAGCAGATGCATGTGCCGCCTTTCTTTCCGGAGTAATATTAGACGTATTTAATATACCTTGAACACGGGAGCCCCCATGCTGCGCAAAACGCGATTGGTGATCATCGGTGCCGGCAGTGCCGGCCTGTCGGCCTTGAAGGAAGCCCAGCGCACACTCGGCAACGACGAGCTGCTGCTGATCAATGATGGCCCTTACGGCACGACCTGCGCCCGCGTCGGCTGTATGCCGTCCAAGGCTTTGCTGGGGCCGGCCCATGCCTATGGCCGGCGGCGTTATCTGGCCGCCGTCGGCATCCAGGGCACGCAACAGTTGGCGGTCGATCTGCCGGCCCTGCTGCGCCACGTGCGCGGCTTGCGCGACCGTTTCAGCGCCGGTTCGATCGAACTGGCCCATGCCCTGGGAGAACGCAATCTGCAGGGCCGGCCGCGTTTTCTCAATGCCCATGCGCTGGAACTGAATGGCGAACGCATCGAATTCGAGGCTGCCATCATCGCCACCGGCAGCCGGCCGCTGGTGCCGGCCCCCTGGCAGGCGCTGGGTCAGCGCGTGCTGACGTCCGATGATTTCTTCGAGCAGGAAAACCTGGGGCGGCGGGTGGCCGTGGTCGGTCTGGGCGCCATCGGCGTAGAACTTGGGCAGGCGCTGGCTCAGCTGGGTCTGGAGGTCATCGGCCTGACGCGGGCGGCGACCGTCGCCGGCCTGCATGACCAGGATGTTTCGGACAGCCTGGTCGCGGCGTTGCGCCAGGACATGCAAGTGCTCACTGACGTGGATGTCGATCTGCAAGCGCTGGGGGAGCGGGCGGTGCGGGTCCAGGCCGGCGAGCAGCAGTTTGAAGTCGATTGGGTGCTGGCCAGCCTGGGGCGGCGGCCGAATCTGGAAGATCTCGGTCTGGAAAATCTGGGGGTGAGGCTCGATGCGCGCGGCATGCCGGCCTTCCATCCGCAGACCCTGCAGCTCGGCGAGTTGCCCATTTTCATTGCCGGCGACGTCAATGGTTTCCGTCCGCTGCTGCACGAAGCCGCCGACGAAGGGCGCATCGCCGCCTACCACGCCTTGCAGACCGACAGTCGCTGCCTGGGCCGCCGCGTGCCGTTGGGCATCGTATTTACCGAGCCGAATGCCGCGCAAGTGGGCGCTCACCCGGCTGAGCTGCGGAAGATGGATGTGGTTAGCGGCGAAGCCGATTTTTCACGCCAGGGCCGCGCCCTCATGGAAGGACGCAATGCCGGTCGGCTGCGTGTCTATGCCCGTGCGCAGGATGGCCGATTGCTGGGCGCTCAGATCGTCGCCCCCGACGGCGAGCATCTGGCCCATCTGCTGGCCTGGGCCATTCAGCAAGGACTGACCGTCGATGAGGTGCTGCAACTGCCCGTTTATCATCCGGTGGTTGAAGAAGGCTTGCGCAGCGCCCTGCAAGCCCTGCGCCGCGTGCTCGGACAACAGCGTCAATTGCCTGATCTGCCGCTGTGCAGCGAGCCGGCCGCCTGGGCGCTGGGTGGGGATTGAACACGGCTGATGCGTCTTGTCGTCCGGCGTTTCAGCGTGCGGCTTTCTGTCCTGGCAGGCATCGCTTGAAGCGAGCACAGCCCAAAGAATGCTCAGGCCTTTTTGACGAACTCGGATTTGAGCGACAGGGCACCGATACCGTCGATCTTGCAGTCGATGTCGTGATCGCCTTCGACCAGGCGTATGCCCTTGGCCTTGGTGCCGACCTTGAGCGTGGTCGATGAGCCCTTGAGCCTGAGATCCTTGATGAGGGTCACCGTGTCGCCGTCCTTGAGCTCCACCCCATGGGCATCGCGCCAGACACGACCGATTTCATCGCCGGCTGTTTCAGGCGCGGCATCCCTGCTCCATTCGTGCGCGCATTCTGGGCAGATCAGCAGCGCGCCATCTTCGTAAGTGAATTCAGATTGGCAAAGGGGGCAGGGGGGCAATGCGCTCATGAAAAAACCTTGTCGCGTGAAAGCATGGAGCACTGCATTCTAGCCCAGCCCCCTGTTGCCATTCCGTCATTCCGGCCATTCCAATCGGTCTCCTGTCGTCCCTGCATCATTTCGTTGATTTGAGCGTTGATGGCGCTGCTGCTTGTGCGGACATCGTGCCGGTAGCGGGGTGGGGAAAACGCGTGCGCCGCATGAGGGCTTTTTCCAGTTCGGCGCCGAAGAAGACCAGCAGGCTGGCGGCGATGATCTTGAGCCAGGCCGACGGGCTCAGATCGGCGGAGCCGAAAATGGTTTGCAACAGCGGCAGGTAAGTGTAGGCCAGCTGCAAGGGAATGCAGGCGGCGATGGCCAGCAGG
>JAHRWT010000117.1 GCA_019105045.1 Sterolibacterium sp.
CCTGTGCGTCTGCGATAAACATGCCGATCATTATTTTGCATCCGAGCTGTGGCGCCTGCGGGGCGAAGCGCTGGCCCAGCTACCCGGAGAACAAGCGCAGGCACTGCATTGCCTGACGCAGGCGTTGGATCTGGCGGCAGCGCAGGGTGCGCGCACGCTGGAACTGCGCGCAGCGCGCAGCCTGCTGCAATACGCCGATCTGCCCCGTCAGCGGGCCAGGCTCGAAACGCGCATCGCCGGCATCCTCAGTGATTGCCCCGAGCTGGCTGCCGCAGGCGTGGATTGGAATGTGTCTTGTGAATCGTCTTTGAGACAAGCCAGGAGCTGAATCATGACCTGTTCATCCAGTCGACTCGTTTGTGCGCTACGTTTGCTGACGGCCCTTGGTCTGGCTGGCAGCAGTGCGCTGGCTCAGGCCTGCGGCTATACCGGAGGCGTTGGCATGGAAAGTTTTTTCAGTACGGACAGCCTGATTGATGCCGGCATTTTCGTCTTGCTGCTCGGTGCGGTTTTTGCCGCTTTTCCCGATCTGTTGCAACGTGTCAGGACAGCTCGGGCTGTCAGGTGAGATTGTCGGACAGCATGAACATGGTCTGCGCCGTCAGTCCCGTTCCTTGCTGTTGATGCCGACTTCCTGAATCAGGGTGGCGGCGATTTCCTCGATGGATTTGCTGGTGGAGTCCAGCCAGCGGATGCCTTCGCGCCGCATCAATCTTTGGGCGGCCTCGACTTCGGCATGGCAATTGGCGGTGGAGGCGTAGGTGCTGGCCGGTCGGCGTTCGCGGCGGATTTCGGCCAGGCGCTCTGGCGTGATGGTCAGACCAAAGAGTTTGTGACGATGTTTTTCCAGTGAGCCGGGTAGTTTGTTGCGCTCGAAGTCTTCGGGAATCAGCGGATAGTTGGCTGCCTTGATGCCGAATTGCACGGCCAGATAGAGACTGGTGGGTGTCTTGCCGCTGCGTGAGACACCGACCAGTATCACGTCGGCGTTTTCCAGATCGCTGTCGCTGACGCCGTCGTCATGGGCCAGCGTGAAGTTGATGGCTTCGATGCGTTGATCGTAGCCCTTGGTGTTGGCGCGGCCATGTGAGCGGCCAATGGCGTGGGTCGAACGCACGCCCAGTTCGGCTTCCAGCGGGGCGATGAAAATGCTGAAGAAATCCAGCACCAGCGCATCGACTTCGTGCAGGGCGGCCGCCACTTCCGGATTGATCAGCGTCGAGACGACGATGGGACGCAAGGTGTCGCGTTCGGCAGCCATGCGGATCTGCTGTATGCACTCGTGCATCTTGGCCACCGTATCGACAAAGGGCATGCGCACCTGGCGAAACTGGATGTGTTCGAATTGTGAAAGCAGGCTGTTGGCCAGGGTTTCTGCGGTGATGCCGGTGCCGTCGGAAACGAAGAAGATGGTGCGAATGGCCGTCATGTGGTTCAGGAATCCAGCAAGGAAATCGCTAAAATAAACCTTTGCCTTTTTTCCGGCAACGCAATTTGCGCCCGGCGACGGATCAAGTTTTGAGGATGCCTCCCATGAGCTACGCCATTCCCTTTGAACAACTGCGCATCACTGATGTGGAAAACGTTGGCGGCAAGAATGCTTCGTTGGGGGAAATGATCAGCCAACTGGCGGCCAGCGGCGTGCGCGTGCCCGGTGGTTTTGCCACCACGGCAGCCGCCTACCGCGAGTTTCTGGCGCATCAGGGTTTGGCCGATCGCATCAATGCTGCGCTGACTGCCCTGGATGTCGATGATCTGGCCGCCCTGGCCCAAACCGGTGCGATGATCCGTGGCTGGATTGTCGATACGCCTTTTCCGCCGGCCCTGGAAGCGGCCATCAAGGCGCAGTACGAGCGCCTGCTGCAAGTCGAAGGCGAAGCTGCCAGCTATGCCGTGCGTTCATCGGCCACAGCCGAAGATTTGCCGGATGCTTCTTTTGCCGGCCAGCAGGAGAGCTTTCTCAATATCCACGGCTTTGACAATATTCTTCATGCGATCAAGGAAGTATTCGCTTCGCTCTACAACGACCGGGCGATTGCCTATCGCGTGCACATGGATTTCGATCACAGCAAGGTGGCCCTGTCGGCTGGCGTGCAGCGCATGGTGCGTTCAGACCTGGGGGCTTCGGGCGTGATGTTCACGCTGGATACCGAATCCGGTTTCGATCAGGTGGTGTTCATCACCGCCAGTTATGGCCTGGGCGAAACCGTGGTGCAGGGGGCGGTCAATCCGGATGAGTTCTACGTGCATAAGCCCATGCTGGCACAGGGCCGGCCGGCGGTGATTCGCCGCAATCTGGGCTCCAAATTGATCAAGATGCAGTTTGCGGCCGAAAAACGCGCTGGCCGCAGCACCGAAACCGTGGATGTGGCCGAGGCCGAGCGGCATCGTTATTCGCTGCAGGATGAGGATGTACTGCAACTGGCACGCTACGCTCAGATCATCGAACAGCATTACCAGCGGCCGATGGATATCGAATGGGGCAAGGATGGTGTCGATGGCCGGCTCTACATCCTGCAGGCGCGGCCGGAAACGGTGAAATCGCAGAAAGTGCATGGCAATGTGATCGAGAAATATCGTATCCGTCAGCATGGCAAGGTGCTCACCCATGGTCGCGCCATCGGCCAGAAAATCGCTGCCGGCCCGGTGCGCCTGGTCAAGGATGCGACGGAAATGCACCGCGTCCAGCCCGGCGATATTCTGGTCACCGACATGACGGATCCCGATTGGGAGCCGGTGATGAAAAAAGCCGGCGCCATTGTCACCAACCGTGGGGGACGCACCTGCCATGCGGCCATCATCGCCCGTGAACTGGGCATTCCGGCCATCGTCGGTTGCGGCAACGCCACGGCCACTTTGCTGGAAAACGAAGACGTCACCGCCAGCTGTGCCGAAGGCGATACCGGCTATGTCTATCGTGGCAAGCTGGATTTTGAGGTCACCCGACAGGACAGCGGCAATCTGCCCGAGCTGCCGGTAAAAATCATGATGAACGTCGGCAACCCCGAGCTGGCCTTTGAATTTGCCCAGATTCCCAACGGTGGGGTGGGGCTGGCGCGGCTGGAATTCGTCATCAACAACATGATCGGCGTGCATCCAAAAGCCATACTCAACATCGACGAAGTGCCTGCCCGCCTGCGCGAGGAAATCGAGCGCCGCGCCCGTGGCTATGCCAGTCCGCGTGATTTCTTCATCGACAAGCTGGCCGAAGGTGTCGCCACCATCGCGGCCTCTTTCTATCCCAAGCCGGTGATCGTGCGCCTGTCGGATTTCAAATCCAACGAATATCGCAAGCTGCTGGGCGGCGAGCTTTACGAGCCGGAAGAAGAAAACCCCATGCTCGGCTTCCGTGGCGCGTCACGCTACGCGGCTCACAGCTTTCGCGACTGCTTCGAGCTCGAATGTCTGGCGATGAAAAAAGTCCGCGATCAGCTGGGTCTGACCAATGTCGAACTGATGGTGCCTTTCGTGCGCACTCCGGCCGAAGCCCAGGCCGTGGTCGAGTTGCTGGCCGAACATGGACTGAAACGCGGAGAGAATGGCCTGCGTCTGATCATGATGTGCGAGATTCCATCGAATGCGCTGCTCGCCGAAAGCTTTCTCGAAATGTTCGACGGCTTTTCCATCGGTTCCAACGATCTGACCCAGCTCACTCTGGGTATCGATCGTGATTCCGCCCTGGTCGCCGCCTCGTTCGACGAACGCAATCCGGCCGTCAAACAGCTGCTGTCGCTGGCGATCTCGGCCTGCAATCGTCTCGGCAAATACATCGGCATCTGCGGCCAGGGGCCGTCGGATCACGCCGATTTTGCCGAATGGCTGATGGACGAAGGCATCCAGACCATCTCGCTCAACCCGGATACGGTGATCGACACCTGGCAGCGCCTGGCGGCGCATGGCAAGGCGGACTGAGGTTGGGCCAGCTGGAATCAACAACAATCCTATCGCATTCATCGCGGCTCAAGCCGCTTCAGCAGCGCGATTTCAAAACGTCCGCAGTTTTTCTATCGCCTGTTCGATGCGTTCCAGCGGGATCACTTCCATGCCTTTGATGGCTTGCTTGGGAGCGTTGGCCTTGGGGATCAGGGCCAGCTTGAAGCCGAGTTTGGCGGCTTCCTTGAGGCGTTCCTGGCCGCGAGGCGTGGGGCGGATTTCGCCGGCTAGGCCGACTTCGCCGAAGGCGATCATTTTTTCCGGCAGTGGTTTGTTGCGCAGTGAGGAGACGATGGCCAGCAAGACGGCCAGGTCGGCAGCGGGTTCATTGATGCGCACGCCGCCGACGGCGTTGACGAAAACATCCTGATCGAAGCAGCCGATGCCGGCATGGCGGTGGAGGACAGCCAGCAGCATGGCCAGGCGGTTTTGTTCCAGGCCAACAGTCAGCCGGCGCGGGTTGCCGTGGCAGGTATCGACCAATGCCTGGATTTCGACCAGAAGCGGGCGAGTGCCTTCTTGCGTCACCATCACGCAGCTGCCGGCGACTTCTTCGGCGTGTTGCGAGAGAAACAGCGCCGAAGGGTTGGAAACACCGCGCAGCCCCCGGTCGGTCATGGCGAATACGCCCAGCTCATTGACTGCGCCAAAGCGGTTTTTCACCGCACGCACCAGTCGAAAGGCTGAGTGGGTATCGCCTTCGAAATAAAGCACGCTGTCGACGATGTGTTCGAGCACGCGTGGCCCGGCCAGCGCGCCTTCCTTGGTGACGTGGCCGACGAGGATCATCGCCGTGCCGGATTGCTTGGCATAACGCGTCAGATGGGCCGCACATTCGCGCACCTGGGCCACCGAGCCGGGGGCGGATTGCAGGGCTTCGGAATAAATCGTTTGAATCGAGTCGATCACGGCGATGGCCGGTTGCAAACGGCTCAGAGTGGCAAGGATTTTTTCCAGGCTGATTTCGGCCAATAGCGGTAGGTTGTCGGTGGCTAACTGCAGACGGCGGGCGCGCAAGGCGATTTGCTCGCCCGATTCTTCGCCCGAGACATAGAGCACAGGCTGGTTGGCTTGCGCCAGGCGGCACAGGGCCTGCAGCAGCAAGGTCGATTTGCCGATGCCCGGGTCGCCGCCGATCAGCACCACGCCGCCGGCTACCAGGCCACCGCCCAGCACCCGGTCGAATTCCTCGATGCCGCTGATGATGCGGGGCTCTTCGCGGGGTTGGATGTCAGACAGTTGCTGCAGGCGGCCATCACCGGCCAGAGAAGTGAATCTGTCCATGCGGTTGCCAGCCGTTGCGGCAGGCTCGGCCAGGGTTTCCAGCAAGGTATTCCAGGCGCCGCAGCCGGGGCACTGGCCTTGCCATTTGGGTGTGGTGGCGCCGCAATCCGGGCAGCTGTAAATGGTTTTTGCCTTGGCCATGAGTTCAGTTCATTCAATCAATTTCATTCAATCTCATTCAATTTCATTCAAGCTCATTCAATCCGACCAGCGTTCCTTGATTTCCAGCAGCTCGGGCACCAGCGCGATGAAGCGTTCGGCCAGTTCGGGATCGAAATGTTGGCCGGCTTGTTCCTTGATCAGCGCCACGGCTTTTTCCACCGGCCAGGGTTCCTTGTAAGGGCGGCGTGAAGTCAGCGCATCGAATACATCGGCCAGGGCGATGATGCGGGCTTCCAGTGGAATATCCTCACCTGTCAGGCCACGGGGATAGCCGCTGCCGTTCCATTTTTCGTGATGGCAAAGAGCAACGGAATGGGCCAGTTTCAGGATGTTGCTGTCGTGCTCACCGATGATTTCGGCGCCGATGGCGGCGTGCTGCTGCATGATTCTCCATTCGTCGGCCTCCAGCTTGCCGGGTTTTTTGAGGATGGCGTCCGGCGTGCCGATCTTGCCGACATCGTGCATGGGCGCGGCATTCAGCAAATCCTCAGCCCATTCCGGGCTGCAGCCGATGGCCAGGGCCAAACGATGAGAATAATGACTCATGCGGATCACGTGCATGCCGGTATCGTCGTCCTTGTACTCTGCGGCATGCCCCAGGCGTTGCACGATCTGCAGGCGCGTTTCGCGCAGTTCATCGGTGCGTACCAGCGAAAGATGGGTGCGGATGCGGGCACGCACCACGGAAGGGCTGATCGGTTTGGTGACGTAATCGACACAGCCCACGTCGAAACCACGGGTTTCATCCTGGCTGTCGTTGAGGGCGGTGACGAAAATCACCGGGATCGCCCGGGTGCGCGGATCGGCCTTGAGAACGGCGCAGGCAGCATAGCCATCCATGTCGGGCATCATGATGTCGAGCAGGATCAGTTGGGGTTGTTCCTCCCGGGCGATGGCCAGCGCCTGCTCGCCGCGTGTGGCAAAGAACAGACGGTAATCATCCTGCAATACATTGCGCAGCACTTGCAGGTTGGTTGGTTCATCATCAACGATGAGCAGGCGCGGCCGGGTGTCGTCACCGGGAAAGGGTGGCAGGGTACCGGCGGTGGTGATCTGGTTCATGTTCATTCTCCTTGTTCCCGGGAATCCTGTAGTTGTTTCTGCAAATCATCCAGTGCCTGGCGGGCACGTGCGAAGTCGAAGCTGTCGATGGCGTCGTGGATGGCGTTCAGCCACCCGGCTGGCAGCAATTCTGCCAGCGCGGCCAGTGCGCTACGTGACAGCTCGCCTCGTGCCAGTGCCTTGCTGCTTTGTTCAATGGCCCGTATTGCCTGTTGGTGGACAGCGGCATCCAGGCGGTGGGTTGCTGTTGTTGCTGGCACATCCTGCAAGTTGGCTTGCAAGTTGCTGATGACGGCCTGCCAGATGGCAGGGCAGTCGGCTAGCAGACGGTTGACCGTGTGGCTGTTTTCATCTCTGGCAGCAGTTTCCAGCGCACCCAGCAATTTGAAGAGAGGCGTCAATCCCAGATTGCCTGCCGCGCCGCGCACGCGATGGGCCAAGGCGGCCAGTGCCGGCCAGTCGGCCTGGTTCTGCAATATCTGCAGATGCTGTGGCACGTCTGGATTGTTCAGCAGGAAGCGTTGTACGGCTTCTTGCAGCTGCGCTTGACTGCCCCATAGCTGCTGGCCACGCACCCAGTCGATGGGTGCCTCCGGGCTGCCTGATATGGCTGTGCCGGAGGGCGTGGCCGAGCGGTTCTCTGGCGTGTCGAGGACGACGGTTTCCAGTTCTTCCAGCGCCTCCAGATTCAAGACGCGGGCGATTTCAGCATACAGACGCGACAGGTCGATGGGCTTGTCGGCAAAGCCGTTCATGCCGGCCTGTTGAGCGGCTTCGCGGTCTTCGGCCAGTACACTGGCTGAAAGGGCGATGACGGGAACGGGTCGCCGCTGCTGGCTGAGTTCGTCCGCACGGATGCGCCGGGTGGCTTCCAGGCCATCCATGCCGGGCATCTGCAGATCCATCAGGATCAGGTCAAAGCAGGTCTCCTGGCACAGTGTCACGGCGGTGCTGCCGCTACTGGCCAGGGTGAGCTGATGATGATCGCGCGACAGCAGAATCTTCAGCAGTTCCAGGTTCTCGCTGACGTCATCGACGGCCAGGATGTGCAGGGCAGGCAGCTTCAAGCGGCGTTGAGTGCGGTTTGTCTGGCGCATCTGGCCTAGAGGAAGCGGTAGATGGACGCTGAATGTCGTGCCTGTTCCGGGGGTACTGTCGACGCTGATCTGGCCTTGCATGAGTTCAACCAGTTGCCGTGAAATGGTCGTGCCCAGCCCGGTACCGCCGAAGCGGCGGGTGGTTGAAGCATCTGCCTGGGCAAAGGGATCGAAGATATGGGCCAGCTGCTCTGTGCTCATGCCGATGCCGGTGTCAACCACATCGATGCGCAGCTTGTTGATTTCGTCGTGCAGATAACGGACGCGCAGCGTGACCTGGCCACGTTCGGTAAATTTGATGGCATTGCCCAGCAGATTGACCAGCACCTGTTGCAGACGCAGGTTGTCACCACGGAAATATTCGGGCGTTGCCTCGGGATAGTCGAGCACCAGCAGCAGGTTTTTTTTGTTGGCGTTGATCTGCAAGGCTTCGAGTATCTGATGGCAGAGCTCACGCAGAGAAAAATCGAGGCTTTCCAGCAGCACGGCGCCTTTTTCCAGTTTGGCCGTGTCCAGGATGTCATTGAGCAGGCGCAGCAGGGAGCGCGCCGACTGATTGACAGTATTGAGCTGGCGCCGCTGCTCGCTATCGAGCGGGCTGTCGAGCAAGGCCCCGCTGAAGCCGATGATGGCATTCATTGGTGTGCGTATTTCATGGCTCATGTTGGCGAGGAAACTGCTGCGCGCCGCTGCCGCGTGCTCGGCCTGTTCCTTGGCTACGCGCAGTTCCTGTTCCATGGCGTGACGTTGGCTCAGGTCGCTGGCCAGCATGATGATCTTGAACGGTCGGCCTTCGGCATCGAGGATGGGATTCCAGGAAGCCTGCAACCATACCTGGCGGCCATTCTTGCCGATGCGCAGATACTCGCCCGTTTCGAATTCGCCTTTCAACAGCCGCAGCCAGCGTTGTGCATAAGTCGTGCTGACAATTTCCTCCGGCGCGCAGAATATGCGCTGATGGCAGCCACGGATTTCATTCAGGGTATAGCCCATCAGTTTGAGAAAATTGTCGTTGGCAGTGAGCAGGCGTCCGGCGAGATCATATTCCGCCGAGGCCAGCGAGCGGCTGATGGCGGCAACCGTCCCTTCAAATTCGGCATTGCGAGCTTTTTGTATCGTGACGTCAAGGATGACACCATCGATCCACAGCAGTTGTCCCTGTCCATCGAAGATGCCCCGGCCATTTTCGGATAGCCAGCGGCTTTCGCCGTTGCGGTGCTGCAAGCGGTATTCGATGTGATAAGGCACGTTTGCGGCGAGTGCCTGGTCGATTTCTGCAGCAACTCGGCGGCGGTCATCGGCGTGCAGCAGGGAAGCAAAGTACACGCGGCCGTTGATGAGTTCTTCTGCAGACCAGCCGCTGAGTTCCTGGATGGCATCGCTGATGAACAACATGCCGCGAGCTGCATCGTGGTGGCAGCGGAAAGTGACACCAGGTGTATTGCTCACCAGGGTGCGAAACTGTTCTTCGCTGCGTTGCAATGACAGTTCCATTGCCCGGCGGGCGCTGATGTCGGTCAGGAAACCAACGAACATGGGGGTGCCTGGCAGCTCGATGCGGCCCACGGCCAGGCGGATAGGAATGATCTTGCCCGCCTTGGTCAGCGCTTCGACTTCACGACCGGTGCCGATGATGCGCTTTTCTCCGGTGGTCAGGTGATTGTATAGATAGCCGTCGTGCGCCGAGCGATAGGGTTCGGGCATCAGCATGTTGACGTTGCGGCCGATGACTTCGTTTGCCTGCCAGCCCAACATGCGTTCGGCGGCGCTGTTGAAGGACTGGACCAGGCCCGCGCTGTTGATGGTGATGATGCCATCCACCGCAGTTTCAAACATGGCGCGCTGACGCGATTCGCTGATCTTGGTCTGCGCCAGCAATTGCCGGTAACGCAGACCGATGTTGGTGGCGCTGGCCAGCAGGCTCAGGGACAGCGTCACCACGGCAATCGCCAGCGACAGCGAGATCGGCAGAGGCACGCTGTATGCGGTGGTGGTCAGGCTATCCAGCGGAGCAATGAAGCGCAACGCAGCTATGCCAAGGTAGTGCATACCAATGATGGCCAGCCCCATCACGCAGCCGGCCAGCAGATTGATCAAGGTTTTGCTGCGCAGCGAACTGTGTTGCAGGCCGAAGCGTATCCACAGGGCAAGAATGGCCAGGAGCACGGCAAACACGATCGACAGGCCAAAGCCGAGTGGATCGTAGCGCATCAGCGGCGCCAGGGCGGCGGCTTCCATACCGATGTAGTGCATGGCGCCAATGCCGGCACCAACCAGCGTACCGCTGATGACAAGCTCCAGGGTAGAAAACCTTTCCCTTACCAACAGATGCAGGGCTGCCCAGGAAGCCCCCAGTCCGGGCAGTACAGATAGTGCGGTGATGCCCAGATTGAAACTGCCCTGAGCGCAGACCGAGTAGGCCAGCATGTTGACGAAATGCATGGCCCAGAAACCGCCGCCCAGGGCCAGTGCGCCGGAGCCCAGGGCCAGCTGGCGTGCCTTGGGGTCCTTGGCGCGTCGCGCCAGATCGGCCATCAACAGTGCCACCACCGAGGAGACAATGGCCAGTGCAACCGCCAGGGCGACCAGCCAGGGATCATGCTGTTGCCAGATCAGTGGATCGCGCGGGATGCCGGTAACAAAAAATTTATCAAGCATGAGGCACTCTTGCGGATGTTTGCTGCATGGATGAGGCTTTGTTCAAGACCGTAATGCGGCTGGCCGGTCTAGTCTGTTTCGATAACCGGCACGCGCGCCGCCAGGGCACAGAACAATTCGTAATTCAGTGTGCCTGCCGCCTGGGCAACTTCTTCGACTGCCAGGCCGTGACCCCAGAGTGTGACCGGACTGCCGACAGTCGCCTGTGGAACAGGGCCAAGATCAACGCAGAGTTTGTCCATGGATACGCGTCCCAGCAAACCTGTGCGCTGGCCGGCCACCAGCACGGGTGTGCCGGTCGGTGCATGGCGCGGATAGCCGTCGGCATAGCCGCAGGCGACCACGCCGATGCGCATGTTCTGAGGGGCGATGAAGGCGCCGCCATAGCCCACCCGTTCGCCACGGGCGATATCACGCACGGTGATCAGCTCACTGTGCAGGGTCATCACCGGCTGTAGCCCCAGCGTTTTGGCTGATTGCGGCTCGGCAAAGGGTGAACCGCCATAAAGCATGATGCCAGGGCGCACCCAGCCCGAGCCAGGCATTGCCTGTGGGCCATCGATGGTTGCCGGGTATTGCAGCAGGGCTGCGGAATTGGCCAGGCACAGCGGCCAGGCCGGCCGGTCTGGTTGTTGCACGCTGGCGATCATCCCGGCCAGGCGCTGTATCTGCAAAGCCATGCTGGAAGCTTCAGGTGGACTGTCGGCTTCGGCGAAGTGGGTCATCAGGGTGATGTTGCCGATGTGTTCTGCATCAGCAAGCCAGCGCAGGGCGTGCGGCAGTTCTTCGGCATTCAGTCCGAGTCGGTTCATGCCGGTGTTGAGTTTCAGGTAAACCGGCTGCTTGCCGGGCAGGCGGGTGTGGGCCAGGGTGCGCACCTGTTCCAGCGTGTGCAGAGTGGGGATCAGTCGGTGTTCGGCCAGCAAAGGCAACTCGTCGGCAGTATAGAAACCTTCGAGCATCAGAATGGGCTGTTGCAATCCGGCTGCGCGCAGTGTGAGCGCGCTTTCCAGCTCGATCAGGGCAAAACCATCCACTGCGGGCGAGGCAGTCGCCAGCGCCCGGGCGCAGCGCAGCAGGCCGTGACCATAGGCATTGGCCTTGAGTACGGCCCAGATGGCGGCCCCGTTTGCATATTGACGAGCAATGCCCAGGTTGTGGCGCAAGGCGGCCAGATCGATGGTGGCGTGTATGGGGCGGCTCATGACAGGGGCGCGGAGCAGACTCTCCGCTGGGTTCCGATGCAGCGGATTCTATTCGATCGGCTGGCAGTTTCCGGCGGGCAGGGCCAGCGCACGAAGCCTTTGGGAAGCGCTGACGGTATGTCAGCGAAGCGCCGCAATCTGGCGTGATAATGCGGGTTTGGTGTGATGGAAGGGGAACGTGTGGGCATCAGGGATTTGTTTGATTTGAGCGGTCAGGTGGCGTTGGTGAGTGGCGCTTCGCGTGGTCTGGGTTTGCAGATGGCCGAGGCGCTGGGGGGGATGGGCGCGCGGCTGGCAATCGTGGCGCGCAAGGCGGATGAGCTGCATGCTGCTGCCGCGCGTCTGGCTGCGCAGGGCTGCGAGGTTTTGCCGGTGGTTGCCGATCTGGGTGATGGCGAGGCGACGGTGATTCCGGGGGTGGTCGATACGGTGCTGGCGCATTACGGTCAGATCGATATTCTGCTGAATAACGCTGGCACCAGTTGGGGGGCGGCAGCGGAAGATTATCCGGACGCCGCTTGGCGCAAGGTGATGAATCTGAATGTCGATGCCTTGTTCTTTTTGACGCGTGAAGTTGGCCGCCGCGCGATGCTGCCACGCCGTTCCGGAAAAATCATCAATATTGCTTCGATTGCCGGCTTGGGGGGCAATCCGGCAGAAATTCAGACCATTGCCTACAACACCAGCAAGGGGGCGGTTGTTAATTTCACTCGTGCGCTGGCGGCGGAGTGGGGACCGCAGGGCATCAATGTGAACGCGATCTGTCCGGGGTTCTTTCCGACAAAGATGTCACGGGGACTGCTTGCTGCCATCGAGCCGCAGGTTGTCGCGGCAACGCCGTTGCGTCGGCTGGGCAGCGACGAGGATTTGCAGGGCACTGTGGTGTATCTGGCTTCGGCGGCTTCGCGCCATGTGACCGGGCAGTGTCTGACCGTTGATGGCGGCATGAGTGTGGTGATTGGTGCTTGATTGGAGTATGCGTATGGAAAAGAATCGGCAGATCATCCTGGTCAGTCGGCCGCCGCAACAAGGTTGGTTGTCGGAGGAGAATTTTCGGCTTGTTGAGGCGCCATTGCCGCAGCCGCGCGAGGGTGAAATTCTGGTGCGCAATCACTGGCTGTCGCTTGATCCTTACATGCGCGGCCGGATGAATGAAGCGCGCTCCTACGCGCTGCCGCAGCCGTTGGGCGAGGTGATGCTGGGTGGCACGGCGGGTGAGGTGATCGTCTCGAAGCATCCGGGTTTCAAGCCGGGCGATCAGGTGGTCGGGCGCCTCGGCTGGCAGGAATACGCCCTCAGTGAGGGCGCCGGGCTGCGCAAGGTGAATGCGGATAGCGCAACGCCGTTGTCGGCTTATCTGAGTGTGCTGGGTATGCCGGGCGTGACTGCATGGATCGGGCTGTTCGACATCTGCCAGCCGCAAGCCGGCCAGACCGTGGTGGTGACGGCGGCGGCCGGTGCTGTCGGCAGCGTCGTCGGGCAATTGGCGAAATTGCGGGGATGTCGCGTGGTTGGCGTTGCCGGCGGCGTTGATAAATGCCGCTACGTCGTCGAAGAATTGGGTTTCGATGCCTGTCTCGACTACAAGGTCGGCGCACTCTGGCCGGCGTTGAAGGCGGCTACGCCAGAGCGTATCGACTGCCTGTTCGAGAATGTCGGTGGCGAGATTTTCGATACGCTGCTCGGGCGCATGAATGCCCATGCGCGCATCGCCTTGTGCGGCATGATTGCCCAGTACAACAGCGCGCCGTATCCACTTCGCAATCTCAGTTCCTTGCTCGTCAATCGCATCCGCCTGCAGGGTTTCATCGTTACCGAACTCACGGAGCGTTGGCCGGTAGCGCTGGCGGATTTGGGCGAGCATGTCGCGGCTGGGCGCCTCAAATACCGCGAGTCGGTGGTCGAAGGATTGGCGCAGGCGCCGGCGGCGCTGATCGGCCTGTTGCGTGGCGAGAATTTCGGCAAACAGCTGGTGCGCCTGGTTTGAGAGCCGGCCAGGTGCTGCCAAAAAGCGTCAGGACGATCGCCTTGCGGCAAGCCGCAAAGAACAAGGCCCCGCAGTGCGGGGCCTTGGTGCCGTGAGGCGTTGTGGGTATGTCCTGGATGGCTTCAGTCTTCGAGCAGGCTGCGCAGCATCCATGCGGTCTTTTCGTGCACTTCCAGACGCTGGGTGAGCAGGTCGGCGGTGGGCTGGTCATTGGCGGCCTCAACCAGCGGGAACAGTTTGCGCGCAGTGCGGGCAGTGGCTTCCTGGGCAGCGACCAGATGGCGCACCATGTCCAGCGCCTTGGGCACGCCTTCGACTTCCTTGATCGAGGCCAGTTTGACGAATTCCTTGTAGGTGCCAGGCGCAGCGATGCCCAGAGCACGGATACGCTCGGCAATGACGTCGAGCGCGTTCCATTGCTCGGTGTATTGCTCCATGAACATTTCGTGCAGCGCGCGGAACATGGGACCGGTGACGTTCCAGTGGAAGTTGTGGGTCATCAGGTACAGCGTATAGCTGTCGGTGAGCAGGGCGGAGAGGCCCTTGGCGATTTTTTCGCGGTCGCTGGCGTTGATGCCGATGTCGATCTTGGGGGCAGCGTTCTTGCTGGTCTTGCTTGTGGTCTTGGTAGCCATGGTGTTTCTCCTGTTGAAAAAAATGAGCAGATCAACCCAGTGCCATGTCGAGCACCATCATCAGCGCAAAGCCAGCCATCAGGCCCAGAGTGGCGGGCGTCTGGTGGCCGTTGCGGTGGGTTTCGGGAATGACTTCGTGTGAAACGACAAACAGCATGGCGCCTGCGGCCAGGCCCAGGCCGGTGGGATAGGCCAGCGGCAGGCCGCTGGAAAGCCCCACGCCGAGCAGGGCGCCAAGAGGTTCGAGCAATCCGGTGAGCGCGGCGATCAATACCGCAATCGGCGCGCCGAAGCCAGCGCTGCGCATGGCCAGCGCCACGGCCAGACCTTCGGGTATGTCCTGCAGGGCAATGGCGGTGGTCAGTGGCAGGCCAACGGACATGTCGGCATGGGAAAAGCTCACGCCGATGGCCATGCCTTCCGGCAGATTGTGCAGGGCAATGGCAAAGACGAACAGCCAGGCGCGACTGCAACGCTCATGACCTGGGCCGCAAGGGCCGGTCTGGTTGTGTTCGTGCGGGGTGAAGGCATCCAGCCCCAGCATCAACAGCACGCCCAGCGCCATGCCGAATACGACGATGCCCGAACCCAGCAGCTTGTTGTTGAGCAGCGTCTGTGCGGATTCCAGGCCGGGCAGCAGCAGGGAGAAAGCGCTGGCCGCCAGCATCATGCCGGCCGCCAGGCCGAGCATACTGTCTTCCATGCGTTGCGGCAGACTGTGCAGCAGGAGTGCCGGCAGGGCACCCAGAGCGGTTGCCAGAAAGCCGGCCGTGCCGCCAAGCAGGGCCAGTGACAGACCGGCAGGGGCTGTGCCTTGAAAGATTTCCAGCAGGCTTTGGATCAGCAGTTGCAACATGCCTGCTGCCGCCAGAACCAGACCGAACGTGACCAGCTTGCGCTCGTTCATGCGCTCACGCAGTACGCTGGACCAGCTCTGCATGGTTTCGTTGGTTTGGGCGGCGGTGGATTGTGCTGTACTCATCGCAGCAGTCGGAAGATCGGTGGCGTCAGTGGAGTGTCCTGCAACAAGTGTCCAGATGATGACGATTTGCCAGTTATCAAGCCACGGCAGGAACAGACCATGATCTTAACCGCAAACCCGCGCTCGTGAGCGTGTCAGCACGGTTTGTGCGATTGCTTTCGTTGATGTCCGCTATTCGTGTTTGCTATTGCTGAAGTCTTTCAGCAAGGCTGTCAGATCACGATCGAGCAGACAGGGCTCGACGAGATGATGATTGAACAGCTGCAACAGCGCCAGGCGCTCTTTTTCGCGCATACCGATGAATTTGATGCCGAGGATATCCGCGTTGACGTGGATGACCAGCCCGTTGAAGCAGGTCCCGGGAACAGGGCCGTCATCGGCCAGGTGGAGGCGGCAGGGACGCAGCAAGGTACTGTCGCGCGGGGACTGGCTGAAGGAAAACAGCGCGCCACTGAGGGAGGCATCGCGCAGCAGACCGCTGCAGGTCATGCCACGAAATTCAACTTCCGCATGGCTGAGCAGTGGCAGTTGCAGCGAGTGACGGCGCGAACCCGGCATGAAACAGACTCCATGACATGTGGTTGCCCCGGATGCGGATGACGTCGGGGCGAATGCGAATGCAATGGAATTTATTTTACGGTTTTTTCCTGATCGCGCAGCAATTTATATTCAACGGCATCAACCAGGGCACGCCATGAGGCATCGATGATGTCGGTGGAGACGCCGATGGTGGTCCAGCTTTCGTGATGATCGGTGGATTCGATCAGAACGCGCACCCTGGCGGCGGAGGCCTTGTCGGAGTCGAGCACGCGCACCTTGTAATCGGTCAGCTTGATTTCCGCGATGGCCGGGTAGAAGCGCTCCAGCGCCTTGCGCATGGCCTTGTCGAGCGCATTTACCGGGCCGTCACCTTCGGCAGCGGTGATTTCTTCCTGCTGCCCGACGGCAATCTTGATCATGGCGGTGGAGTTGATGTCACAGCCATTGGCCGAAGGTTCGCTGACGATGACCTTGAAATCCTTGCGCTCGAAGAACGGCTGGTATTTGCCCAGCTCCTTGCGCAGCACCAGTTCAAAGGAGCTTTCTGCCGTTTCGAACTGATAGCCTTCGTGTTCGAGCATCTTGAGGCGGTCAAGAATTTTCTGGGTCTGTGGCGAGTCCTTGTCCAGGCTGGGGTCGATGCTGTTGATGCGCGCCAGCAGGGTGCTGCGCCCGGCCACTTCGGACATCAGGATATGGCGTGTATTGCCGACGGATTCGGGTTGGACGTGCTCATAGGACAGTGGATTCTTGTGCACCGCATCGATATGCATGCCACCCTTGTGGGCAAAGGCGTCGTTGCCGACATAAGGGGCTTTTTCGTTGTGCGTGACGTTGGCGATTTCACTGATGTAGCGCGCCACCGAAGTCAGCTCTTGCATGTTCTCGGCCGGAATGCAGTGAAACCCCAGTTTCAGTTGCAGGTTGGGCAGAATCGAGCAGAGGTTGGCATTGCCGCAGCGTTCGCCGATGCCGTTGATGGTGCCCTGCACGTGGCTGGCGCCGGCCTGCACGGCCAGCACTGAATTGGCCACCGCCATTTCCGAATCATTGTGACAGTGGATGCCGATGGCTGTCTTCACTTCCTGGCGCACCATCTGGGTGATGGCATAGATTTCACCGGGAAAGCTGCCGCCGTTGGTATCGCACAGCACCAGACAGTCCGCGCCAGCCTCGGCGGCGGCTTTCAGCACCTGCAGCGAATAATCCGGATTGGCCTTGTAGCCGTCGAAGAAATGTTCGGCATCGAAAATCACTTCCTTGCCGTGCGACTTCAGATAGCGGATGGTATCGCTGATCATCGCCAGATTTTCTGCCAGCGTGGTGCGCAGGATGTCGGTGACCTGGTAGTCCCAACTCTTGCCGAAAATGCACAGGGCATCGGTGCCGGCAGCCAGCAGCGATTGCAGATTTTTGTCCTTGGCCGCCTGGCTGCCGACCTTGCGCGTGGCGCCAAAGGCGATGATTTTGGCGTGCTTCAGCTTGATTTCGGCCACGCGTTCGAAGAACGCCATGTCCTTGGGGTTCGAGCCGGGATTGCCCGCCTCGATGTAGCTGACGCCCAGCCTGTCGAGCGCTGCAACGATCTTCAGCTTGTCTTCGACGGAATAGGAAATGCCCTGGGCCTGGGCACCATCGCGCAGGGTGGAGTCAAAAAGATGAACTTTGTTCATGGTGGCAACTCGTCAATCACGGCCCGCTGCCATGCGTTCGATCGAACCTGGAAGCTTGGCGTGGGGCAGAAGGCAAAGCGGTTATTTTATGCGATCAGGCCGTCGCCGTGCCGCCATGGGTGGATTCAGACACCCTGCGCATCGGCGCCAAATGCCTGGGCGCGCAGCCGGAACAATTCGTCGCGGGCGGCGGCAGCTGCTTCGAATTCCAGGTTTCTGGCGTGCTCCTGCATGGCTTTTTCCAGTCGCTTGATTTCTTTGGCCAGGGTTTTTTCGTCCATGGCTGCGTAGCGCGCCCGGGTTTCGGCGGCTTGCCGCAGTTGCGGGGCGGCTTCGGCATCATAGACGCCGTCGATGATGTCCTTGATGCGCTTCACCACCCCTTGTGGCGTGATGCCATGCGTGGCGTTGTAGGCCAGTTGGATGCTGCGGCGGCGTTCGGCTTCGTCCATGGCGCGCTGCATGGAATCGGTGATGCGGTCGGCGTAGAGGATGGCGGTGCCATGGATGTGGCGGGCGGCGCGGCCGATGGTCTGAATCAGCGAGCGTGTCGAACGCAAAAAACCTTCCTTGTCGGCATCGAGGATGGCCACCAAGGAGACTTCGGGGATGTCCAGTCCTTCACGCAGCAAGTTGATGCCGATCAGCACGTCGAATACGCCCAGCCGTAGATCGCGGATGATTTCCACCCGTTCGACGGTTTCCACATCGGAATGCAGGTAACGTACCTTGAGGCCGTTGTCGGCGAAGAATTCGGTGAGCTGTTCGGCCAGTCGTTTGGTCAGCGTAGTCACCAATACGCGTTCTTCGGCGGCGATGCGCCGTTTGATTTCCAGCAGCAGATCATCGACCTGGGTTTGTGCCGGGCGCACGATCAGCACCGGGTCGACCAGGCCGGTCGGTCGCACCACCTGTTCGACCACCTGATCCTGGTGGCGGGCTTCGTAATCCGCCGGGGTGGCCGAGACGAACACGGTTTGCGGCATCAGGCGTTCGAATTCATCGAAGCGCAGGGGACGATTGTCCAGCGCCGAAGGCAGGCGGAAACCGTAATCGACGAGATTTTCCTTGCGTGCGCGGTCGCCTTTGTACATGCCGCCAATCTGCGGGATGGTGACGTGGCTTTCGTCGATGAACATCAGCGATTGCGGCGGCAGATAGTCGATCAAGGTGGGCGGCGCTTCGCCCGGCTGGCGGCCGGAGAGATGGCGTGAATAATTTTCGATGCCCTTGCAGAAGCCCAGCTGGTCGAGCATTTCCAGATCGAAGCGGGTGCGCGTTTCGATGCGCTGGCATTCGACAAGTTTTTGTTGTGCCTGAAAAAACTCGATACGTTCACGCAACTCGTTCTTTATGCGCTCGATGGCCAGCAGCACCGTGGCCCGTGGCGTAACGTAATGGCTGGCCGGATAAACGGTGAAGCGTCCCAGCTTCTGGCGCACATGGCCGGTCAGCGGATCGAACAGGCTGAGCTGCTCGACTTCCTCGTCGAACAGCTCGATGCGCAGCGCCTGCTCGGCATTTTCCGCCGGAAAGACGTCGATCACATCGCCGCGCACGCGGTAGGTGCCGCGCTGGAAATCCAGCTCGTTACGCTCGTACTGCATTTCTGTCAGACGGCGGATGATGTCGCGCTGGGCCATGGTTTCACCCGCGCGCAGATGCAGGATCATGCTGTGGTAATCGACCGGATCACCGATACCGTAAATCGCCGAGACGCTGGCGACGATCACGCAGTCACGTCGTTCCAGCAGCGCTTTGGTGGCTGACAGGCGCATCTGCTCGATGTGTTCGTTGATGGAAGAATCCTTTTCGATGAACAGATCGCGCGCAGGCACATAGGCTTCGGGCTGGTAGTAATCGTAGTAGGAGACGAAATACTCGACGGCGTTTTCCGGAAAGAACTCGCGGAACTCGGCATAAAGTTGGGCGGCCAGCGTCTTGTTGGGCGCCAT
>JAHRWT010000024.1 GCA_019105045.1 Sterolibacterium sp.
GCGTCCACCGTGGCGGCGAACCGAGCCCTATCCCATGGACGCGCTGGCTGAAGCGAGCATTGCGGCCGCCGGCTATGCTTACGATGCGATTCCGGCGGCGGGCGAGCGGATTCCTCTGCGCCCGATCGAATCGACGGCCTGGGGTGGCTACGACGAGGACGTCACCGGGCAGCTGCATCCGGACAATCTCGACATCGCCCTGCGGGTCAGTGCGCTGTTTGGCCTGCAAGTGGCCGGCGTCGACATCATCAGCGCCGACATCCGTCTGCCCTGGTATGCCAACGGCGCCATCATCAACGAGGTCAACTTCGCGCCGCTGCTGGGCGGTGGCGAAATTTCCAGAAGCCACATCTCGACCTTTCTTGCGTGTCTCGTGGAGGATGGCGGTTACGGTCATGGCCGCATCCCTGTCGAGGTCATCGTGGGCGACGATGCCGCCATGGAAGCCGCCAGGATCCGCCAGACCGCGTTGCTCGGCCAGCAAATCCATGCGGTTGCGAGCAGCCACGAAACGACCTTGCTGGCCACGGGTGAGGCCATCCATTTTCCCTTCGACAGCCTGTACCGGCGCTGCAAGGCTCTGCTGCTGGACAAACGGGTGGAAGCGATTCTGCTCGTGGTTCAGACGGATGAATTGCTCGACACCGGCTTGCCGGTGGATCGCATCGACCGGCTGATGATCGCCGCTCCAGGCGGTGGGCTGAAGCGTTCTCGCCACCCGAACGGCATGGCTCGCCTGCAGACCTTGCTGCGTGCTCTGAACACGCAGCATACGCAACGAACTCGGCGCGTTTTGAAACAACAATAAGGGATTTTTGATCCTGGCGGGTATCACTGTTGTATCAATGTTGTAGTCCAATGGACACAGGCATCTCGATTGGATCAGTCAGGGTGGTGCGGTTGGGAGTCTATTGCCGCGTTCAGGCCGCCTCGAAATGTTCCAGCAGCAGTTGCACGCGGGCCACGCCGTTGTATTCATTGATGTCCAGTTTGTAGGCGGCGCGGATGCGGGCCGGGGCTGAGGCGGCGAAGTTGAACTGGATGGCGTCGAAGCGCATACCGTTCTTGCTCAGCGTGAGCTTGAGGTGGCGTTCTTTGAGGATGCGCTGGTTTTCGACCTGGAATTCATCGGCAAAGAGCGGCTGTGGAAAGCCCTGACCCCAGATTTGCGCTTGCAGCAGGCGTGCCGAGTCCAGCGACATGTGGGCGGTTTCCAGGGCGCCGTCGGTTTCCACGGTGCGCGTCAGGTCGGCCGGGTCGAGCAGTTGCCGGCAGATGGCCTCGAAGCTGTCCTCGAATTGCCATAAATCATCTTCGCGCAGCGTCACGCCTGCCGCTGCCGCGTGGCCGCCAAAACGCAGTAGCAGATCGGGATGCTGCTTGCTCAGCAGATCCAGGGCGTCGCGCAGATGCAGGCCGGGGATGGTGCGGCCGGAACCTTTCAGTTCGCCTTCATTGCCACGGGCAAAGACAAACACCGGACGGTGCAGGCGTTCCTTGATGCGTGAGGCGAGGATGCCGATCACACCCTGATGCCAGTCCGGATCGAACAGCGTCAGACTGGCGCGATCCGCGTTCTGTATTTCTTCATTGGCGCTCAGTTCTTCTATGCGCAGCAGGGCTTCTTCCTGCATACCGGCTTCGATGCTGCGTCTTTCCTGGTTGAGTGCGTTGAGTTCCTGGGCGATGTTGAGGGCGCGCGCGCCATCGTTGCAACTCAGGCATTCGATGCCCAGTGCCATGTCGGCCAGTCGTCCGGCTGCATTCAGGCGTGGCCCCAGGCCGAAGCCCAGATCGAAGGTACAGGCGTTTTCCGCCCGGCGGCCGGCCGCGCGAAACAATGCCGCCACGCCCGGCTGCATCTTGCCGGCGCGCATGCGCGCCAGACCCTGGGCAACGAGGATGCGGTTGTTGTGGTCGAGTGGCACGACATCGGCCACCGTGCCCAGTGCCACCAGGTCGAGCAGGCTGGCCAGATTCGGTTCGGGCTGCGCCGCAAAGGCGCCGCGCCGGCGCAATTCACTGCGCAGCGCCAGCATGACGTAGAACACCACGCCGCAGCCGGCCAGTGCCTTGCTGGGAAACTGGCAGCCGGGTTGGTTGGGGTTGACGATGACATCGGCTGCCGGCAGTGCGTCGCCGGGCAGGTGGTGATCGGTGATCAGGGTGCGCATACCCAGTCGGCGCGCTTCGGCCACGCCGGTGACACTGGCGATGCCGTTGTCCACGGTGATCAGCAGATCGGGCTGCCGGGGCTGTCGGGCGGCCAGCTGGACGATTTCCGGGGTGAGACCGTAACCGTATTCAAAACGGTTGGGCACCAGGTAATCCACCTGTGCGCCGAAACCGCGCAAGGCCCGCAGGCCGATGGCGCAGGCGGTGGCACCATCGCAATCATAGTCGGCGATGATCAGCATGTGCTGGCCGGCGGTAATGGCGTCGGCCAGCAACACGGCGGCGGCGGCGGTGCCGGTCAGCTGGTCGGGGGGCAGCAGGGCCTTGAGCTGGGTGTCGAGTTCTTCGCGCTGATGGATGCCACGCGCTGCGTACAGCCGTGCCAGCAAGGAAGGCACGCCTTGCTGTTCGAGCAGCATACTGGCCTTGAGGGGAACGCGGCGGGTGGTGATGCGGGTGCTGTGGGAAATGGTCGTCATGTCACGGTTCGTGTTTGCGGGTGTTTCAGGGCGGCCAGGGCAGTTGCTGCAAGGTCCGGGGGCGGCGCCAGAGCTGCCAGCGGCTGCTGCGTTGCAGGTGGATGTCGAGGCAGTGATCGTCACCCGGTGCGGTGATGCGCAATTGCTGCAAACGGCCCTGGGCGCAAGCCTGTTGCAGTGGTTGCAGCCAGTGTCGTTCCAGTGCCAGCATCTGCTCACGCCATTGCAGCATGTCATATTGACGGGCGGCGGCGTGCAGTTGATCGAGCAACAGCAAGGTGCCGTGCGCGGGCGCGTTGAAAAACGCTGCCGCCGAGGCCGGTCGGGTGTTTGCATGACGGATTTGTGCCCAGCGCGCCAGACCGGCCAGCAGCGGGTGGTCGCCATGCAGCATGGTGTAGGGCGCGCCGGGTTGGCTGGCCGGCAGTTTGCCTGCGCCCCACAGCCAGAGCGAGTTCAGCGGCGGCTGATGTCGGGCAAGCCGCTGCTGGTTGCAGGGCAAGGCATGCAGCCGCATCTGCGCATGATTGAGAAAGCGCCGCCAGGGCAGGGCTTCCCGGCCCTGGGGCTGCATGGATTCAAAGCCGCTGGCGGCGGAAGGTGGCGTGCTCTGCATGTCCGGCGCGCGTGCCAATTGCAGGTAGCCACGGCCATTCTGGCCGGGATGAAACGCCTGGATGCCCAGTGTCTGTGCCAGGGCGGCTTCTTCGTGCAGCAACTGCTGCAGTGCGGCGGCGATGGCCTGTAGTTCCTCGTCGCTGGCGGGTGGACAGCTTTCGTCCAGGGTGATGCGCCGTTTTTCCAGGGCCAGATGCACCGGATCGGCGCAAAGCCAGTCGTGTGTTTCGGCATCTTGTTGTTCACCCAGCCGGCGCAGGGCAGCAAAGGCGGGCGGCTCCGTGTCTTCGCCGCAGCCCATGATCTGGCAGAGGCTGGCTTCCAGCGTGCGGGGCGCTTGCCAGGTCAGCCGGGCGTGGCCCAGCAGCCAGGCCAGGGCGGGCAGGGCCAGATCGGCAACCGCTTCATGGCGGAGCTTTTCCGGCCAAAGCAGGCCAGGCAAAACGAAGTGCAGCTGCATCCGGCCATGTTAACATACGCCGATCATGAAATACGAGTTCTGGATCGGGCTGCGCTATACGCGAGCGAAGAAGCGCAGTGGCGGCGGCCGGCTGGGCCTGGGTAGTGATGGTTTCATTTCCTTCATTTCCCTGATCTCCACTCTGGGCATTGCCCTTGGCGTGGCGGCGCTGATCGTCGTGCTGTCGGTGATGAATGGCTTTCAGAAAGAATTGCGCACGCGCATCCTCGGCGTGGCTTCGCACATCCAGGTGATGGGTTCGCCACGCACTGGCGGCGAGCTGGAGGATTGGCCGGGGGTGCTGCAGGCTGCGGCTCGTCATCCGCTGGTGCGTGAAGCCGCGCCTTTCGTGCAGGAGCAGGGTATGCTCTCCTTCGATCAGGAAGTGCGCGGGGTGATGGTGCGCGGCGTGCTGCCGGAAGCCGAGGAGCGCGTGGCCGATTTTGAACAGCACATGAAAACCGGTCATCTGGCGGCCTTGCAGCCGGGACAGTTCGGCATCATCCTCGGCGCGGAACTGGCCTATGCCCTGCGCACCCAGGTGGGTGACAAGGTGACTCTGATCGCGCCGCAGGGCATGGTCACGGCAGCGGCAATCCTGCCGCGCCTCAAGCAATTCACCGTGGTCGGCATTTTTGAAGTCGGCATGTTCGAGTTCGATTCCGGCCTGGCGTTGATCCACATGACCGATGCCCAGCGTCTGTATCGACTGGATGAACGGGTCAGCGGCGTGCGTCTGAAAGTGGATGATCTATTCACTGCGCCACGGGTGGCGCGCGAGCTGCTGGGCCTGCTCGATGCGGATGTCTTCATCAATGACTGGACACGCAGCCATGCCAATTTCTTCCGTGCCGTGGCCATCGAAAAAAACATGATGTTCCTGATCCTGATGCTGATTGTCGCAGTGGCAGCCTTCAACATCGTTTCGGCCTTGGTCATGGCGGTGAATGACAAGCAGGCCGATATCGCCATTTTGCGCACACTGGGTGCCAGTCCGGGCAGCATCATGCAGATCTTCATCGTGCAGGGTGCCTTGATTGGCGTACTGGGCTTGCTGCTGGGGGTGGCCGGCGGCGTGGCGCTGGCGCTCAACATCGACGTGGTGGTGCCTGCGCTGGAACGCTTGCTGGGTATGCAGTTCCTGGCCAAGGATGTCTATTACATTTCCGAATTGCCTTCGGACCTGCAGTGGCGCGACGTGGGCGTCATTGCCAGTGTCAGCTTCGTGCTGACCTTGCTGGCCACGCTGTATCCGAGCTGGCGTGCGGCACGTACCCAGCCGGTGGAGGCGCTGCGCTATGAGTGAATCCCCGTCCGTGGTGCTTGCCTGCCAGGGCTTGCAGAAATCCTTCCAGCAGGCGGGCAATGAGGTACCGGTGCTCAGTCGGGTCGATCTGGCCGTCGAACGTGGCGAATACCTGGCCATCGTCGGCGCCAGCGGTTCCGGCAAGAGCACCTTGCTGCATCTGCTGGGCGGGCTGGATCAGCCGACGGCGGGCAGCGTGCAGGTGCTGGGGCGTGATCTGGCCACGCTGTCCGAGCAGGAACGTGGTCAGCTGCGCAATGCCAGCCTGGGTTTCGTCTATCAGTTCCATCATCTGCTGGCCGAGTTTTCTGCCCTGGAAAACGTCGCCATGCCTTTGCTGATTCGCCGCCTGAAGCGCGCCGAAGCCGAGGAGCGCGCGGCGGCCATGCTCAAGGACGTGGGCCTGGGGCACCGCCTGACGCATCGCCCGGGTGAGCTGTCTGGTGGCGAACGCCAGCGGGCAGCCATCGCCCGCGCGCTGGTCACCAAACCGGCTTGCGTGCTGGCCGATGAGCCCACCGGCAATCTGGATCGCCATACGGCGGAAGCGGTGTTCGAACTGATGTTGCAACTGAATGCCAGCCATGCCACCAGTTTTGTTGTCGTCACCCACGACACGCAGCTGGCCGCCCGCTGCAACCGTAGTCTGCGGCTGGAAGATGGGTGCCTGCTGGCGGCCGGGCCGGCGAGTGCCTCAGCGGCAGTGTAGCGTGCAGCGTGCAGCGAAAAACATTCCGTGGCATTGTGTGATCTGTTTGTCAAAGAACATGACAAAACAGCCATGCATCAAAATATTGTGAACTAAACTATTGTCCTTTTTATTGCTTCCAAGGGCTTTGCGGCGACGTTCTGCCTTGTGCTTTTTTTAGCTGGTTTGGCAGTTCCAGTGTTCTAATCCGAAAGGGTTTGACGATGGCATTTGCTTCCTCTGTTGCTGTATTTCTGGATCGATTGATTGTGAAGATTTTCATGACTCGACTGTTTGCGCCTGCTGCGGCCTTGATGAACCGTTTCAGGTATCCGGTCAAATTTACCCTGATCAACCTGTTTGTCAGTCTGGCAATTGGTTTTTTGGCGGTTTCCCTGGTTTTCAATTTGCAGACGACGCTGCGTCTGTCGCAAAAAGAACTGGCGGCGATCGATCTGTTGCAATCATTGACGCGGCAGGTGCAGCTGACCCAGCAGCATCGTGGCCTGTCGGCGGGTGTACTGGGCGGTAATGAGGCCATGAAAAAGACACTTGTCGATAAGCAGATGGCGATTGACATGGCCGTGGCAGACGTCAGCCAGACTGAACTTCGCCTGCGCGATGAGTTCAACGTGGCCGAAGCCTGGCAGCCCATTCAGCAGGAATGGGCGCAATTGGGCCGCTCAGGCATGAATCTGTCAGCGCCGGACAATCTGAAGGCGCATACCGGCCTGATCAGGCATCTGTTGGAATTCCAGACGACGGTGGCCGATGCCGGTATGCTGACGGGAGATCCCGATCTGGATACTTTCTATCTGATCGACAGTCTGGTGGTGCGCTTGCCGGAAATGCTCGAACTGCTGGGGCAAACGCGTGCCAAGGGGACGGGCGCGCTGGCCAGTCAGGAAGTGACTGCGCAGCAGCAGATTGATTTTTCGGTGCAGCTCAGTCTGTTGCAGCACACGCTGGCCAGCCTGAACGGCAATCTGCTCAAGGCCGGCAAGGCCGAGCCGCATCTGGCCGGCAAGTTGCAGGCGTTCAGTCAGGAAATCAGCCAGGCAACGGCTGAAGTCATCGACCTGGTACAAAACGACATACTCGCTGGGCACTACGCCACTTCGCCGGAAGATTATTTTGCCAAGGTGACGGCAACCATCGATCTGGGCTATGCGCAGTTGTATGACGCGTTGCTGCCGGCCTTGCAAACGCAAGTCCAGGCGCGCGTTGATCGCCTGGAGCGGCAGCGTGCGATCTATATCGGCCTGGCTGTGGTGGTTGTGTTGCTGCTGTTCTGGCTACTCAGTGGTCTTTACTATTCAGTGGTCGCTTCCGTGGGCGCCTTGTCGAAAGTCACGCGCGCCATGGCCGCCGGCGACATGACGGCGCGGGTGCGGCTGAATACCCGTGATGAGCTGGTCGAAGTCGCCGATAGTGTGAACCAGATGGCTGGCAGCCTGGATGCCTTGCTGCTCAAGCTGAAGGATACAGCGATCCAGGTGGGGCAGGCCAGCGCGACTCTGGCCGAATCTTCGCGTGCGGTTGCCCAGGGTTCGCGCGTGCAGAGCGATGCGGCCATGAGCATGGCTGCGGGTGTCGAGGAAATGACCGCAGGTATCAGTACCATTGCCGATCATGCCGCCATGGCCGAGCAATCCTCGGTGCAGTCGGGTGAAATTTCCACAGACAGTGCCCGCATCGTTGAAGGAACCGTTGGCGAAATGCAGCAGATTGCGACAACAGTGCGGCAATCGGCCCAGATCGTTGAGGAGCTGGGACGCAATACCAGCCATATTTCGGCCATTGTCGGCGCGATACGTGAAATTGCCGATCAGACCAATCTGCTGGCGCTCAATGCGGCCATCGAGGCGGCGCGGGCCGGTGAGCAGGGACGCGGCTTTGCCGTGGTTGCCGATGAAGTGCGCAAGCTGGCCGAACGGACATCGCAGCAGACCGGGGAGATCACCCGCATGATTACGGCCATACAGGCGGGTACCGAAAATGCAGTGACCAGTATGCAGGCCGGGGTGGAGCGTGTGGCTGAAGGGGTGATTCTGTCGCAGCAGGCTGGGGCTTCGATTGCCCAGGTGCGTGAAGGTTCGGAACAGGTGGTGGCAGTGGTCAATGAGATTTCCGTTGCCTTGCGCGAGCAATCGCTGGCCAGCAACGAAATGGCCGAGAATGCCGAACATATCGCCCGGATGAGCGAATCCAACAGCGAGGCGGTGGCATCGGTCGCGCAAACCGCCAATGTGCTGGAGCGCATGGCCGAGGAGTTGCAGCAGGAAGTGGCCTGCTTCCGCCTGTCGCATTGAGCGGGCCGGCCAGGCTCACCCGTCAGACCGACGGGCGGCCTTTGTCTGCCTGATTGCCGACTTCCGGCTCGGGTCACGCCGTGGCCGGCCGTATTTTTATGCAAATCACTTGCGCATGACAACATGGGTTCTGATTTAATGTTGTTATGCGTTTGTCAATTTTGTGTTTTGCGTTCGGTATTGGTTTGCTGCAATGGCAACCGGCTCTGCCGTCGCTGTTTGCGTTGGCCGGTCTGGCCGTAACTGCCGCTGGATCGTTGTTGATGGCCGCCCTGCTGCGGCATCGCCAGTCACGTGTATGGCGTCTGGTGCGGTTATCCGTGCCGGTGGTGAGTTTTTTGCTGGGTTTTTGCTGGGCTGGCGGCATGGCCCAGTGGCGGCTGGCTGATGCTTTGGCTGTGGCGGATGAGGGGCGGGATATCCAGCTGGTCGGCCTTATCAATGGTTTGCCGCAAACTTTTGATCACGGCGTGCGTTTCGATTTTCTGGTTGAGTCGGTGGAGGGCATTGCCGTCGATGCTGCTGGTGCAAGCCGGATGCGCGTGCCACGGCAAGTGTCGCTGGCCTGGTATCGCGGTTGGCGTCGGGCGGGGAAAATGGCGAATACGCCGCGCCAGGAACTTCATGCCGGAGAGCGCTGGCGGCTGACTGTGCGCCTGAAGCGCCCGCATGGCAGCATCAATCCGCATGGTTTTGACTACGAAGCCTGGTTGCTGGAAAACGGCGTGCGCGCCACCGGCTACGTCAGACCGGCGACGGACAACCAGTTGCTGGCCTCGTTCGTGCCCACGGCAGGCACACTGATTGAGCGCGTGCGCGCATCGATACGCGAGCGTTTCGAGCAGCGTCTGGCCGGACGGCCGTATGCCGGCATCCTGACGGCGCTGGTGATTGGCGATCAGCGCGCCATACAGAATCCGCAATGGGATTGGTTTCGCCGCACCGGTATCACACACCTGGTGAGCATTTCCGGCCTGCATGTGACGATGATTGCCAGTTTGGCCTATGCCCTGGTGGGTTGGCTGTGGCGCCGGCAGCCCGGCTGGTTGTTGCGTCTACCGGCACAGCGCGCGGCCGTGCTCGGTGGTTTTGTCGTGGCCTTGCTGTATTGCCTGATCGCCGGTTTTCAGGTGCCGGCGCAGCGCACGTTGTACATGCTGGCGGTGGTTGCCCTGGCGTTGTGGCTGCAGCGCACGGCAGCGGCCAGTCGGGTGCTGCCGTTGGCATTGTTGCTCGTGTTGCTGCTGGATCCGTGGGCGGTGATGAAGCCCGGCTTCTGGCTGTCTTTTGGCGCGGTGGGCGTGCTTTTCTATATCGGCAGCAGTCGCCTGGCGGCTGGGCACTGGCTGGTGGAGTGGGGGCGGGCGCAGTGGGCGGTGACGCTGGCCTCCATTCCATTGCTGTTGATGCTGTTCCAGCAATTCTCGCTGATCTCGCCGCTGGCCAATGCGGTTGCGATTCCGGCCATCAGTTTTGTCATTACCCCGCTGGCCTTGCTGGCGGCCATTCCGGGGCTGGGTTTTCTGCTGGCACCCGCCTATCTGTTCACGGACTGGCTGATGCGTTTCATACATTGGCTGGCCTATCTGCCCTGGGCTTCCTGGCAGCAACACGCGCCCCAGTCGTGGACTTGGCTCTGGGCCTTGGCCGGTTGCCTGTGGCTGCTGCTGCCGCGCGGTTTTCCGGCGCGCTGGCTGGGGGGGCTGGCCTTGCTTCCCCTGCTGTTGCTGCTGCCCCAGCGCCCGCCCGCAGGGGCAGTGCGCGTGGTGGTACTGGATGTCGGGCAGGGTGCGGCGATACATGTCCAGACTGCCCAGCACGACCTGCTGTATGACACCGGCCCGCGCTATACCGCAGAAACCAGCGCCGGTAATCGTGTCATCGTGCCCTATCTGCAGGCGATGGGCGTGAAGCGGCTGGATGGCTTGCTGGTCAGCCACCAGGATAGTGACCATTCGGGGGGCATGACAGATCTCCTTGAGGCGCTGCCGGTGGGCTGGCTGATGCGTCCTTCGCCGGCGCCGCAGGTGTCGGTGACGAATGTGGGTATGTCGTTGCCGTGCCAGGCAGGGCAGCAATGGACCTGGGACGGCGTGCGCTTCACCATTCTGCATCCGCTGGCCAGCCTGTCTGCCCGGCCTTCAGGCAAGAGCAATGACCAGAGTTGTGTGCTGCTGATCGGCAATGCCGCCGGACGTGTGCTGCTGCCAAGCGATATCGAAGCGGCCAGCGAGCGTGCCCTGCTTGAACGCCTGGCCGGGGATCTGCAGGCGGATGTGCTGCTGGCTCCCCATCATGGCAGCCGGACATCGTCGACCGCAGCCTTCATCGAGGCAGTTGGCGCTGCGCAGGTCATTTTTTCGGTGGGTTACCGCAATCGCTTCCAGCATCCCCGGGCGGATGTGGTCGCGCGTTACCGTGCAACGGGTGCGCAGCTATGGCGCACGGATCAAGAGGGGGCGCTGATCGTGGAACTGGCTGCACCGCCGCAGAGCGGAGAAACCGCCGAAACCACGGCGTCAGACGGCAGGCGCGCACCTTTGTCGGTGACCACTGAACGCCGCCGGCAGCCGCGTTACTGGCATGGGCGCTGAGGCCGAAGGTGCCCGGTTTGAGTCTTGCTCAAGGCCGCTTTGCGCGCAGCGCCTGCTTGTCGTGACGATTTGTGCCGCGTTTTCTCAACGTTCGATATGACGCAGCGACAGGTCGAGTGCGCGGACATCCTTGGTCAGGCTGCCGATGGAAATGCGATGCACGCCGGTTTCGGCGATGGCGCGCACCTGATCGATGCTGACGCCGCCGGAAACTTCCAGTTCGGCGCGGCCGGCATTGATGACCACTGCTTCACGCATCTGTCCGAGCGTCATGTTGTCGAGCAGCAGCATCTGTGCGCCGCAGTCGAGAGCTTCGTTGAGCTGCTCGATGGTTTCGATTTCGATCTGGATGAAGACATTGCCGCTGGCGATCCGGCGCGCCTGGGTCAGCGCCTGGGCGATGCTGCCGGCTGCGATGATATGGTTCTCCTTGATCAGGATGCCGTCATACAGTCCCAGCCGGTGATTCCAGCCGCCGCCTGTCCTGACGGCGTATTTCTGAGCCAGACGCAGGCCGGGCAAGGTTTTGCGGGTATCGACGATCTTGCAGCCGGTACCTGTCACGAGGTCGACAAAATGCCGGGTTTTGGTTGCCGTGCCGGAAAGCAATTGAAGAAAGTTCAGCGCGGTGCGCTCGGCCGTCAGCAGGGCGCGGGCGTCAGCCGAGATTTCGCAGATGACCTGGCCTGCCGTGATCTGTTCGCCATCGCGGGCATACCAGGTCACCGTGGCGGCTGGATCCAGGTGCCGAAAACAGGCATCGAACCAGGCGGTGCCGCAGAGAATGGCATTTTCGCGGGTGATGACCTGGCCACGGCTGTGCTGAGCGGCGGAAATCAGCAGGGCTGTCAGATCACCGCTGCCGATGTCCTCGGCTAGCGCGGCGAGGACGTTGCGTTCGATTTCGGCAGCAAATTGAATTTCCATGGTCATGCTTTCCATTCTGAATCAAGGGGCGAAATTCTAGCATCGCCGCCAGCGACGATTGCCGGTGGGCGTGGCTTCGCGCAGCGAGCTGGTGGTCAGTCCGGCGTTGCCACTGGCGGCCAGTACCCAGCGGTTCAACAGGCTGCGCGCCTGTACAATCAACTCGCCGGCGCTCAGGCCGATCGGCCCTTTGCCTTCGGCCACGCAGGCATCGGCGGCACAGCCATGCAGATGTACGGCGGCAGACAGGGCCGTGGCGGCTGGCCAACCTTGCCCAAGCAGGGCCAGACACATGCCTGTCAGGACATCGCCGCTGCCGGCCGTGGCCAGTCCGGGATTGCCGCTGGTGTTGATGTACCACGGGCCGTTGGGCAGGCTGATGATGCTGCCGCAGCCTTTCAATACGACGATGGCATTGCAGCGGCGGGCCAGTTGTCGGGCGGCGGCCAGCCGGTCGGCCTGGATGTGGGCAGGGTCGCTTTGCAGCAGGCGGGCGGCTTCTGCCGGGTGCGGGGTGAGCACGGTCGGGGCAGGGCGCTGGGCGAGTTTGTCGAGCAGATTGCTGTGGGCTGCGCACAGGTTCAGGGCATCGGCATCGAGCAATAGTGGCAGCTTGCTGTCGATCGCGCGTATCACGAGAGAGAGCGCCTTGCCGGACTGGCCCAGTCCGGGGCCGATGGCCAGACAATCGACTTGCTCGAAAAGAGCGTCGGGCGCACGCAACATTAATTCCGGTTGTTGTGGATCGACTGTCAGGTGTTCGAGCATACCCAGGTAGACGCGTCCGCCACCGAGTTTCAGGGCGGCGCGGCCGGCCAGCAGGGCTGCACCGGTCATGCCAGCGGCTCCTCCCAGGATACCGATGCTGCCGTAACTGCCTTTGTGAGAGTTGTATGTCCGGGGCTGCAAGGCATGGGCAAACAGGGCGGGAGTGAGTGTCCAGCCACAGTCGGCAGCGTGCGTGATACTGCTGCCCAGGCCCAGATTGTGTACGCTGATTTCGCCACAATGATCCGGTCCGTCGAGCGTCAGCAAGCCAGCTTTCAGCGCAATGAAGCTGATTGTGTGGCTGGCCCGCACGGCTGCGCCCAGAACGCGCCCGGTGGCTGCATCGAGGCCGCTGGGAATGTCGAGTGCCAGCACCGGGCAGTCAAAACCATTGATCTGCTTCACCAGTGCGACGCAGTCATCGGACAACTCACGCGCAAGACCTATCCCGAACAGCCCATCAACGATCAACGCATAGGCCGACTCATTTCTGGGCAGGCTGCTCAAGGTGCTGCCGCCTGCGGCAAGCCATTGTTCGTAAGCCCTGCGCGCATCGGCTGGCAGTTGTGCGGGTTGGCCGATGAATACCAGCACGGGCGCAAAGCCCGCCTCGCGCAGCAGGCGCGCGACGACAAAGGCATCGCCGCCATTGTTGCCCGGACCGGCGATGACCAGCGGTGCCAGCAGCCTCGGACGGCAAGCCAGAATACGCAAGGCGAGCTGCGCGGCCGCCTGCCCGGCGCGTTCCATCAGGGGAGGTTCGGCCTGCCGATGCGCGTGCTCGATGTCGCGCAGGGCGGCGGGGGAGAGTATGGCCTGGGCCATGGGCTTGGAGTCAGGCATCGGTCTTGGCAGGTGGCTTACCTGTTTTGCAGCTTGATGTAGGTACCCATCAGCACGGCCTGCGCCAGGACATGGCCGGCCATTGCTGCTTCCAGCGCAGCCTTGGTGGGTTGGCCGAGGTCGGGCAGCACGGTGTCGAGGGCGTACAGCTTGTGGAAGTAACGGTGTACGCCGATGGGCGGACAGGGGCCGCCATAGCCGGTGCGTTGCCAGTCATTGAGGCCTTCGCCGGTGCCGGGCGGCAGGTTGGCCGGGGCGATGGCTTCGGGCAGTTCGCAGGTGGTGGGCGGAATGTTGTAGAGCAGCCAATGTACCCAGGTCATTTTCGGCGCTGCCGGATCGGGCGCGTCGGGATCATCCACGATCAAGACCAGCGAGCGCGTGCCGGCCGGTACATCCGACCAGGCCAGCTGCGGGGAAATGTCGCGCCCTTCGCAGGTGTAGGGGGTGGGAATGGCGCCTTCGTGGGTGAAAGTGGTCGACGTCAGTTTCATGATGGGGAGTCCTCCTGGAAGATGCAGATGCGTCACTCGGGTTCGAGGCAGGCTGAACGAAGCAGCGGTTCGTTGTGCAAGAGCGCCAATTGTCGCACGACAGCGTGTTATTGACGGCGTGTGATAGGGGCGGGTTTGAAACCCGTCCTACGCCCGACCTGCGCCCAGCATGGATTCACGACTTGGCGGTGGCCTGGCTCATTCAGCGCATTCAGCGTTTCCCAAAGTACCAAACATCAAAGCCCGGCAGTGCGCCACCCTGGTGCAAGCCGGAGCGGGTTTGCACCGTTATGAGCCGATGGATGATTGCTGTCCGACATGTTGCATGGCATCGGCGCATTTTCCATTCGTAACATATTGTTTTTAAATTGATCGTTTATTGTGGCCTGCAATTTGCTTCGGGGTGTCCGTAGTCTTTCCCTTCATTTGCAGGAGTGATCAAAATGTCTCTGAAAACGCAGTCTCTCATCAAGGAAAATCACGCGCGCTGGGTGGATCTGCGCTTTACCGATACGTTGGGCAAGGAGCAACACGTCAGCTTTCCTGCTCACGTCATGGGCGAGGATGCCTTTGAAAACGGCAAGATGTTCGACGGCTCTTCCATCCACGGATGGAAAGGCATCGAAGCCTCCGACATGGTGTTGATGCCGGACGATTCGACAGCGGTGATGGATCCGTTTGCCGATGATCCGACGGTGATCGTGCGCTGCGACATTCTCGAGCCGGCAACCATGCAAGGCTATGGTCGCGACCCGCGTTCGATTGCTCGGCGCGCCGAGATGTATCTGAAGTCCTCCGGCATAGCGGATACGGCCTACTTTGGTCCGGAGCCGGAGTTTTTCGTATTCGATTCGGTGCAATGGAAAACCGAAATGCAGGGCGTGAGTTTTTCCATACATTCGGAAGAGGGCGCCTGGACCACCAATGATATTCATGAAGGGCGTAATTCGGGGCATCGTCCCCGCGTGAAGGGCGGCTACTTTCCGGTGCCGCCGGTGGATTCCCTGCACAATCTGCGTGCCGCCATGTGCGCGGCCATGGAATCCATGGGCTTGAGCATCGA
>JAHRWT010000048.1 GCA_019105045.1 Sterolibacterium sp.
CCGTCATCGTCTGTGGTGCCAGCAGCCAGGTCGGGCGTTTTTTGCTGCCACGCCTGTCTCAGGCAGGGTGGCCGGTGATCGCGCTCAGCCGCCAGGGTGTGCCGGCGTGGGCGCATGAAGGCGCGTCCGGGGGGCCTGGGGCGGTCAAGGTAGCCTGGCAGCGGGCAGATGTGGCAAATGCGGCCAGCCTGGCGGCTTTGCCCCGGGCGGCGACGTTGATTCATCTGGCCCCTTTGGCTTGCTTGCCGGCCAGCTTGCCGGCTTTTGCCGCTTTGGGCGTGCGCCGGGTGATTGCCTTCAGTTCGTCGAGCAAATTCAGCAAGGCGCAGTCGCCGGTTGCTTCCGAGCGGGCGTTTGCGGCGCGTTTGCAGGCGGCCGAAGACGCGCTGGCTGAACAGTGCGTGCAACTGGGGATGCGCTGGACGGTTTTTCGCCCGACGCTGATTTACGGTTGCGGCATGGATCGCAATGTGGCTTTGATCATTCGCGTGATCGAGCGCTTGGGTTTTTTCCCGTTGCTGGGTGAGGCGCGCGGCTTGCGTCAGCCGGTGCACGCCGATGATCTGGCTGCGGCGTGTGTGGCTGCACTGGCGCAACCGGCCAGTTTTGACAAGGCCTATGAACTCAGCGGTGGCGAGACTTTGAGCTACAAAGCCATGGTTGAACGCATTTATGCCCGGCTGGGGCGGCGGCCACGGTTTTTGCCCGTGCCCATTGCGCTGTTTGCTTTGGCTTTGCGCCTGCTCGCCTGCGTGCCCAGGTATCGCGATTTCAATGCGGCCATGGCGCAGCGGATGAATGAAGATCTGGTGTATCCACACACCGAGGCCCAGCGGGATTTGGGCTATCGGCCGCGCTCGTTTCAGCCTTGAAGACGGTCGTGTACGGCGACAGAGTCGGGGATGCGCTGCAGGTATCTCCCCGCCGCAGCGCCTGCTTGCCGGCTTGCTTCGTGCAGCGCTTCCCTAGCCGAAACAGGGGTTTTGGCGCATAATGCGCCGGTTTGCCGCGGTGTCGGCGACGGCCGTCAGCAGCGGCGTCGACGTGCCGCAACGCAGCGTTCGATCTGCCGGTAAGCATGGCAGCCAACACATTACTCACGAGATGGAGCAGGCATGAGCACTTCGCTGATCAAAATTCCCCAGGGCGGTCGGAAAATCGTTGCCGGACAACCGATTCCCGATAATCCCATCATTCCGTTCATCGAAGGCGATGGCATCGGTGTCGATATCACGCCGGTGATGAAAAAGGTGGTCGATGCGGCCGTGGCCAAGGCTTATGGTGGTCAACGGCAGATTCACTGGATGGAAATTTACTGCGGCGAAAAATCCACCCGTCTGTATGGCCCGGATGTCTGGCTGCCGGCAGAAACCCTGGAAGCCCTCAAGGAATATGTCATTTCCATCAAAGGCCCGTTGACCACGCCGGTCGGCGGCGGTATCCGTTCGCTCAATGTGGCTTTGCGCCAGGAGCTCGACCTCTACGTCTGCCTGCGTCCGGTGCGTTATTTTCAGGGGGTGCCTTCGCCGCTCAAGGACCCGGCCAAGACCGACATGGTGATTTTCCGCGAAAATACGGAAGACATCTATTGTGGCGTCGAGTGGCAGGCCGAAACCGAAGGGGCGCGCAAGGTGGTGAAGTTCCTCACCGAGGAAATGAAAGTCACCAAGATCCGCTTTCCGGAAACCTCCGGCATCGGCATCAAGCCGGTCTCACGTGAAGGCACGGAACGCCTGGTGCGTCAGGCCATCGAATATGCCATCGACAATAACCGCAAGTCGGTGACGATCGTGCATAAAGGCAACATCATGAAGTACACCGAAGGTGGCTTCCGTGATTGGGCCTATGCTCTGGCCAAGCGTGAATTTGGTGGCGTCGAGATCGACGGTGGCCCCTGGCTCAAGCTGCCCAATGGCATCATCATCAAGGATGCCATCGCCGATGCTTTCTTGCAGCAGATTCTGCTGCGTCCGGCGGAGTACGACGTCATCGCCACGTTGAATCTCAACGGTGATTACATTTCCGATGCACTGGCCGCGCAAGTGGGCGGTATCGGCATTGCTCCGGGGGCCAACCTGTCTGACAACGTCGGCATGTTCGAGGCCACCCACGGCACGGCACCCAAATATGCGGGTCAGGACAAGGTCAATCCGGGTTCGCTGATTCTTTCCGCTGAAATGATGCTGCGCCACATGGGCTGGAAGGAAGCCGCCGATCTGATCATTGCGGCCACCGAAGCCGCGATCAAGGACAAGATCGTGACCTACGATTTTGCCCGTCTGATGGACGGTGCCCAGGAAGTTTCCTGCTCGGCTTTTGGCGATGCGATGATTGCCCGCATGTAAGCGGGCTGTGGCTGTTTCAGCCACGCGCTTCAGTCGCTGCCAAACAACAGGGGTGCTCTCATGTGATGAGGGCACCCCTGTTGTTTTGGTCAGCCATTTCAGGAGGGATTGCCGGATTTGACCTGCCCCTATAGACCAAGAAGGTCTGTGTGAATTCACAAGGAAAACAGGTCTCCGGCTGCGGGGCTACCGACAGCCTCGGCCATCATTACGATTTCAACGGAGCGGGGAATCGCGCTTGCGGGCGATAGCGACATCGGGGTCGCGCTCAAACCACCTTCACCGTGCTGCCATACCGCGCCAACTTGGCGTCCGCCGTGAGCAGTATCAGCGGTTCGGCGAGGGATTGGGCGACGAGCAGGCGGTCGAAGGGATCTTTGTGGTCGTCAAAGGCCGGGAGTTCGGCCAGTTTGAGGATGTGGGCATTACCGATGTTCAGCCACGAAAACCCCATCTCCTCGACCTGACGGGCGAATACCGGCAGATCGATGCGCAGACGGCCCAGGCCGGCCTTGATGCTCAATTCCCACAGGGAAACCTGGCTGACAAAAACGGCCTCCGCTGCTTCGACCTGCTGGCGCACCGGGGCGGTGATGCGCGCGTCCCCGGTTTGCCACCAGAAGGCGAAATGGCTGTCGAGCAACAGTTTCATCGGGGGGCGTCCTGGCTGTCGTGCAGGCAGTCGAAAAGCGCGTCGAGCGGGGCGTCGAAATCCTCGCCCATTTGCCAGTCGCGGCCTTGCATGCTGCCGGGCGGGGCGATCTTTCGCGGCGTGGGGCGGTAGGCGGAAAGCATGGCGACCGGGTGGCCGGCGCGAGCGATGACCACTTCCTCGCCGCGTTCCGCCGCTTCGACCAGGCGCGAAAAGTGGGTCTTGGCCTCGTGGATGTTGACGGTGTGCATGCTGTTTCCTTTCGGGCTAGTCCAGTCTTAGTCTAACATGGGGGATATTCCAGTTAAAGGATGTCGGCGGATTTTTCTGGCTGATCTCGCTTCTGACCTGCCCCCGGCCTTCCGTCACGGCGAACTTTATCAACTCGCCGACGCCTTGCTGATCCAGCACTTTGAACGGGTTGTCCTGCAGGATGCCGGTTTCGATGTAGGCCGGGAGGAACTTGTTCTCCGCATCCTCGCGGCTGAAGGAGAAAGTGGCCTGCGTCAGGTCGTTGGTGCCGAAGGAGAAGAACTGCGCATCCTCGGCCAGGCGGCCGGCGCGCAGGCAGGCACGCTTGTCTTGGTCTCGTTACCCAAGCAGCCGTCTTTTGGCGTTGACAAAATGCCGTGGCGACAAAAAGCCCGCCGGCACTTGCGTGGCGGCGGGCTGAATCTGGTGTGAGGCTTTAGACCTTAGGCCTTTTGAATGTTGGAAGCCTGCTTGCCTTTCGGGCCTTGCACGACTTCGAACGACACCTTTTCACCTTCCTTCAACGACTTGAAACCGTTCATGTTGATTGCGGAGAAGTGCGCAAACAGATCTTCGCTGCCGTCATCCGGAGTGATAAAGCCAAAACCTTTGGCGTCGTTGAACCACTTAACAGTACCTTGTGCCATGAAAAACTATTCCTTAAAAAAAACACAAAACCAGTCTGTGAAACAGACCAGGGCATGTTTGTGCTCCAAGTTCGCAACAGCTGCAGAAATC
>JAHRWT010000022.1 GCA_019105045.1 Sterolibacterium sp.
GGAAGCTTTGCTATGCTTCAAACGCGCCGGTGCGGATGGCATATTGACGTATTTCGCGCTGGAAGTCGCCCGCCGCCTGCGTGCCGTCGCCTGAATGAAGTCTTGAGCTGTTTGGAATGACCCAGGGGGCCCCAGGCAAAATAGAGTCTGGGGCTGCGTGCTCAGGGCAACCGCTGGTGGTCTGGGCGAAGCCTGATGCCCTTGCGCTCAGATCAGCAGGGTGGCTTGTGCAGGCCAGGTTTCAGTGGGCAGATTGCGAAAGCCGCTTTTCACGAACTGATGCCAGCGACCCATGGCGTAGCAGCGCAACAGGTTGGCGTGTGCGGCCACATCGTGCCCGGCTGGCAGACTGCCTTGGCTGATGGCCACGCGCAGCGCCTGTTTCAGGGAAGCTTCAATGCGATCCAGCAACTGATTGATGCGCAGTTGCAGGCGCTCGTTTTCATGCACCAGGGCATCGCCGATGAGAACCCGGGTCAGGCCGCGGTTTCTTTCGGCAAATCCCAGCAAAAGGCCGACCATCATGTGCAATTGACGCAAACCTTGTTCTTCATTGGCGCTGATCTGGTTGATGACCGTGAATAGACCGGACTCGATGAATTCAATCAAGCCTTCATACATCTGCGCCTTGCTGGCAAAGTGGCGGTAGAGCGCGGCTTCGGATACATCCAGACGCTTGGCCAGGGCGGCGGTGGTGATTTTTTCACCCGCCGGATCCTGCAGCATTTCGGCAATCACCTGAAGAATTTGCAGTTTGCGTTCTCCGTTTTTGCTGGCCATGGAATCCCTTATTTGTCTGGATGGATGGGAGGATGCTTGCGCAGCCGGCCAAGATGGCGCGGCAATTCAAGCACGGATTTTAACGGCAGGTCGACCCAGCCGGGGCAGGCAGGACCTTGCCGGCGGATGAGTATGGTTTTCATGCCCAGCTTTTTGGCGGTACGCAGATTTTCTGCACTGTCTTCAACCATGACGCAATGCCGTGGAGCCAGGCCTTCACTGCGCAGCAGCCTCAGAAAGCCTTGTATCTGTGGCTTGGGGCGGAAACCGAGTTTTTCGATGGAGTAGATTTCGGCAAAAAGCGTGCTGACCTGCATGGCATCCAGCACGGCGCTGGCGTAGTGCGCGGGTGCATTGGTGAATAACAGTTTGCGGCCGGGCAAACGGCGCAGCATGTGTCTCAGTTGCCGCTCGAATACAAGCAGACTGGCCAGATCGGGAAATTGATGGGTGTGCCAGAGAAAATGCGCTGGATCGGTATCGTGATGGCGCATCATGCCGTTCAACGTGGCCCCATAGCGCTGCCAGTACTCGATTCTCAAACGGTTGGCCGCCGCTTCGTCCAGTTGCAGATTTTCTGCGACATAACGGGTCATGTCGCGATGGATATGCGGAAAAATATGACGCGATGCGTCGTGCAGGGTGTCGTCCAGATCGAACAGCCAGGTCAGCTTGGCCTGGCTGTCGTGGATCCTGGACGAGGACATGATGGTGGTTTACTGATGCTTGATGAGTGTGCCTACCCCTTGATCGGTAAGAATTTCCAGCAGTAGTGCGTGTTCGACCCGACCATCGATGATATGTACGCTTTTTACGCCGTTGCGCGCGGCATCGAGGGCCGAACCGATTTTTGGCAGCATGCCGCCTGAAAGGGTGCCGTTAACTATCATGGCATCGATGTCAGCCGGTGTGACGCCCGTCAGCAACTGGCCTTGCTCATCAAGTACGCCCGGAGTGTTGGTGAGCAGTATGAGTTTTTCAGCGCGCAGGATTTCGGCAATTTTGCCGGCAACCACGTCGGCATTGATATTGTAGGTTTCACCTGCTTCGCCCACGCCGATGGGAGCGATGACGGGAATGAAGGCGCCGGAATCAAGCAGGGATATCAAGGCAGGATCTACGCGGGTGATGTCGCCCACTTGTCCCAGATCGATTTGTTCACCGGGTCTGTCGCGGCTTTCCATGAGCAGTTTGCGCGCCTGGATGAAGCCGCCATCCTTGCCGGTGAGGCCGACGGCACGACCGCCCTGCTGGTTGATGAGATTGACGATGTCCTTGTTGACCTGCCCACCGAGCACCATTTCCACGACTTCCATGGTTTCCTCATCGGTCACCCGCATGCCCTGGATGAAATGGCCTTGTTTGCCCACGCGTTTGAGCATTTCATCGATCTGCGGTCCGCCGCCATGAACGATGACCGGATTCATGCCGACCAGCTTCAGCAAAACGACATCGCGGGCAAAACAGCGTTTGAGATTTTCATCCGTCATCGCATTGCCGCCGTACTTGATGACGATGGTGCGCCCGTGAAAACGCTTGATGTAGGGCAGCGCTTCGGCAAGGATGTCGGCCTTGATGGCCGGAGTCAGATGCTCAGGGATCATGGTGGTGGAGTAGGACCGGGAAGTGGATGGGCAAGGCCAGCCGACTGGCCGTGTGCGCTTGCGGCGGGTTTATTTCAAAGCGGCTTCAGCGGTTTCCCTGGCCCAGCGGTAATCGGCCTTGCCAACGGGTGTGCGTTTGACTTCGGCCACGAAAACGATGTCCTTGGGAACCTTATAGCCAGCCAGATGATTGCGCACATGGGTGCGTATCGCTTCACCATCTTGCGCCTGGTCGCTGCGCAAGGCGACGATGCCCACCACTTTCTGGCCCCAGCGCGCGTCGGCCATACCGACAACCACCGCATCGATGACGCCGGCAAAGGAGCGGATCGCTTCTTCGACTTCCTCGGTGAAGACTTTTTCACCACCGGTGTTGATGCATTGGGAATCGCGGCCAAAAACCACGATCGTGCCACCTTCGTCAAGGCGGGCGATGTCGCCGGAAATCGAGCAGCGTTTGCCGGCAATCTCGGTGAACGTAGCGGCGGTTTTGGCCGTATCCTTGAAATAGCCCACAGGCAGATGGCCTATGCGTACCAGTATGCCGGTTTCCCCCGCTTTGGCAAAACGCGGCGGGTTTTCGTCGAGCATGGCCACATCGCACGTGTCGTTGCGTTCCAGCTGGATCAAGCCTTCCTTGGGCGCTTCACGGCTGACACCGGCCTGTCCGGTTTCGGAAGAGCCCATGCTGTTGACCAGATGGATATAGGGCGAAATCAGCTCGCGCAAGGCATCCTGAATGTGATCCGAGAACAGGGCGCTGGCCGAGGAAATGGCGATCAGGGGGGACAGATCCCAGCGTCCCGGGTTGGTGCGCAGGGCATCGACCAGGGGTATGCCCATGGCGTCACCAACGATGGTCAATACATTGATCTGCTCCCTGGCAACGGTATCCAGTGCGCGTTCGGCATTGAACCCCGGCTTGGGATCCAGATAAATGGTATTGCCGCCATACAGCCCAATCAGCGTGGCCCACAGGCCGGCGCCATGCATCAAAGGTGCCGTGGGCAACAGCTTGATTTGCATGCCCGCATTGATGCGGTCGGCCAGTTCTTCAGGCTTGCTGATGGGGCCATCCGGTGTGAAACCGCCGCCGCCGCCGAAGCCAGCATAAAAAAGGGCTTTGTGCGGCCAAATCACGCCCTTGGGCAGTCCCGTGGTGCCGCCGGTATAAAGCAGGATCTGGTCATCATCGGCCAGCGGTATGTCATCCAGCGAGCCTGTTTCCAAAGTAATGGCGGTTTCGTAATCAACCGCTTTTTCGATTTTGCTCGCGCCTTGCCCGTGCAGCCGGGCAATGGCGCACAGGCCTGGGGCTGCAGTCAAGGCAGCCAGATTCTGTTCTTCCAGCTCGGCCTCAAAAATCAGGGCCTTGAGTTCGGCGTTGTCATAGAGATAACGCAGCTCATCGCTGGTGTAGCGATAATTGACGTTGACCGGTACGGCTTTCAGTTTGAAAGCAGCAAAGCAGGCTTCGATGAATTCATTGCCGTTGTAAGCATGTATGCCCACGGTGTCGCCAGCCTTGATTCCACGGCTGCGCAGCCAAAGGGCAAGCCCCTGGGCACGTTCATCGATCTGGCGATAGGTCAGACGGCGCTCGCCGCAGACGATGGCTTCGCGCTCAGGCACCGTGGCAACGGCAATACTGAAAAGATCGGCCAGATTGAACGTACGGGCTCTGCTCATGGTGAAACTCCGAAAGTGATAATCAAACCCGTTATTATCGCCGGATTGAGCCAGAACGGGGTGATTCAGCTGTACTTTGTGCAAATCAGCGAGCGTGCCGTAACCGTAGTGGCTCGAAGGCCATCTTCAGAATGACGCCTGGTCGTCATGGAATCGCGGGGGCATGCGATCGCCCAGACCCGCAATCCAGCCTCTTTTGTTTTGACAAGGAAAGCTTACATGCCGCGCATCAGAATCGAACTTCCGGATCACTTTTTCTTCACGACGGAGCTGGATATCTATCAAAGCCATATCAATTATGGCGGCCATCTCGACAATGCGCAGTTGCTGACCTTGGTTTCTGAAGCGAGAGCGCGTTATTTCCGCTCGCTGGGCTATCACGAAGGCGATGTCGAAGGCGTGGGCATCATCATGGCGGATGCGGCGGTGCAATACAAATCCGAGGCGTTTCAAGGCGAAACCTTGCAGGTCGGCATGGCGGCCAATGATTTCAGCAAGAAAGGCTGTGATCTGGTCTGGTGCATGCACGAGCGCAGCAGCGGGCGCGAAGTGGCGCGCGGCAAGGCGGGCATCGTTTTCATGAATTACGCAACCCGCCAGATCGTGGCGGTGCCGGCAGCCTTTCGGCAGCGGGTGACGATGGCTTGAGAGCGGGCTGCGTGCTTTTCGCTACATTCCGCGGGCTTACTTTGTCGCTTCACTGAGCCTAGGGGCTGCGCACAGGCCGTGGCGGGCCTGTGCATTTGGTCATTTATTCCTTGATGGCTTCCATGGCGATGTCGATGCGCACTTCATCGCTGATGTTGGGCGCGTATTTGCCGGCATGGAATTCGCTGCGCTTGATGGTCGTGGTGGCGTTGGCACCGATCGCTTCGCGTTTCAGCATGGGATGCGGCTGAGCCTTGAATGAAGTGATTTCCAGGCGCACCGGGCGGGTCACGCCCTTGAGTGTCAATTGCCCATCCACGGCCACCGGCTTGTCACCTTCGAAAATCAGCTGGGTGGATTTGAACGTGGCTGTGGGGAACTGTGCCGTGTCGAGAAAATCTCCACCCTGGATATGCTTGTCGAATGCGGCATTTCCGGTATCCACCGAGGTGGTGTCGATGAGGATATCCACCGAGCCGGTCTGGGCGGCCTTGTCGAGCGTGATTTTGCCTGTGGTTTTGTTGAAACGGCTGAGCTGGGTCGAAAACCCGAAGTGGCTGTAGGAAAAGCGCGGATAGGTGTGGGAGCCGTCGACGACATAGGTATCCGCTGCTGCCAGCGCGGCGGCGGAACCAAACAGGCAAGTACCGGCAGCCAAGGCCAGCAGACTGGAGTGCAGGATGAGTTTGGGTTTGAGCATGGATATCCTCAGTGGGTTGCTAGGGACAGAAATGGCAGCCGCTGCATGCGGTGTCTGGCTTGAGTCAGACGGCTGCGATAGTGAAGAGCCTGGCTTCTGCAAAAAGTTTCATTCTTGTATCAAACGGTTCAAAACGACTTGCGGCCAGGACCGCTGTATCCGGGTGTGAACGGATGCAGTGTAACGGCTAAAGGGCAAGAGCCGTGATGGATCGGGCGCCAAGTCTGTAAACCCGACCGGCAGGGCAGGGTTGTGGGGACGGCTCTGCAGCCATCTGTTTGTTCAGGCTGCGAGCATCAGAACAGGATATATCCAAGTCGAAATATATCATTGCATGATGGAAATCATCAGCGTAGTATGGATCGCGCTTTGGTGCGAGCTGGCAGGCAGGATCAGATTCCAGCCTGGGAAGTTTGCAGCGTTGTATCCGTTCCGATGATTGGGATGCCCGTATGACAGCCAATGAATATTACAACGATCGTGTCATTCGCCAGTTTTTGCTGGCCTCCGCCATCTGGGCGCTGATCGGCATGCTGGCCGGAGTGTATGCGGCCGCCGAACTGGCCTGGCCTGATTTGAGTTTCAATCTGCCTTGGCTCACTTTCAGCCGGCTGCGGCCGGATCATACCTTTGGGGTGATTTTCGCTTTTGGCGGTTCGGCCCTGATGGGGACCTGCTATTACGTCGTGCAGCGCACCGGCCATTGCCGCCTGGCCTGGAGCGGGCTGGCGGAATTCACCTTCTGGGGCTGGCAGCTGGTCTGTGTGCTGGCCATGCTGACCATGCCGCTGGGGATGACGCAAGGCAAGGAGTACGCCGAGCCCGAATGGTTCGTCGATATCCTGATAGCCATCGTCTGGGTGGCTTTCGGGGCCGTTTTCTTTGCCACCCTGGCGCGTCGGCGCATCCAGCATATCTATGTGGCGAACTGGTATTACGGCGCCTTCATCATCGCCGTGGGGCTGCTGCACGTGGTCAATAATCTGGCGGTACCGGTGTCCTGGACCAAGTCCTACCAGATCTATTCCGGGGTATCGGATGCCATGGTGCAGTGGTGGTACGGCCACAATGCCGTGGCGTTCTTCCTCACGGCCGGCTTTCTCGGCATGATGTATTACTTCGTGCCGCGCCAGGCCAGGCAGCCGTTGTGGAGCTACCGCTTTTCCATCGTCAACTTCTGGGCGCTGATTTCCATCTACATGTGGGCCGGCTCGCATCACCTGATGTACACGGCGCTGCCCGACTGGGTGCAGTCGGTGGGCATGGCGTTTTCGCTGGTCCTGCTGATGCCCAGCTGGGGCTCGGCCGCGAATGGCCTGCTGACCTTCAATGGTTCCTGGCACCGGCTGAGGCGTGATCCCATCGCCAAGTTCATGGTGCTCTCGCTGGTGTTTTACGCCGCGTCGACCTTCGAAGGGACTTCACTGGCGGTGAAGACGCTGAATTCACTGTCCCACTACACGGACTGGACGGTGGCGCACGTGCATTCCGGCTCCATCGGCTGGGTGGCGATGATCACCATCGGCTCGCTCTACGCCATGGCGCCACGGGTGCTGGGACGTGCCGACATGCACTCGCATGCGGCCATGGAGCTGCATTTCTGGCTGCATACCGCGGGCGTGCTGCTCTACGTCGTCGCCATGTGGACTTCGGGCGTGACCGCCGGCCTGATGTGGCGGGCGACCGAAGCCGATGGCTCGCTGACCTATGCCTTCATCGACAGCCTGCTGGCGATCAAGCCGTATTACGTGGTGCGCTGGTTCGGCGGGGTGCTGATCTGGCTGGGGATGTGGGTGATGGCCTGGAATCTGTGGCATACGGCCGCCGATGCGCGGCGCGGCCACATCCAGCCGAATGCCGTGCCGCTGGAGGGTCATGGCGCGACGTCCGCCGAGTCCAGCGTGTCCGCTGCATCCACTGCGGCCGCCTGAGAGGGAATCATGAGCCATGGCCTACCGTCATTTTGAATTCATCGAAAAACATGCCGGGACACTGGGCATCCTCACTGCGGTGATGGTGTCCCTGGGCGGGCTGGCCGAGATTCTGCCGATCTATTTCAAGGCGCAGGCCGTCAGGAATGAGGCGCTGGTGCAGCCCTATGATCCTCTGCGTCTGGCCGGGCGCGACATCTATGTGCGGGAAGGCTGTTATCTGTGCCATTCGCAGATGATCCGCGCGCTGCGTTTCGAGACCCAGCGCTACGGCCCTTATTCGACGGCCGAGGAGTCCATCCTCGACCGTCCCTTCCTCTGGGGCTCCAAGCGCACCGGGCCGGATCTGGCGCGCGTCGGCGGCAAGTATTCGGATGATTGGCAGCGCCTGCATCTGCTCGATCCGCGCGCCGTGGTGCCGGAGTCCAACATGCCGGCCTATCCCTGGCTGGCCAGGGCTGGTCTGGATGCCAGGGACATCGCAACGCGCATGCGCGGCCTGCAGAAATTGGGCGACCCTTATACGGAAGCCGATTTTGCCGACGTGGCCGCAGCCTTGGCCGACAAGACCGAGCTGGATGCCCTGGTCGCTTATCTGCAGGGACTGGGCATCGCCAATCTGCCGCAACCCAGGGCGGGCGCGGCGGCCAGCGACGGGGGCCGGCCATGAGTCCATGGTGGGGACACCTGAGCGGCGTCTTCATCCTGTTGATGATGGTGCTCTTCATCGGTATCTGGATCTGGGCCTGGCGTCCGCGGCACCAGGCGAATTTCGGCCGGCTGGCGCGTTTGCCGCTGGACGATCTGGCGCCCAGCGCGGCGACGGCGGCGCGTCCGTCTGATGCTGCCGGGCAAGGAGAAGGAGCTGCGTCATGAGCAACGCCTGGGCGTGGTGGGTGATCCTGCTGATCGTGTTCAACCTGGGGCTGACCTTCTTCCTGTTTCTCTGGGCGCCCTGGGCCAAGGTGCCGGTCTTGCCGGATGGCACGACCGGACACAGTTGGGCGCATGGCGCCATCCGCGAAGGACTGCACCGTTTGCCTGGGTGGTGGCTGTTCATGTCGTTTGCCATGTTCATTGGCGCTTTCGGCTATTTCGTGCTGTATCCGGGGTTTGGCAACTTTGCCGGCACGCTGGGCTGGACTTCGACGCAGGAACACGACCAGGCAGCGCGGACGAATGCAACGCAACTGACGCCGGTGATGACGCGCCTGGCGAAGCTGGACGTGGCCGCCGTGGCGGCCGATCCGCAGGGCCGGCAACTGGGCGCGCGCCTGTTCATCGACAATTGCGCGGCCTGCCACGGACGCGAAGGACGCGGCAACATGCGGCTGGGCGCGCCGGACCTGACGGATGGCGATTGGCTGTATGGCGGCGCAGATGAGGCCATCCTGAGTTCGATTCGTGACGGGCGCAATGGCGTGATGCCGGCCTGGGAATCGCTCGGCGAGCAGACGGTGAATCAGCTGGCCGCCTATGTGCTGAGCCTGTCAGGCCAGGTGCGCGAGACGGAGGACGCGCTTGCCGGCAAGACGGTTTTCGCGACGACCTGCAGCGCCTGCCATGGCACGGAGGGCAAGGGCAATCCGCTGCTGGGCGCGCCGAATCTGACGGACGGCATCTGGCTGCATGGCGGTCGTCGCGAAGCCATCCGCCGGACGATCCGCGACGGGCGGCAAGGCCACATGCCAGCCTGGAGCGGGCGTCTGAACGAACAGGAAATTCATGTCCTGGCGGGTTATGTCCATCACCTCGCGCATCCCGATGGCGCCGCCCGTCGTTGAAACGCGCGAGGCCGGAGCCTGGTATCGTCAGCCGGTCGCGTGGCTGGGCCTGGCGATTTTCCTGGCTTCGGTGGCCGGCTGCATTGCCCTGATGGTGCTGGGCGCCGACCATGCGCACGAGCAGCCATTGGCCACGGAGGCTGGCGTGGTCTTCGGCGTGCCGCTGCGCGCTGCGGCAGCAGAAACAGAAAACCGCGAGCGTCTGCCAGACCATCCCGTTGCATCGGCCGGGCGAGCAAGGATGCGTCCATGAACCGGGGCAGACCGGGCATGAGGGTCATGCAACCGCGAGGCCGCGTCGCTTGCCGGCTTTTTTTCGAGCGCACTTTCGCATAGACTGCAAGGCCTGAAGCTTTCCATGCGGCGGCTGCAACGACCATGAAACGACGCTTGATACGAATGTTGTCCTTCTGCCTCTGCCTGTTTGGCGGTTGCGCCACGCTCGGCATGAGTGCCGCGAGCGCGGACACGCTGTACAAGTGCATCGA
>JAHRWT010000035.1 GCA_019105045.1 Sterolibacterium sp.
CACCGTGCTGCTTGGCGATGTTGTTGATGAGCTCCATCATGTTCACGGTCTTGCCCACGCCGGCACCACCGAACAGACCGACCTTGCCGCCCTTGGCGAACGGGCAGACCAGGTCGATCACCTTGATGCCGGTTTCCAGCAGTTCCTGGGAAGGCGCCAGTTCGTCGAACTTCGGGGCTTTCTGGTGGATGGAACGCAGACCTTCGGATTCGATCGGGCCGGCTTCGTCGATCGGCCGACCGAGCACGTCCATGATGCGCCCCAGAGTGGCTTTGCCCACAGGCACGGAAATCGGCTTGCTGGTGTTTTGCACCATCATGCCGCGACGCAGACCGTCGGAAGAACCCAGTGCAATGGTACGTACCACGCCATCCCCCAGCTGCTGTTGCACTTCCAGCGTCAGCTCACTACCTTCCATGGTCAGTGCGTCATAAACCTTGGGCATCTGGTTGCGCTGGAACTGGACGTCCACCACGGCGCCGATACACTGAACGATTTCACCTTGACTCATCGTCATTCCCCAAAAAACAATAGTTCGTTAATCAATGCTTGCGGTCATCAGACCGCGGCGGCGCCACCGACGATTTCCGAGATTTCCTTGGTAATCGCTGCCTGGCGCGTCTTGTTGTAGATCAGTTGCAATTCGTCGATGACATTGCCCGCATTGTCGGAAGCAGCCTTCATCGCCACCATCCGCGCGGATTGCTCGGAGGCCATGTTCTCAGCCACGGCTTGATAGACCAGGGCTTCGATGTAGCGCAGCAGCAGTTCGTCGATCACGGTCTGGCTGTCCGGCTCATACAGGTAGTCCCAGCTGTGCCGCTGTTCGGTTTCCAGCCGGTCGGCGGTCAGCGGCAGCAGTTGCTCGATCACGGCTTCCTGCTTCATGGTGTTGATGAAGCGGGTGTAGGCGATATAGACCATGTCAAGCTCGCCTGCCTGGAAAGCATCGAGAATGACTTTCACTGGGCCGATCAGCTTTTCCAGATGCGGCGTATCACCCAGCCCGGTCACATTGGACACAACCTTGGCACCGAGACGCTGCATGAAACCCAGACCCTTGTTGCCGATGGTGCATACACGGATTTCGCTGACGCCATTGCCTTCCAGCTCACGCATACGGTTGAGCGACTGACGCAGGATATTGGTATTGAGACCGCCACACAGCCCTTTGTCGGTGGTCACCACGATCAGGCCGGCGCGCTTGACTTGCGTCGGGTTGGTCAGAAAGGGGTGCTGGTATTCCGAATTGGCGCGTGCCAGATTGGCCGCAATGCAACGCACCTTTTCACCATAGGGGCGGGCAGCCTGCATACGCTCCTGCGCCTTGCGCATCTTCGAGGCCGCCACCATCTCCATGGCTTTGGTGATCTTGCGCGTATTTTGTACGCTCTTGATCTTGTTACGTATTTCCTTGCCGCTCGGCATGGTCCACTCCTGCCACTAAGGCCTGATCAGATTACAGATTACGCCCAGGTTTTCTTGAAGTCCGCGATTGCTGCCGCCAGTGCCTTGTCAGCATCATCATCAAGGTTCTGGGTGGTTTCGATCTTGTCCATCAATGCGGCCTGATTCTGCTTCAGGTAGGACAGCAGGGCGGCTTCGAAAGCCAGACCACGGCTGACGTCGAGATCGTCGTAATAGCCCTTGTCCACCGCATACAGGGTGATGGCCATTTCGCAGACGCTCATTGGCGAGTACTGCGCCTGCTTCATCAGCTCGGTCACCATGCGGCCGCGCTCCAGTTGCTTGCGGGTGGCTTCGTCCAGGTCAGAAGCAAACTGGGCAAAGGCCGCCAGCTCGCGGAACTGGGCCAGTGCCAGACGCACGCCGCCACCGAGCTTCTTGATGACCTTGGTCTGCGCCGCACCACCCACACGAGAAACCGAGATACCGGCGTTGATGGCCGGACGGATACCGGCGTTGAACAAGTCGGTTTCCAGGAAGATCTGGCCGTCGGTAATCGAGATCACGTTGGTCGGCACAAACGCAGTGACGTCACCTGCCTGGGTTTCGATGATGGGCAGTGCAGTCAGAGAACCGGTCTTGCCCTTGACTTCACCGTTGGTGAATTTCTCGACGTAATCTTCGTTGACGCGAGCAGCCCGCTCCAGCAGACGGCTGTGCAGATAGAACACGTCACCGGGGTAGGCTTCACGACCGGGCGGACGGCGCAGCAGCAGCGAAACCTGGCGATAGGCCCAGGCCTGCTTGGTCAAGTCGTCATAAATGATCAGGGCATCCTGACCACGGTCGCGGAAGTATTCGCCCATGGTGCAACCCGAATAAGGCGCCAGGAACTGCATGGCGGCCGATTCGGAAGCGGTGGCGGCGACGATGATGGTGTAATCCATCGCGCCGGCTTCGGTCAGCTTGCGCACCACGTTGGCCACGGTCGAGGCTTTCTGACCAATCGCCACATACACGCAGAAGATGCCCTTGCCCTTCTGGTTGATGATGGCATCGACGGCCACAGCGGTCTTGCCAGTCTGGCGGTCACCGATGATCAGCTCGCGCTGGCCACGGCCGATCGGCACCATGGCGTCGATGGCCTTCAGGCCCGTTTGCACTGGCTGGTCAACCGATTTGCGCCAGATCACGCCCGGGGCCACTTTTTCGATGTGGTCGGTGAGCTTGGCATTGATCGGGCCCTTGCCGTCGATGGGTTCGCCCAGGGCGTTCACAACGCGACCGAGCAGTTCCGGACCGATCGGCACTTCGAGAATGCGGCCGGTACATTTGACCGTATCGCCTTCGGAGATGTGCTCGTATTCGCCCAGGATCACGGCGCCGACGGAGTCACGCTCGAGGTTGAGCGCCAGACCGAAGGTGTTGCCGGGGAATTCCAGCATTTCGCCCTGCATCACGTCGGCCAGACCGTGAATACGGCAGATGCCGTCGGTCACCGAAACCACGGTGCCTTCGGTCTTGGCCTGTGCCGCCAGGTCCAGATTCTGGATCTGGCTTTTGATCAGATCGCTGATTTCAGACGGATTGAGATTCATTGAAAAACTCCTAATTCTGTAGCGCAGTCGCCATGGCAGCGAGTTTGCCGCGCACCGAAGCGTCGATGACCTGGTCACCCACGGTAATGCGCACGCCGCCGATCAATTCAGGATCAACCTGGACGGTTGCCTCGATCTTGCAGGCAAAGCGGCGCTCTAGATCGGCCACGAGTTGTTGTTGGGTTGCTGTTTCAATCGGGAAAGCGGAATCGATCAGGGCCTGCTTGCTGCCTTCATGTTCATTTTTGTAGGTCATGAACAGATCACGGATTTCCGGCAGCACGGTCAGGCGGTCGTTATCGACCAGTACCTTGACGAAATTCTGCTGCTCGGCATCCAGCGTCTTGCCGCAGACGCCAAGAAACAACTGCGTCAGCTGGCTGGGCAACAGCCGGGGGTCATCGATGCAGGGCTGCATATCCGCATGCACGGCGATGTCAGCCATACGTTCCAGCGCACGGGCCCAGGCAGCCAGTGCGCTCCCACCCTGTTCGCGAGCCAGCTGGAAAGCTGCCTCGGCATAGGGTCGTGCAATGGTGACGTTCTCAGCCATGGCAGATCAAAGCTCCGACTTCAGATTGTTCAGCAGATCGGCATGGGCCTGGGCATCCACTTCACGACGCAGGATGCGCTCGGCACCGGCCACGGCCAGCAGGGCAACCTGCTCACGCAAGGCTTCCTTGGCACGTTGGGCGGCCACGCCGGCTTCGGCTTCAGCGGCCTCGCGTGCCTGGGTGATGATGCGCGCGGCTTCAGCGCGGGCTTCCTCAACCAGCTGGGCGCCTTGCTTTTCAGCACCGGCACGCACGTCAGTCGCCGATTCACGCGCTTTGCGAATCTCTTCGACGACCTTTTTCTCGGCATTGACCAAGTCGGTCTTGGCCTTGTCTGCGGCCGCAAGCCCGTCGGCGATCTTCTGCGCGCGCTCGTCGAGTGCTTTCATGATGGGTGGCCACACGAACTTCATGGTGAACCACGCCAGGATGAAGAACACGCCGATCTGGGCGAACAGGGTTGCGTTCAGATTCACGGTAATCGCTCCTTAAGCGGTTTCAACTATGGGCTGGGAGTCAATTACGATGCAACCGCTTCAACAAAAGGATTGGCGAAGGCAAACATCATGGCGATACCGACACCGATCAGGAAGGCCGCATCGATCAGACCGGCCAGCAGGAACATCTTGGTCTGCAGGGCGTTCATCAGCTCAGGCTGACGGGCCGAGGCTTCCAGGTATTTCGAACCCATGATGCCAATACCAATACAGGCACCGACAGCACCCAGACCGATGATCAGACCGGCAGCGATAGCAACGTAACCGAGAACCATGATAACTCCTTGATTTAAAAAATGAGATGGGTTGAGAATTGAAAAGTGATTGAAACGATGACTGCAATGAAACTCAATGTGCCTCATGTGCCTGGCCGATATAGACCAGCGTCAGCATCATGAAGATGAAAGCCTGCAAGGTGATGATCAGGATATGGAAAATTGCCCAGACCGCACCCAGTGCCAGATGCATGCTGATACCCCACCACGTCACCGTGCCGCCCAGCAGGGCAATCAGCATGAAGATCAGCTCGCCGGCATACATGTTGCCGAACAACCGCATACCCAGCGACAGCGCCTTGGCGGCGAACTCGATCAGATTGAGCAGCAGATTCATCGGATACAGAATCAGTTTGTCACCAAAGGGAGCGGCCACCAGCTCATGCAGAAAGCCACCCACGCCCTTGATCTTGAAGCTGTACCAGATCATCAATACCAGCACGCCCATGGACATGCCCAGCGGACCGTTCAGGTCAGCCGTCGGCACGATGCGCATGTAAGCGTGGGAATCGCCGGTGATGGCTTGCCACAGCATGGGCGCCAGATCGACCGGCAGAAAGTCCAGGGCATTCATGAACCAGGTCCACAAGAACACCGTCAAGGCCAGCGGCGCGATGAAAGTGCGGTCGCCATGAACGATGGATCGGGCCTGCTCATCCACCCATTCGATGACGATTTCCAGCGCCGCCTGCAGACGGCCGGGCACCCCGGCAGTCACCTTGCGGGCCACCGACCACATCAGGAAAACAGTGAACAAACCCATCAACAAGGAGAAGAACAGGGTGTCGAGATTCGCCAGGGAAAAATCGGCGATCGCCTGTTGCGGCTTGCCTGAGGTGTTGAAATGCCCCAGGTGATGAACGATGTATTCGGATGCTGTCGGCGCTGCCGCTTCGTGACCAGTTGCCATAATCAGTCAGGACTTCAACAAGAATGCAAATAAATTAGCCTTGAGCGCTGCCAACAGCCCGATCAACAAAGACCACCAGAGCAAATCGACATACCACTGTTGCACGGCCACCAAAATTCCTATCGTTGCGACAATCTTGCCGAACTCGCCGACAAAAAAACTGACGCCACTGGCGCGACCCGTACTGGTCGCAATTTTCAATCGCACGACAAAAACCAGGTTGGGCAGCATGTAGGCCAGACCACCGAACAAGGCTGAAAGACCGCCTCTCGTTCCTGCCAGCAAGCCACCCAAACCGGCTGCCAGCAAGGTTGCCGCAATCTGTAGCAGTAGCGTCCTGTGCATCGTCACCGCGCCACGGCACCCCGCGCTGAATCCATTCGTGCGAAAAACCCGGCATTATAGGGATATGTTCCGGATTAGTCAAAGTTTTTTCTGTCCGACCCGGTTGTGGAAGGATATTCCACCCGCCGTTGCCTTTCTGTCAGCCTCTGTCACGCTCACGACCCGGCGTTTTCGTCTGCCGCATGCCGGTGCAAACGTTCGAGTATGCCGTCCAATTGGTCCAGACTGTTGAAAGCAATGGTCAGCTTCCCGGCACCTTTTTTGTTGGTTTGCAGCTTGACGGCAGCGCCCAGGGTATCAGCCAGTTCTTCTTGCAGGCGCAGAGTGTCGCGGTCGGTTTTTTGATTCTGGTCGCTATTTTTGCCGGTGGGCGGCTGCAATTCGCGCTGTACCAGTTTTTCGGTTTCGCGCACGGAGAGGCGTTTATGCACCACCAATGCGGCCAGGCGCGCTTGATCGGGACCACTGAGGGGCAACAGGGCACGGGCATGGCCCATGTCGAGTTCGCCGGAAAACAGGCATTCTTGCACCGGCTTGGCCAGATTCAGCAAGCGCAGCAGGTTAGAGGCCGCCGAGCGCGAACGGCCCACGGCATCGGCGGCCTGCTGGTGACTCATGCCGAATTCTTCGACCAGACGCAGGATGCCGGCGGCTTCTTCCAATGGATTGAGATCTTCGCGCTGGATGTTTTCGATCAGCGACATGGCCAGCGTGGCCTCATCGGGAATTTCGCGGATCAGCACCGGCACTTCGCTCATGCCCGCCAATTGGGCCGCCCGCCAGCGACGCTCGCCGGCGATGATTTCATAGTGTGCCTGGTTTGACTGCGGCTCTCCACCCCCTTTGCCCAGGGGCCGCACCAGGATGGGCTGCATGATGCCCTGGGCCTTGATCGAGGCCGCCAGTTCATTCAGTGAATCCGGATCCATACGCGTACGCGGCTGATAGCGGCCCGGCTGCAAACGGGTGACCGGCAGGCTGTCCTGCCGACTCACGGCCCCTTCCCCGCTGCTGACATCCAGCAAGGCGCCCAGCCCCCGGCCGAGACCTTTTTTCTTCGTTGCATTCATATTTTCTTTCCTCTCACACAAGCAATTGCCGGCTTGTTTTACAAAGTGTGCACACGCTCCAACATTTCATCGGCGAAGTCCAGATAAGCCTGGGCTCCCTTGGATGACTTGTCATACAACACACCGGGGATGCCATAACTGGGGGCTTCGGCCAGTCGCACATTGCGCGGCACGATGGTTTTGAAAACCTTGTCGCCAAAGTGCTGTTCCAGCTCGGCGGATACCTGGTGGCCCAAAGTGGCACGGCCATCGAACATTACCCGCAACAGGCCGATCACTTTCAGATCGCGGTTGAGGTTGGCGTGCACTTTCTTGATGGTATTGACCAGATCGGACAGACCTTCCAGCGCGTAGTACTCGCACTGCATGGGGATGATCACGCCATGGGCGGCACACAGGCCGTTCAAAGTGAGCATGGACAGCGAAGGTGGGCAATCGATCAGCACGAAATCGTAGTCATCGACATGGGCGGCCAGGGCATCCTTGAGCCGCATTTCACGCCGTTCCAGTTCGACCATTTCCACTTCGGCACCCGCCAGATCGCGATTGGCCGGCAGCACGTCATAACCGGCTTCGCAGCCAACACAGACCTCCTTCATGCCGGCCAGCCCCACCAGCAGGTGATAGACCGATTTTTCCAGCCCACGCTTGTCGATGCCACTGCCCATGGTGGCATTGCCCTGGGGATCCAGATCAATCAGCAACGTGCGCTGGCCCCTGGCCGCCAGGGCGGCGGACAGATTGACCGCCGTGGTGGTCTTGCCAACCCCACCTTTTTGATTGGCAATGGCAAATATGTGCATGAAAACTCCTCTACGACGATGTATGACGATCCCTGCCTGACCGGATCGGATCGGATCGAACCGGATCGTTTCGCTTCAACTGCTTGCTGCTTCGATACGCTTGATGACCACAAGATGGCGTTGCGCCACCAGCGTCGGCACGACCAGGGGAAGACAACGCACCACCTGCCAGCCAGCCGGCAATTCAGCGATTTCATCCTGCGGCGCCAGCCCTTTCATGGCCAGCAGCGAACCCTCTGCCGTCAGCAGATGACCTGCCACACGAACGAACAGCGCGAGATCGGAAAACGCCCGGGAAACCACCGCATCAAAAAGTGAATCTGGCTTGTAGGCTTCCACACGACCGCAGTGAACACTTACATTTTCCAATTTCAATTCAATCCTGGCCTGCTGCAGAAAGCTGGCTTTCTTCTGGTTGCTCTCGATCAGAGTGACCGCCATCTGCGGTCGGGCAATGGCCAGCGGCAGCCCCGGCAGACCGGCGCCGCTGCCGACATCGGCCAGGCGCGTAGGCATTCCCAGATGCGGCAACACGCTCAACGAATCCAGCAAATGATGCGTCACCATTTGCTGCGGCTGACGAATGGCGGTCAGATTGTAGACGCGATTCCATTTGTGAAGCAGCGCCAGATAGGTGGCCAGCTGCACCGCCATAGCCGCCTGCTGCCCGATACTGGCGACAGACTTTTCCGTATCAAGCTGCGTCAGACCGTGGCGTATCTGCGCCAGGAGCTCCTCACTGAAACTCATGCCGCCGGCGCCTGTTGCCGTCTGCTGGCGGCATGACGCTTCAGATGCACCAGCAGGAGGGAAATGGCAGCCGGCGTCACGCCCTGGATGCGCGTCGCCTGACCCACGGTTTCCGGCCGGTGGCGATCCATCAACTGGCGCACTTCGATCGACAAGCCATGCACCCGCGTGTAATCAAGATCAGCAGGAATCAGCAAGGTCTCACTGGCCTGATTGCGCGCCACTTCTTCTTTCTGGCGGTCGATATAGCCTTGATATTTCGCCTGAATTTCAACTTGCTCAATGACTTGCGCAGCAATCTCTGCCGGCATGACAGCCTGCCCGGCCTGCTCTGTTGCCAGCAACAAACCGGCCAGCTCGGCATGGCGCACCTGCGGGCGGCGCAGCAAATCAAACAAGCGATATTCTCGCTCCACCGCTTGCCCCAAGACACGCTGAGCAGCCTCGGCATTGACCACCTTGGGATTCACCCAGGTATTTTTCAGGCGCTCGCACTCAACTGCAATGGCATCCCGCTTGCGGCAGTAGGCTTGCCAGCGCTGATCATCAACCAAACCCAGCTCACGGCCGATTTCCGTCAGCCGCAAATCGGCATTGTCTTCACGCAAGCTCAGGCGGTATTCAGCCCGACTGGTAAACATCCGGTAAGGCTCGCTGACACCACGCGTAATCAGATCATCAACCAGAACACCCAGATAGGCTTGATCACGGCGCGGCCGCCAGGCTTCTTCACCTCTGACCTGACGTGCGGCATTCAGACCGGCCAGCAGCCCTTGGGCGGCAGCCTCTTCATAACCTGTCGTACCGTTGATCTGCCCAGCAAAGAACAAGCCGTTGATGGATTTGGTTTCCAGCGTCGCCTTCAAATCACGCGGATCAAAATAATCATATTCAATGGCATAACCGGGCCGCAGAATATGCGCCTGCGCCAAACCCGGCAGGCTGCGCACCAGCTCGATCTGCACATCAAACGGCAAACTGGTGGACACCCCTTGCGGATAGATTTCATGGGTGGTCAGCCCTTCCGGCTCCAAGAAAACCTGATGGCTGTCCTTGTCGGCAAAGCGATGGATCTTGTCTTCGATCGATGGGCAATAACGCGGCCCGATACCCTCGATACGGCCAGCAAACATTGGCGAACGATCCAGATTGGCGCGAATGATGTCGTGCGTGCGCTGATTGGTAGAGGTAATCCAGCAAGGTACTTGGCGCGGATGCTGCTCTCGCCGACCCAGATAGGAAAATACCGGCACCGGGTCATCGCCCTGCTGTATCTGGCACACTGAGTAATCAATCGTGCGCCCATCGATACGCGGCGGCGTACCGGTTTTCAAACGACCGGTCGGCAACTGCAATTCCCGCAAGCGCGCTGCCAGCGAAATCACCGGCGGATCACCGGCCCGCCCGCCCGGATAATTACTCAGACCCACATGCACCAGGCCATTGAGAAAAGTCCCCACCGTCAAAATCACTGCTGGTGCTTCAATGCGAATACCCAATTGAGTGACGACACCGACAACGCGATCGCCTTGCACAATCAGGTCATCCACCACCTGCTGGAACAAAGTCAAATTTGGCTGATCTTCCAGAACCTGGCGAATAGCGGCTTTGTACAACAACCGATCCGCCTGCGCCCGCGTCGCCCGCACCGCCGATCCCTTGCCGGAATTAAGTGTGCGAAATTGAATTCCAGCCACATCCGTGGCCTGCGCCATGGCGCCGCCCAGCGCATCCACTTCCTTGACCAAATGCCCCTTGCCAATCCCACCTATCGACGGATTACAAGACATCTGCCCCAATGTTTCGATATTGTGGGTCAACAACAAAGTCTGCGCACCTGTACGCGCCGCAGCCAAAGCCGCCTCCGTACCGGCATGACCACCACCGACCACAATCACATCAAAACCTTGGGGAAACTGCATGATGGACAACCCAATTCAAACCAGACAAATCATCAAAGAGGCGCAATGATACGCCAGCTTCAATCAAGCACAAAATGTTTCACGTGAAACACAGACCAAAACTGTTTCACGTGAAACATCCAAGTATTTTTTGAATGATTGATAACTTTGGAAAATCTTTGCCTACAGAAGGACGGCACTGACTGTTTTCTTCACCCAATTCTGGGTGTTCGCATACGCCGATACCTTCGGCACAACCCTCTCGCTTTGCTGACTGTCGATGACGGCTTAATCAGGGCGAATTTTATATCGCCATCAATCTTGATGAAGCATCCTGTCTCGATGCCGTCTTAAAAACTCAGTTTCCGGCCGGAAACGCTCAGGTAGTCTGATTTGCAAACCATCTACAGACCAGAAGACCTGGCGAAGAAAGTCATCACATGTTTTTTTGAGTTGTTCCGATAGCACGACACGATAGTCGTCCGTCAGGGAGAACAAGTAACTATCAAAAGCCTTATCATGGATGACGGAAAGACACAAACCATTGCCAGGGTGGAGCCGAATAGATGCGTCTTCGCTCCAGGCCACGATGTGACTCGCTACAAGAAACCGCCTATCACTCACCCCGGACACGCAGCATTTTTCTCCATAGCTGCTCAAAACGGCTCGTCGGAAGAAACTTTGCTTTATTCGTTGCCGGGCCGGGGCAATGCGTGTTTCACCTGTGAAATCTTGCTCGGCATCAAGTGCGTCAGTAGTCAGCGATTCTTGAACATCGTCATTGCCCGATAGGGATATCCGTAAGGATGCGGATTGCTCGACCAGATCATCCCAGTTGGCATGAAATTCGTCCCAAATATCCCGATCTGCCTGCGAAGCATTGCCTAACCCCCTTCGCCCAGAGGACGTAATCGCAGGATCAAGACTCGCAAAATTCACCAACTTCATTGCGACTGCTGATGGCGTTCTCCCGATCAATCGAGCTAATTCGATGATCTCCGGATTGCGGCTATGCAACTTACCGAAAGGAAGCTGACAATAAAGGTGAAAACCCAGTTTCAATTGCTCGGGAGTCCAGCGACTACTGACCATGACCGTCCCACTCCGAAGCTGATCTTGCATGTCCATACGACGATTGTATCAGTGCGTGATAGTCATCGACGATCGGATGTCTCGGTTGCAGACGCTGCGTGCGCCGCAGGTATCGGATCACTTGCCGATACAAAACTTTGAAAATATGGAACCCAGCAAGTCATCCGCAGTGAATCTGCCGGTAATTGCACTCAAGGCGTCTTGAGTATTGCGCAGTTCTTCGGCGCAGAATTCCAGAATATCGCCGGTCTGCTGGGCGGCGGCCAGGTGTTGATCGGCAGTGTGCAAGGCTTGCAGGTGACGTTCGCGAGCAAGTATCAGGTCTTCGCCATGATCCTGCCAGCCGGCGATGCGCAATAGTTCGTCGTGCAGCAATTCCATGCCTGTGCCGCTGCGGGCGGATAGCCAGAGTTGAGTACTCGCCTGCCCCGCTGCACTGGCAACACCGGCAGCGCCCGCATGTGGTTCAGAACCGGCCTGGCGTCGGGCAGAATCACCAGAAAGATCACATTTGTTGTGAATGAGGATGCGCTCTATCCCTGCCGGTAACTGCGCGGCAATGGCCTGGTCTGCAGCTGTAAAGCCGTGGCGGGCATCAAGCAATTGCAGAATCACATCGGCACGTTCGATTTCCTGCCAGCTGCGGGCAATGCCTAGCTGCTCTATGGTATCCCCCGTTTCACGCAGGCCGGCGGTGTCGATGATGTGCAGAGGGATGCCCTCGATCTGGATCATTTCGCGCACGGTATCACGCGTGGTACCGGCAATATCGGTCACGATGGCGCGCTCTTCGCCGGCCAGTCGATTGAGCAGGGAGGATTTGCCGACATTCGGCGGGCCGGCCAACACCACGTGCAGACCGTTGCGCAACAAGCTGCCCTGTCTGGCCCGAGCTTGCAAAGCAGCCAATTGATCGCGCAATTGTTGCAGCCGCTGGCTGACACGGGCTTCGCGCAGCAAACTGGCGGCATCGATTTCTTCTTCCGGAAAATCCAGCGTGGCTTCGATCAACATGCGGATTTCAATCAGTTGATCGACAATGGCTTCCACCTGCCTGGAAAATTCGCCACTCAATGAACGCACGGCCGAGCGCGCCGCTTGCACGCTGGAAGCATCGATCAGATCGGCCACGGCTTCGGCCTGAGCCAGATCCAGCTTGTCGTTGAGAAAGGCGCGGCGGGTGAATTCGCCCGGTTCGGCCAGCCGCGCACCCAGTTGCAAACAGCGCTGCAGCAACATTTGCATGACCACCGGGCCGCCATGGCCTTGCAGCTCAAGCACATCTTCGCCGGTAAAGGAATGCGGTGCCGGGAAATACAGCAATATGCCCTGGTCGATGGCCTGCGCCTGATCGTCGTTGAAATCAACCAGTGTGGCCACGCGCGGCCGGGGCAGCAGGCCGCACAGCTGCCGGGCAAAGTCAGCCAGCTGCTGGCCGGAAACACGTACCACGCCGATGCCGCCGCGCCCTGCGGCGGTGGCGATGGCGGCAATGGTGTCCTTATTCACCGGCGGCCCGCATTTTTTGTCTTTCAGGCAGGTTTCTTGTCGCCTTCAATCATCCGGTTGATCTGCCATTGCTGGGCAATCGACAATACGTTGTTGACGATCCAGTACAACACCAGGCCGGAAGGGAAAAACAGGAACATGCCGGTGAAGGCGATCGGCATGAACATGATCACCTTGGCCTGAATGGGATCGGGCGGCGGCGGATTGAGTCGAGTCTGCAACAGCATGGTGACCCCCATGATGATGGGCAGGATGAAGTAGGGATCCTTGGCCGACAAATCCTGGATATAACCGACAAACGGCGCATAACGCATTTCCACTGAACCCAGCAGCACCCAGTAAAGTGCGATGAACACAGGAATCTGGATCAGGATGGGCAGGCAGCCACTCAGCGGATTGATTTTTTCACGCTTGTACAAATCCATCATTTCCTGGTTCAGTCGCGCCCGGTCATCGCCATAGGTTTCCTTGAGCCGGGTCAGCATGGGAGCGACTTTTTTCATTTTCGCCATCGACTTGTAACTGGTGGCCGACAGCGGATAGAAAACCAGCTTGATCAGCACCGTCAGAATGATGATGGCCCAGCCCCAGTTGCCCACCAGCTTGTGGCACAGCGCCAGCACCCAGAACAGGGGCGCGGCGATCACCGTCAGCCAGCCGTAATCAACCACCAGATCCAGACCTTTGGCGATTTTCGCCAGCTTGACCTGCTCTTGCGGCCCGGCATAGAACGGCACGGTCAGCTGGCCGGTGCTGCCCGGCGCAATCTCTGCCAAAGGCATCTTCAGACCGGCGCGGTAGAGATCGTTATCCAGTTTTTCCAGATAAAACTCGCGCGGGACGTTCGCTTGCGGCAGCCAGGCCGAGACAAAATAATGCTGCACCATGGCAATCCAGCCATTGTCTGCCTGCTGCATATATTTGGCCTTGCCTTTGGCAATATCCTCGAAACTGACTTTCTGATATTTCTCTTCTTCCGTATAAACCGCCGGGCCGGTAAAGACACTGACACCAAAAGCGCCCACAGCACTGGCATCCTCCGGCTGACCATCGCGCAAGGTGTGGAAATAAGCCGTCGGTTTCAGCGGCTGCCCGCTACCATTTTCAATTTCGTAAGTAATATCAATGAGATAACTGTTTCTATGAAAGGTATAGAGCTTGCTTGTACGGATGCCATCAACTTCCGGCGCCAGCAAGCGAACCACCAGTGCATCCTGGCCGTTTTCCAGCTCGAAGCGGCCAGGGGCAAATTCATAAACCGTCTTGTGACTGGGCAGACCGGCCACATCGGCGGCAATCAAACCGCTTTGTGCCTGATAAATATGGGCTTCGCCATCATCCAGCAGAACGAAACGCTTGTTTCGGTCATTGGTTGCATGATGTCCGGGCAATTCCAGCCGAACCAAATCGCCCCCTTGGGCGGAGATTTCAGCCAGGAAAAGATCGGTTTTGATGGTCTGCCGGGCAAACTGTGTCCGCGAGACGTCCTTTGCAGCGGCAGCGGTGTCGGGAACTGTCGCCGCAGTATCCCCGGACGTCGCTGCAGTCGTTGCCGTGCTGGCGGGTGTCGGCACGGCATCGGCCGCTGATGTGACTGAGCGGGCAGCCACTGCCGAAGGCGCGGAAGCCGCCACAGGATGTTCCTGTTTTTGCCAGGCTTCCCAGAGCATGATCAGGGAAAACGAAAAGACCAGCAGGAGTATCAGACGTTGGGTATCCATCGAGAACTATCTTTCAGCTAGGGAACCGGATCAAAACCACCCGGATGCCAAGGGTGACAACGACACACGCGACGCAGGGCCAGCGTTGTGCCACGCAGGGCGCCATGACGCTGCAAGGCCTCTTCGGCGTATTCGGAACAGCTTGGATAAAAACGGCAGTTGCGACCGAGAAACGGACTGATGCAGTACCGGTAGCAACGGACCAGACCGAGCAATGGATAAGTCATCAGTGTCATCATCGGCCCAGGCATCGGATCAGGTTTCCATCTGTTGAGGATGCTGCTGACCTTGCCGGTACGGCTGGCTTCGCGGCTGCCGTTGCGCCAGACCGGCCAGTCGCTGCAGCAGGCGGTCAATATCGGTGCGCCAAACCTGTCGCATCGCGGCTGATCGGCTGTCCTTGAGCGGCACGGACAGGCGCAAGACCAGATCATAGGCCGGCAGATGTGCATGACTCTGACGAAAGGCCTCGCGCGCAAGGCGTTTCAGAAGATTGCGCTGCACTGCACGACGGGCCAGTTTCTTGGCAACCACCAAACCCAGACGCGCACCTGCATCGACTGCCGCTGGCCGGTCTGCCAGATAATGCAGGTTGAAGAATTCTCCGCGCAAGACCTGCCGTGCAGAAAACACCTGTGAAAATTCAGTGGCAATACGCAATCTGCGTTTGTCGGAAAAGCGGACATCCGGTTTATCCGGATTTTGGGCCTGCACACCCGCTCCGCCAACCTTGCTGGACCGATTCACCTGTATCGATCACACGGTTTGTTGCATCTGAGACAGGATAAAGACAAGCAAAACAAGGGACAAGGACCGGACAAAACCGTCTTGCACCAATGCCATTACTTGCTTCAGGCAGCCAACCGGCTACGACCCTTGGCACGACGTGCGCGGATCACGGCACGACCGCCCCGTGTACGCATACGGACAAGAAAACCATGGGTGCGCTTGCGACGCACAACCGAAGGTTGATAAGTACGTTTCATGACTCTATTCCTCCAGAAAAAGAACCCTAAATTACATCTTTTTGACGCGATTTTGTCAAGTGCTATTTTTACCTGCCGGCTGTGGATAACTATTCTGAAAACAGCGTAAAATCCCCAGCTTGAGGAGAACGTGCCACCGCCATTCCGGTCTTGCACGACTGACCATAAAAACACGGTGATCACCATGATGGTCACTTTCACAGATACGAGCAGATTCCCTTGGTATCAATGAACGAATTCTGGACGACGTGTCTGGGTCAGTTCGAAAAAGAACTGCCTGCACAACAGTACAACACCTGGATCCGCAACTTGCGTCTTGAAGGCAACACTGCCGCTCTTGATGATGCAAACGATGCGCCTGCCGAACTGCAACTGATTGCACCCAACCGTTTCGTCCTGCAATGGGTGCGTGATCGCTATCTTGACCAGATCCAGGCACTTGGCCGCGATTACTTTCAGAAGCCCGTCAATATCAATCTGAGTGTGGCCAGGACAGATACCGCACCGACCGGCCTTGCCGCCGGCAAAGGTCGGCGAATCTCCGATGCACAGCCAACCAGTGGCTCGCTGGCTTCACTGGCCTCGCTGACAGCTTCTGTTGTGGCCCACAATGAATCATCCGGTGTCATTCGCACCCTGGACAATCCTCACAGCGAAAACAGCGCTTACGAAAAATCCCGCCTCAATCCGGATTTCACTTTCGACAATCTGGTGACTGGCCGCGCCAACGACCTGGCCCGCGCCGCAGCCCAGCAGGTGGCCCTGAATCCGGGGATTTCCTACAATCCGCTGTTCATCTATGGCGGTGTCGGTCTGGGCAAGACCCATTTGGTGCATGCCCTGGGCAATGAAGTCTGGAAACACAATCCCGACATGGTCATCCGCTACGTACATGCCGAAGACTACTTCGCCGATGTGGTGCGCGCCTACCAGCAAAAATCCTTCGATGTCTTCAAACGCTACTATCGTTCGCTGGATCTGCTGCTGATCGATGACATCCAGTTCTTCAACAACAAGAACCGCACCCAGGAAGAATTCTTCTACGCCTTCAATGCCCTGGTCGAGGCCAAGAAACAGATCGTCATCACCTGTGATACCTATCCCAAGGACATCGCCGGCTTGGAAGAACGCCTGGTTTCTCGTTTCGACTGGGGTTTGACCGTACAGATCGAGCCGCCCGAACCAGAAATGCGGGTAGCCATCCTGAAGAAAAAAGCCGAAGCCGCCAGGATTGACCTGGGCGATGACGTGGCCTTTCTGATCGCCAAAAACCTGCGCTCCAATGTACGCGAACTGGAAGGCGCGCTCAACCGGGTGCTGGCCTATGTCAATTTCAATGGCAAACAGGTCAATCTGGATGTCGCCAAGGAAGCCCTGAAGGATATTTTCGGCGCCACCAACCGCCAATTGACACTGGAATTGATCCAAAAAACCGTCGCCGATTACTACAAGCTCAAAGTCACTGAGATGTACTCAAAGAAACGCAGCCGCGCCATCGCCCGGCCGCGACAGATCGCCATGTGGCTGGCCCGTGAACTGACCCACCATAGCCTGCCCGAAATCGGCGAGGCTTTTGGCGGCCGCGACCATACCACCGTACTTCACGCCTATCGCACCATCAATGACTTGCGCAGCAAGGAAAGCCAGCTGGGCAATGACATCCACATCCTGCTGCAAACCCTGAAAGGTTGAGGGGATAAGTTCTGTACAACGTTTGCAAGAATTGTGAATAAGTCGCCAAAAACCCCCCAGCCAAAAATTCATCCACATTCATCCACAGCTTTCCCGGCGCTTTATCCAGTGCCTTATTAAAAGCGCAATACATTGATAAACAAATGATTTTCATGGTTACCCACAGTTACGGGCGCAGCATAAACATATAAGGAGGTTTACATATAATGCTTCTATTCAAAGGCCCCCGCGACCAGATACTCGCACCACTGCAATCGGTTTGTGGCATCGTTGAAAAACGTCACACCTTGCCGATACTTTCCAACGTTCTGATCGAAAACGACAGCCAACGACTGACTTTGCTGGCCACCGATATCGAAATCCAGATCAAGACTTCCACTGAAACCGTTGCTCAGGAAAAAACCTCTCTGACGGTGGCAGCACGTAAGCTGCAGGATATTCTTCGTTCCCTGCCCGATACCGCCGAAGTCAGTCTGACACTCGACGACAAGCGGCTGCAGGTCAAGGCCGGGCGCAGTCGTTTCAACTTGCAGACTCTGCCGGCCGAAGATTTCCCACGCATGCTGCTCAGCGACAACGATCAGACCCGCCTCAAACTCAGCCAGAAGCAGTTTCGCCGTTTGCTCGCCCTGGTCCAGTACGCCATGGCCCAGCAGGACATCCGTTACTATCTGAATGGCCTGCTGCTGGTCGTCAAGGGCAATGAAATCTGCGTGGTAGCCACGGATGGTCATCGACTGGCCTATGCCAAGGAAACCCTTGAAGAACAGCTGCCGTCCATCGAAGTGATCCTGCCGCGCAAGACCGTGCTCGAACTTTCGCGTCAGCTCAATGATGTCGATGATTCGCTGGAAATCATTCTCACATCCACCCAGGCACAGTTTCGCTTCGGCAGCATCGAGTTCGTTTCCAAGCTGATCGATGGCAAGTTCCCCGACTATGAGCGGGTGATACCCAAAACACACAACAAACTGGTCAGAATGTCACGGACTTCGCTGCTGCAATCACTGCTGCGAGTAAAAATCCTGACCAACGAAAAGACACCAGGGGTGCGTCTGGTTTTTGCCGAGAACACACTCAAGATCATCGGCAACAACACCGAGCGCGAAGAGGCCCAGGAAGAAATCGAAATCGAATACACCCACGAATCGATCGATATCGGCTTCAACGTGAACTATCTGCTGGATGTACTCAACAACGTTGGCAGTGACGAGATCGAATGTCATTTGGGTGATGCCAGCAGCAGTGCGCTGTTCCAGTTGCCGGACAACCAGAACTTCAAGTACGTCGTCATGCCGATGCGCATCTGAATTTGGACTATTGTATGACTGAGAACACCGCTCCCAAGGCCAGCAACGAAGGCTACAACGAAGATTCCATCCAGCAACTCGAAGGTCTTGAAGCCGTGCGCAAGCGGCCCGGCATGTACATCGGCGATACCTCCGATGGTACAGGTCTGCACCACATGGTGTTCGAAGTGGTTGATAACGCGATCGATGAAGCTCTGGCTGGTCATTGTGACGATATCGTCATCACCATCCATGCAGACAATTCGATTTCCGTCGTTGATAACGGGCGTGGCATACCGGTTGGCATCAAGTTCGACGACAAACACGAACCCAAGCGTTCAGCAGCCGAGATTGCCCTGACCGGACTGCACTCCGGCGGCAAATTCAACCAGAATTCCTACAAGGTTTCCGGCGGCTTGCATGGTGTCGGGGTGTCCTGTGTGAATGCGCTGTCCAGGTGGCTGCGTCTGACCATCCGCCGCGATGGCAAAAAACATTTCATTGAATTCAATCGTGGCAAGGTCATTGATCGCACCATCGAAATGCGTGAGGGTGTGGAAGTTGCTCCACTGAAAGTGCTGGGTGAAGCCAAAGGGCATGGAACCGAAGTGCATTTTCTGGCCGATGATGAAATCTTCGGCAACGTCGAATTCCATTACGATATTCTCGCCAAGCGGCTGCGTGAATTATCCTTTCTCAACAACGGCGTCAAGATCAAGCTGATCGACCAGCGCCTTGGCAAGGAAGAGGATTTTGCGTTTTCCGGTGGCGTCAAAGGTTTTGTTGATTACATCAATCGCAGCAAGACCGTGTTGCATCCCACGGTATTTCATGCCAGCGGCGAATCCGCCCTGCCCAATGGCGGCAGCATCGGTGTCGAAGTGGCCATGCAGTGGAATGATTCCTACGCCGAGCAGGTGCTCTGCTTCACCAACAACATTCCGCAAAGCGATGGTGGCACCCACCAGACTGGCTTGCGCCAGGCAATGACGCGGGTCATCAATAAATACATCGAAGAAAACGAGATCGCCAAGAAAGCCAAGGTGGATATTTCCGGTGACGACATGCGCGAAGGTCTGGCCTGTGTGCTGTCGGTGAAAATGCCTGATCCGAAATTCGCTTCACAAACCAAGATGAAGCTGGTGTCTTCCGAAGCCCAACCTGCCGTGCAGGAAGTGGTTGCCGCCAAGCTGGCCGAATTTCTGCTGGAACGCCCAGGGGATGCCAAGATCATTACCGGCAAGATTGTCGAAGCCGCCCGCGCCCGCGAAGCCGCGCGCAAGGCCAGAGAACTGACCCGCCGCAAAGGCGTGCTCGACAACATCGGGCTGCCCGGCAAGCTGGCGGATTGTCAGGAAAAAGATCCTTCGCTGTGCGAACTGTACATCGTCGAAGGTGATTCCGCCGGCGGCTCGGCCAAGCAAGGCCGTGACCGCAAGTTCCAGGCCATCCTGCCGTTGCGCGGCAAGGTGCTCAATGTCGAAAAAGCACGTTTCGAAAAACTCATTTCCAGCGAACAGATCGTCACCTTGGTCACTGCACTGGGCACCAGTATCGGCGCCGAAGAATTCGACATCAACAAGCTGCGCTACCATCGCATCATCATCATGACCGATGCCGACGTCGATGGTGCGCATATCCGTACCCTGCTGCTGACCTTCTTCTACCGGCAGATGCCCGAGCTGGTTGAGCGCGGCCACATCTACATCGCCCAGCCGCCGCTCTACAAGATCAAGCATGGTAAAAACGAGATCTACATCAAGGATGACCAGGCACTCAATCAGCACATACTCAATCTGGCGCTGGAAGGCGCCCAGCTCAAACCAAGGGCCGGGGCAGACGTCATTGAAGGTCATGCGTTGAGCGAACTGGCACGCAGTTATCTGCTGTCGGAAGCCGTCGTTCGGCGCATCGGCGACTTCATCGACAGTGAAGTCCTGCAAATCATGCTGGCCAACGACATTGCAATCGAGTTGGGCAGCGAGCAGGCAGCGCATCAATCGGCAACCCGCCTGGCGCCTTATCTACCGGCAGAAATCGAAGTCATTGCCCGCCACAACGACAAGACCGAACGTTGGCAACTGGACATCAAACGCATGCGCCACGGCAATCTGCGTGTCGGTCACATCGATGAAGAATTCCTGCACTCCGGCGATTATCAACAAATCCGTCACAGTGCGGCATTGATTGCCGGACTTGTCGATGGAGAACATGGCGCAGTGATTCGGCGCGGCGAAAAATCGCAGACAGTCAAAAGTTTTGCCGCCGCCATCGAATGGTTATTCAAGGAAGTCGAACGCGGCCTGTCCAAGCAACGCTACAAGGGCCTTGGTGAAATGAATCCAGAACAGCTTTGGGAAACCACCATGGATCCGGCAGTGCGCCGTCTGCTGAAAGTGCAGATCGACGATGCCATTGCCGCCGATGAAATTTTCACCACCCTGATGGGCGACAACGTTGAACCGCGCCGCGCCTTCATCGAAAGCAACGCCCTGCAGGCAAAAAATATCGACGTGTGACCCATCATCCAGCATGGCCTGCTGAACATTCATGGGGACGATCCTGCGCTGCCGCAGGAAACAGACAGGCAATCGTAATGCTCATGGGGGCATGGACGCAGTTGCGTTTTTCATGCTCTCAAGTATCCGGGGAATGAGTTTTTGATCATGAGTCTGACCCACTTGCAACGCCTCGAAGCTGAGAGCATCCACATTCTGCGCGAAGTCGTCGCCGAGACCGAAAACCCGGTGATGCTCTACTCCATCGGCAAGGACAGCGCCGTCATGCTGCATCTGGCGACCAAGGCGTTTTATCCGGCCAAGCCACCCTTTCCGTTGCTGCATGTCGATACCACCTGGAAATTCCGCGAAATGTACGCTTTTCGCGACCAGATGGTGGCTAAGCTGGGTATGGAGCTGCTGGTGCATATCAATCCCGAAGGGCTGGCGAAAAACATCAATCCCTTCACCCACGGCTCGGCCATCCACACCGACATCATGAAAACCGAGGGCCTCAAGCAGGCTCTCGACAAATACGGTTTTGATGCGGCTTTTGGCGGCGCCCGGCGCGACGAAGAAAAATCCCGCGCCAAGGAGCGCATCTTTTCCTTCCGTACGGCTCAGCATCGCTGGGACCCGAAGAACCAGCGGCCGGAATTATGGAATCTCTACAACGCGCGCAAGCACAAGGGTGAAAGCATCCGCGTCTTTCCGCTGTCGAACTGGACCGAGCTCGACATCTGGCAATACATCTACTTGCAGAACATTCCCATCGTGCCGCTCTACTACGCCGCCATGCGCCCCGTGGTCGAGCGCGACGGCACGCTGATTCTGGTCGATGATGAACGTATGCCGCTGCACCCGGGCGAAACGCCGATGATGAAATCGGTACGCTTTCGCACCCTGGGCTGCTATCCGCTCACCGGCGCGGTCGAATCGACGGCGGATACGCTGCCGGCCATCATCCAGGAAATGCTGCTCACCCGCACGTCTGAACGTCAAGGCCGGGTGATCGACCACGATGCTGCCGCATCCATGGAAAAGAAAAAGCAGGAAGGGTATTTCTGATGGCCCACGTCTCCAACCTGATTGCCGCGGATATCGAAGCATATCTGCACAGCCACGAACGCAAGGAACTGCTGCGCTTCATCACCTGCGGCAGCGTCGATGATGGCAAGAGCACGCTGATCGGTCGTCTGCTGTATGAAGCAAAAATGCTGTTCGAGGATCAACTTTCCGCGCTGGAAAGTGACTCGAAGAAAATGGGCACGCAAGGTGAGAACCTCGACTTTGCCCTGCTGGTCGATGGCCTGGCCGCCGAACGCGAACAAGGCATCACCATCGACGTGGCCTACCGTTTTTTCTCCACCGATACCCGCAAGTTCATAGTCGCCGATACGCCCGGCCATGAGCAATACACACGCAACATGGCCACCGGCGCATCCACTGCCGATGTCGCCATCCTGATGGTGGATGCGCGGCGCGGCATTCTCACCCAGACGCGGCGGCACAGCTATCTGGTCTCCCTGATGGGCATCCGTCACATCGTCGTTGCCATCAACAAGATGGATCTGGTCGATTACGCGGAAAAAACTTTCCGCACCATCGTGAATGATTACACGCAGTTCGCCCGCCAGATTGGTCTGGAAAATGTGACTTTCCTGCCCCTGTCCGCCTACAAGGGCGACAACATCACCACACCCAGCGAGCGGATGCCCTGGTATCACGGCACCACCTTGATGGGCTATCTGGAAACCGTGGAAATCGATGCGGACCGCCGTCAGCGCGCACCATTTCGTCTGCCGGTGCAATGGGTGAACCGGCCCAATCTGGATTTTCGCGGCTTTGCCGGCACCATCGCCAGCGGCAGCATTCAGCTTGGCGAGCGTATCCGCACCCAGCCGTCGGGCCGTGAAAGCACAGTGGCACGCATCGTCACCGCCGATGGCGATCTGCCGCAGGCCGTAGCCGGTCAGGCGGTGACTTTGACGCTGGCCGATGAAATCGACATCTCGCGCGGCGATGTGATTTCCACTGCCGACAGTCCGGCCAGCGTGGCCGACCAGTTCGAGGCCACCATCATCTGGATGAGCGATGAAGCGATGCTGCCCGGCCGGCGCTATCTACTGAAGATCGGCACCCAGACGGTGAATGTGGAAATCGGCCATCTCAAGCACAAGATCAACGTCAATACGCTGGAGCAACTCGCCGCCACCCGGCTCGAACTCAATGAAATCGGCGTCTGCAATCTCAGTCTCGACCAGTCGATCGCCTTCGATGCCTACAAGGACAACCGCGAAACTGGCGGCTTCATCCTCATCGACCGGATGAGCAACAACACCATCGCCGCCGGAATGCTCGACTTCGCCCTGCGTCGAGCCAGCAACATCCACCTGCAGCATGTGGACATCAACAAAGCCGTGCGCGCGGCGCAGAAGAAGCAAAAAGCCTGTGTCCTGTGGCTGACCGGTCTGTCCGGCTCGGGCAAATCAACCATCGCCAATCGGGTGGAAAAGAAACTGCACGCCCTCGGCAAGCACACCTATCTGCTCGACGGCGACAACGTGCGCCACGGACTGTCCAAGGATCTGGGCTTCACCGAAGCCGATCGCGTGGAGAACATCCGCCGTATCGCCGAAGTCGCCAAGCTGATGATCGACGCCGGTCTGATCGTCATCACCGCGTTCATTTCGCCTTTTGCAGCCGAGCGGCGTATGGCGCGCAGTCTGGTCGACGCCGACGAGTTCATCGAAATCCATGTTGCCACTCCCCTGGCAATCGCCGAGGAACGTGATCCCAAAGGCCTCTACAAGAAAGCACGGCGCGGCGAACTGAAGAATTTCACCGGTATCGATTCACCTTACGAAGCTCCCGAGCAACCCGAGCTGCGCATCGATACCACACGCTGCACGCCGGACGAGGCCGCCGATCAGGTCATCCGCAAGCTGGTCGAACTGGGCATCATCGATGCGGCGCTGCTGGATTGAGCCCGGCGGTGGCTGTCCACATTTGCGTTATAGTTAACCCGTTTAGAACGCGCCACATTTGTGGATGTGGATAGCCGCACGTGAAATCGACCAACAAACTGAGTTTCTACCTTTCCCGCATGGCTGTGCGGGGCTATACGGCAGAGCAGGTGCTGCAAGGTACCAGTCTCAGTGTCGAGCGCATCCGCAACGATACCTTCCGTGCCAATCCACAGCAGTATCGCCAGGTCATCCTCAACATGATCGGATTGACCGGCGACCCCCATCTGGGCATTGCACTGGGTGCTGAATTCAAGATCAGCGACCTGGGTGTGCTGGGTTATGCCGCGCTGAGTGCGGCCACACTGGGCCAGGCGCGCGAAGTCTTCACCAAGTATTACTCGCTCAACGAGCAGATTTTCACTTCGGTCAATCACATCAGCGAGGGCCGCTGGTGGTCGGAAATCCGCGACAGCTATTTGCTGGGTGGCGAAGCGCTGCGTTTTGCCGTCGAGGAATTCATCAGCCGCACCATCGAGCTGACGGGCAGCATCACCAACAAGCCGTTTCCGCTCCTCGAAATTTTCCTCACCTATCCCGCACCGGCAGACCTGACGGCCTATCAGCAGCGTTTCAACTGTCCGCTGCACTTCAATCAGCCGCGCAACATCGTGCTCTTTGACATCAACTGCCTGAATGATCCGGTCAGTTTGGCCAATGAAGAAGTCTTCAAGCTGTGCGAGCGTCAGTGCCAACTGCTGGCAACCAAAAGCGAGGAAGACGATCTGCTGGCCAACCGCATCCGCAATTATCTGGTGAAGAACCCCGGCAAGTTTCCGACGCTGGAGGAAATGGCCGGTCATCTCAATGTCGGCGCGCGCACACTGCGCCGGCGTCTGGTCAAGGAAGACGTCACCTTCCAGCAGATTCTCGATGATACGCGGCGCGAACTGGCGATCCAGTATCTCAAATACACCACGCTGACACCCAAGCAGATCGGCTTCATGCTGGGCTACAGCAGCGTCAGCAATTTTCGCCGCGCTTTCAAGAACTGGACCAACAAAAAACTTTCCGATTACCGCGAAGCCACGCCGAATCCTCAGGCATAGCCGGATTCATCTGGCGGTACGGTTATTCGAGCAGGCTGCGCGCGGCTTCCAGACGCTGGGCAAAATAGCGGTTTTTCAGGCTTTCCGTGCGCACGCGCGCCTGTCCCGACGAAGACGGCGCATGGACGAAGCGGTCATTGCCGATATAAATACCCACGTGCGAAAACGGCCGTCCCAAGGTGTTGAAGAACACCAGATCACCCGGACGCAGTTGTTGCAGATCGACCGGTCTGCTCTGCCGGGCAATGTCGGCCGCGCTGCCGCTGACACGCACGCCGGCCGCCTGCGCAAATATGTAGCTGACCATGCCGCTGCAATCAAAGCCGGCGTCAGGATTCTTGCCGCCAAAACGGTAGCCAGTATCGATCATTCCCAGCGTATAGAGCACGACGTTGTTGCCCCGTTCCTGTGCTTGGGCACTGGCCGGCGGACGGGTTGCCTGTGATGCTGGCAGGCGGGCCGTGGACAGGGTGTTCAACGTGCCACAGCCGGCCAGCATCACAGGCAGGACGAGCAGCAAAAGCGCGTTGCGCAGGAGAGTGAACATGAACATGAACATCAGGAAGCATTGTGTTCGGGTAGACTCATCCGGATAGTCTGAACAGACAAGGAAAATCCATGCAATTACAGGACGCCGGCCTGCTCCGCGCGCAGGCTTTCATCAACGGTTGCTGGCAGGACGCCGCTGGCGGTGCCCGTTTTGCCGTGCATGACCCGGCCAGCGGCGCCTTGCTGGCACAGGTGGCGGATCTGGATGCCCGCGATACGCAAGCGGCCATTGCTGCAGCAGAGGCTGCCCTGCCCGCCTGGCGGGCGCTGACCGGCAAGGCGCGCGGTCAGTGGCTGCGGCGCTGGTTCGAGCTGATCGAAGCCCACGGCGAAGACCTCGCCCGGCTGATGACCGCCGAACAAGGCAAGCCACTGGCCGAGGCGCGCGGCGAAGTCACTTACGCTGCCAGCTTTGTCGAATGGTTTGCCGAAGAAGCACGGCGCGTCTGTGGCGATGTGCTCGACAGCCCGCTCCCGGGCAAGCGTATGCTGGTGCTGAAGCAGCCAGTGGGCGTGTGCGCCGCCATCACGCCGTGGAATTTTCCGGCGGCGATGATTACCCGCAAGGTCGCGCCGGCGCTGGCCGCCGGCTGCACGGTGATCGTCAAGCCTGCCGAACAGACACCACTCACCGCCCTCGCGCTGGCCGAGCTGGCGCTGCGTGCCGGCCTGCCCGCCGGCGTGCTGAATGTGGTGACCGGCAGCGCAGCACAGGCACCGCTGATTGGTGGTGTTCTCACCGCCAGCCCCGTCGTGCGCAAACTGTCCTTCACCGGCTCCACCGAGGTTGGCCGCCTGCTGATGGCGCAATGCGCGCCGACAGTGAAGAAAATCTCACTGGAACTGGGCGGCAATGCGCCCTTCATCGTGTTCGACGATGCCGATCTCGACGCCGCGCTGGCCGGAGTGATGCACTGCAAGTTTCGCAACAGCGGGCAGACCTGCATCAGCGCCAATCGGCTGCTGGTGCAAGCCGGCATCTACGATGAATTCGCCGCCCGCCTGCAGGCGGCCATGAGCACGCTCAAGGTCGGTCATGGTCTGGAAGACGGCGTGACCACCGGCCCGTTGATCGACCAGGCCGCGCTGGAAAAGATCGAACATCACGTCACCGATGCCCTGACGCACGGCGCCCGGCTGCGCTGCGGCGGACAACGCCATGCGCTGGGCGGCAGCTTCTATGCGCCCACCCTGCTCACCGACGTCACACCGCAGATGTTGTGCAGCCGCGCCGAAAGTTTCGGCCCGCTGGTGCCCATGCTGAAATTCGACACGGAGGCCGCTGCCATCGAGCTGGCCAATGACAGCGACGCGGGCCTGGCCGCCTATTTCTACAGCCGCGACCTCTCACGCATCTGGCGCGTGGCCGAAGCGCTGGAATATGGCATGGTCGGCATCAATAGCAGCGCGATTTCCAGTGAAATTGGGCCGTTTGGCGGCATCAAGCAATCCGGCATCGGCCGCGAAGGCTCGAAATACGGGATCGAGGAATATCTGGAACTGAAGTACCTGAGCTTCGGCCTTTGATTGGCCGGTCGGGCGCTAGCGCGTGCGCCGCAAGCGCAGCAGCGGTTGCAGCCGTTGCAACCAGCTCATTGCCGAGGTCGCTGGCGCCGCCGGTGCGGTTGCGACATTGCGCAGACGCCCGGCCAGTTGCCAGAGCAGCCAGCCGCGTTGCAGCCAGCGCAGCAGATGACGCGGCCGCGCTACCAGCAGCCCGGTGAGCGCGGCCACCGGCACGGCCGGATGACGCTTCAGCCAGCGCCAGCCGCTGCCCAGCCTGTCGGCGGCACTGAACAGAGGCAACAGGGGCTGGCTGTGGTCAGCCAGCCGGTTGCGCAATTCCGTACTGCGCAGTCGCAGGCGCTGTTTTCTCAGCGCCAGGGCGATGCGCTGTTCAGTGTTCACGCTTCACCCCCTGCAGCATTTCGATATCCTGTTCGAGCTCCTGCAAGCTGGCGGCAAACAGACGTGAGCCCCTGCGCAACTGGCGATGGATGGCCAGCAAGGCCAGCAAACCACTGCCCAGAAACAGGCTGGTGCAGATACCGATCACCAGCAGCCGGTGGCTGTCCCACAACAGCACGGTGAGAAAAATGGTCAGCATCACCAGACCGAAGCTCAGAAAGAAAAATGCCATCGCACCAAACAGCACGATGCGCGCCAGTCGCAGTCTTTCTTCTGCCAGCTCGACCACAAACAGTTCGCCCCGCGTGCGCAGCAAGGCCAGCGTATCGGCCAGCAGGCCACGCAGCGCAGCAAACAGTCCGCTGCCGGATGTCGTATCAGTCATGGGAATGGCGTGGTGAAAATGGTTGCCAATGGTCTGGCGATTCAGTCACAGCGCCACAGCCTGTCAGCAAGACAATGGCTCAGCGATTCAGCGACGGCCGACCAACAGGCCAATCAGAAAACCCACGCCTGCACCAATCCCGACGGCATGCCACGGGTTTTCATGCACATAATCATCTGCCGCCTGTCCGGCCTGCTTGGCCCGGGCGATCACTGCTTCTTCGGCATCGGCCAGCTTGGCCTTGGCAACGGCCAGATGTTCCTGGGCGCGGCCACGAATCTCTGCCATCTTGTCACCCGCCTGACCCGCCGTGGCTCGCAACAGCTCTTCGGCATCGGCAACCACCAGCTTGAAATCGGCAATCAGTTTTTCTTTGGTGACATCCTGGACTTCGTTCATGACAGGCTCCTCGAGTGTTGAAAATACAAAACCACAGACATCGAAGACTAGCCGTATTCGTCATGGCAGGCAAGGCCGGTTGCTGGAAAATTCCCGGCAAGCCATGCGATGCGGTCACGCGAACCTGCTAACATTCTTCACTCATTCTCCAGGGAAGCTCTGCAATCCACAGCTGGTTTCATGAAACTGAATCTGCCCTTGTCACCCCGCTTTTCACGCCACCTGCTTTCATTTCTTGTCTGGTGGGGACTGTCGCTGGCTGGGCTGACCACGCCGCTGGTCGCGGCCGAAGCGGCCACGGTTGCCGAAGCGACCGAAGCGACCGAAGCCTCCACCGCCAGCCCGGCGCCCGCAGTCAGCGAGCTGACGCCGGAACTGCTCTATCAGATTTTGCTGGCTGAAATTGCCGGCAATCGTGGCAGTGTGCCGCTGGCGATCCATCTTTATGCCGACCTGGCCAAGACGACCCGCGATGCACGCATCGCCCGGCGCGCCACCGAAGTGGCCCTGTACGCCCAACAGAATGAGCTGGCGCTTGAATCCGCGCAGATCTGGGTAGCGGCCGCCCCCGCGTCGGCGACCGCGCGCCAGTCGCTTGCCGCATTGTTGCTGAGCGCCCGTCAGCCCGAAGCGGCGCTGCCGCATCTGGCCAAATTGCTGACACTGCCTTTGACCGACGTGCCTGCCAGCGACCCCGATGCTGCCGAAGAGGATGACGCGCCGCCACTTGCCGCAGGTGCGGATGCCGCAACGATTGTCCAGGTGGCACGGCTGAACCAGGTGTATCGCCTGCTGACCCATTACCCTGACAAGGCGCGGGTGTTGCAGATGGTCGAGCAGCTGACCGCAGACCATACCCGACTTGCCGAAGCCCAGCTGATTCGCGCCCAGGCCAGTCTGGAAGCCAGGGATCAGGCGCTGGCGCTGGAAAATGCCGAACGGGCGATTGCCCTGCGTCCGGACTGGGCGCAAGCGGTGCTGTTCAAGGCGCAGGTGCAGCGGCGCAGCAGCAGCAAGCAGGCCAGTCAGACCTTGCAGGATTTTCTGGCCCGCCACCCGGATTCCAGCGAAGTTCGCCTGGCCTATGCGCGCATCCTGATCGGTGACAAACACTATGATGCGGCGCGGCGCGAATTCGACAGGTTGCTGAAAACCAATCGCGATGATCCCGAAGTCCTTTATCCTGCGGCGCTGCTGGCCATGCAGCTGAATGACTTGCCCATCGCAGAAAAGCATCTCAGACATTTGCTCGACCTGGGCAGTGCAAACCCGCATCCAGAGGGCAATACCAACCTGCTGCGCTATTACCTCGGCCAGATTGCCGAAGAAAGCCAGCGCCTGACGGACGCTATCGACTGGTACACCAAAGTCACGCCAGGCGAGCAATATCTGCCCGCATTTGGTCGCGCGGCCCGGCTGCTGGCCAAGTCCGGCCGACTGGACGAAGGCCGGGCGCTGCTGCATCAGGCTGCCATCGACAACCCGCCCGAACGGGTGCAACTGCTGGTTGCCGAAGCCCAGCTGCTGGTCAGCAGCAATCAGCTTGCAGCGGCCTATGCCCTGCTCGGCGAACAGCTTGCCAGCCAGCCGGATCAACCCACCCTGCTTTATGAAACCGCCTTGCTGGCCGAAAAACTCGGTCAATACGAGATCATGGAACGTCATCTGCGCCGGCTGATCCATATCCAGCCGGATGATGCCCATGCCTACAATGCGCTGGGCTATTCATTGGTTGACCAGGGCAAGCGCCTGGATGAGGCGCGCCAGCTGATCGATCAAGGCCTGGCGTTGGCGCCGGAAGATGCTTTCATTCTCGACAGCAAGGGCTGGCTGCTTTATCGGGTGGGAGACAAGGTCGCCGCGCTGGCCGTCCTGCGCGAGGCTTACGGCAGGCGGGCCGATGCCGAAATTGCCGCGCATCTTGGTGAAGTGCTGTGGGTCAGCGACATGCAGGACGAAGCGCGCAAGACCTGGCAGGAATCGATCAAGATCCATCCCGACAATCCGCTGCTCAGGGATACCATGCAAAAGTTTCTTGGCCCCCAACCAGACAGCGGCCAGAACGAACCACGACCACGCGGGCAAGTGCCTGTGGCCGAATAGCGCATGTCTGCTCGCTGCTGGTTGCCCCTGCGCACCCTGCTTCCGGTCTGCTGTGCAGGGCTGCTGCTGTCGGCCTGTGCCGGCTTGCCGGAAACCGAGATCGTCGCCCAGCCACAAATCGAGCGACCGGCACGGACCGACATCGCGCATTTCGGCCTGCAAGGGCGGATTGCCGTGCGCCACGCCACGCAGCGCCTGACGGCCACGCTCGACTGGCAGCACAGTCCGGCGGCGGATGAATTGCTGCTCAGTGGCCCGCTCGGTCAAGGGCTGGTCCGCCTGGGGCGCACGGCCGAAGGGGCCTGGCTGCAACTGGCCGATCAGCGTCGCTTCGAAGCGGCCGACTGGGAGGTTCTGGCGCAGCAATTGCTGGGGATGGCGCTGCCGCTGTCGGCCCTGTCGCGCTGCATCCTCGCCTTGCCGCTAGCGCAAGCCGGCCCGCTGGATCAGGCGGGTCGCCTGCAATGGCAGCAGATTGACGGCTGGCGCATCGATTATCTTGATTACGAAAGTCCGGCGGCCAATGCCCTGCCCAGCCTGCTCGAACTGCGCCAGGGTGAAACCGAAGTCAGGCTGAAAATCGACACCTGGCAACTCGAAGAGATCGCGCCTGCGGCGGCTGTCACTCATGCCGTCACGGCAACAGGTGACGAATAGAAAGAGAGCCATGACGATGCCCGACTGGCAACAGCCCTGGCCGGCGCCGGCCAAGATCAACCTGTTTCTGCATGTCGTCGGGCGGCGTGCGGATGGTCTGCATCTGTTGCAAACGGTGTTCCGTTTTCTCGATCAGGCGGATCAGCTCCACTTCAGTCCGCGCACGGATGGTCGCATCGTTCTGGCAACGCCGCTGCCGGGCGTGCCGGCAGAACAGGATCTGACCGTGCGCGCAGCGACGGCCCTGCAGGCAGTCGCCGGCATCCGCCAGGGCGTGGAGATTCATCTCGACAAGCGTCTGCCGCTGGGGGGCGGACTGGGTGGCGGCAGCTCGGACGCCGCCACGGTGCTGCTGGCGCTGAACCAGCTGTGGCAGGCCGGCTTGAGCCAGGCGGCATTGCAGGCGCTGGGACTTCGGCTGGGGGCCGATGTGCCGGTATTCATTTTTGGTCAGGCCGCCTTTGCCGAAGGTGTCGGCGAATGCCTGCGTCCCGTGCTGCTGCCACCAGCCTGGTATCTGGTGCTGACGCCGCCAGTCAGCGTGCCGACGGCAAGGATTTTTGCCGATCCCGAGCTGCGCCGCGATACGCTGGCGATCTCCCCCGCCGATTGGCGACCCGGCATGGGCGGCAACGATCTGCAGCCCGTGGCTTGCCGACACTATCCGATCATTGCCGAATATCTTGCCTGGCTACAGCAGTTTGCTCCGGCCCGCATGAGTGGCTCTGGTGCCTGCGTGTTTGCCGGTTTCGACGATGAAGCAGCGGCCCGTCGAGCCCATGCGGCGCTGCCGGCCACCATGCAGGGATTTCTTGCCCGTGGGCTGCTGCGCAATCCGGCGGCCGTACAGGCGGGTGCGGCATGAAACTTGGTCTGGCTGCTAGAATTCGCCGCTGGGTGTCATCCGTCATGGTCGCATGGCTGGCCGGATGACAGGTTCTTGCGCTGGTCGGGCCGCCACGCAACCTGAGTTCCTGCGACTGCCCGGTCCTGCCCCATGAGCCATCAACAGCCCCCCCGTCCGCCCCATCTCGTTTGCGCCGAGCTGCCGGCCGCCCAACGCCTGACCGAACGCACCCTGCTGACGCTGGAGCGTTTTCTGCATATCGAAGCGGTCAGCGGCATCGCCTTGCTGCTTGCTGCGGCGATTGCCCTGCTCTGGGCGAATTCGCCGCAGGCCGACAGTTATCACACGCTCTGGCAGCAGTCCCTGACGCTGGGCATGAGCGACTGGCAGTTTTCCCGCAGCCTGCATTTTTGGGTGAATGACGGCCTGATGACATTTTTCTTTCTGGTCGTCGGCATGGAAATCCGCCGTGAAATGCATGAAGGCGCCCTGAGCCAGCTGCGCGAGGCGGCCCTGCCGGTTGCTGCGGCGTTTGGTGGCGTGCTGATGCCAGCCCTGCTCTACCTGCTGTTCAACCACGAACCCGGGCGCAGTCACGGCTGGGCCGTGCCGACGGCGACCGACATCGCCTTTGCCGTCGGCGTGCTGGCCCTGCTGGGACGCAGCATTCCCGGGCCGATCCGGATTTTTCTGCTGACCATGGCAATTACCGATGACATCATCGCCGTGGTGATCATCGCTCTGTTTTATTCAGGTGGTCTGGACTATCACGGCTTCATCGTCGCCGGCGGCGGCTTGCTGTGGGTGCTCATGCTGCAGCAAATGGGCATCGGCAATGCCTGGGCCTATGTCGCGCCCAGTGCCGTGGTCTGGCTGGGTCTGCTGCTCACCGGCGCCCATCCCGGTTTGGCCGGGGTGGTGCTCGGCCTGATCACCCCGGTGCACACCATCCGTCTGCGCGAGCATCCGGCCGATACGGTCTGGCGGATTGGTCGCAGACTCAGCGAGGACCGGCATCTGGCCGATCCCGAACAACTGGTGCAGCCGCTGCGCCAACTGCGGTTGGCGCAGCGCGAAATGCTGCCGCCGGTGACCCGTGTGCAGATGGCCCTGCATCCCTGGGTGGCTTTCGGCATCATGCCGCTGTTTGCCTTTGCCAATGCCGGCATCAGTCTGGACGGGCTGGATCTTGCAGCCGATGATCCGCGCAAGGTGATGTTCGGCGTGATGCTGGCGCTGGTCTTTGGCAAACCGCTGGGTGTCACACTCATCAGCTGGCTGGGCGTGCGCCTGGGTCTGTGCCGCTTGCCAGCCGGTGTCGGCTGGGGCGGCATTCTGCTGATCGGTCTGCTCGCCGGCATCGGCTTTACCATGGCGATTTTTGTTTCCATGTTGGCGTTTGCCGATGCCCAGTTGATGAATGCCGCCAAGCTGGGTGTGCTGCTGGGCTCACTGTGCGCCGCCGTACTCGGACTGGGTTGGGGCGTTGTCTATGTGCGTCGCCTGCGGTGTGTGCCTGAGGCGAGCTGATCTGCCGTGCGGACGATTTGTCCCGGTGTCTTGGGTGGGCGGCTTATGGGTCATAATCGGGGCTTCGGTCTTGGCCGAAAATTATCCCTTGAAACCGTCAGTCAGGAGCAAAGCAAATGGCAAATTACAAGATTG
>JAHRWT010000042.1 GCA_019105045.1 Sterolibacterium sp.
AGATTCACCACCACCAGATCGATGCGCTCGATGCCGTGCTGTTCCATGGTCGCCAGATGCTCGGGCAGATCGCGGCGGCCGAGGATGCCGCCATGTACTTTCGGATGCAGGGTTTTCACCCGACCATCGAGCATTTCCGGAAAACCGGTGTAATCGGACACTTCAGTGACCGGCAAACCGGCCTCGCGCAGCAGCTTGGCTGAACCGCCGGTCGATAACAGTTTGATGTCCAGCGCGTGCAGTGCGCGCGCCAGTTCGAGCGCACCTTGTTTTTCGGAAACACTGATCAGGGCCTGGGTGATTTTCATGATGGCAAGCGTGAAATGGGAGTTGTGAAATGTGCGTTTGTGAATTGGTCGTTTGTGAATTGTGCAAATGCAGGCGGCAAATCTTGGCGTTCAATATTCAGAGCAACGTATATTCGCTGAGTTTACGACGCAAGGTGTTGCGGTTGATACCGAGCATTTCGGCTGCAACGGTCTGGTTCCCGGCCGCTTTTTCGAGGACGATTTCCAGCATCGCCCGTTCGACGTTGGCGATCACCATGGCATGGATGTCATGCGGCTTCTCGTCTTCCAGATCGCGGAAATAGCGGTTCAGTGTGCGCCGCACGCAATCGGCCAGATCATTGTTGTTCATGCAGCAAGCACCTCGTTGACCTCGTTGGTTGCCGTGGTGGTGCTGTCATCACCACCAGGCGTTGCGGCAGGTGTTTCGTAGTGCAGTCGTTCATGCTGTTCGGCGTGGGCGAGAAAGAAATCATCCGCCGCCTGCAGTTGATCGCGCACATTGCCCAGCTGGTTCATGGCATGACGGAACGTCGCCGCGCCGGCGATGCCCTTGGTGTACCAGGCGATATGCTTGCGGGCGATTTTCACGCCGGTATCTTCACCATAGAATTCGTACAGATCGGCCAGATGGCGGCGCAGGATCTGATGGATTTCAGTGACCGCCGGCGCGGGCAGCAGCTCGCCCGTCTGCAGATAATGTTCGATTTCGCGAAACAGCCAGGGCCGTCCCTGGGCCGCCCGCCCGATCATCAAGCCATCGGCCTGGGTGTAATCGAGCACGAAACGGGCTTTTTGCGGCGTGCTGATGTCGCCATTGGCAATCACCGGAATCCTGACTTGGGTCTTGACCAGGGCAATGGTGTCGTATTCCGCTTCGCCCCGATATTGGTCGGCTCGCGTGCGACCATGAATGGCAATGGCACGAATGCCATTGTCTTCGGCAATGCGGGCGATGGCCGGCGCATTTTTGTGTTCGCGATTCCAGCCGGTGCGGAACTTGAGCGTGACTGGAGTCTTCGGCACGGCCTTGACTACGGCAGCAAGAATTTTCGCCACCAGCGCCTCATCCTGCATCAGCGCCGAGCCGGCCATCACATTGCAGACTTTCTTGGCCGGGCAGCCCATGTTGATGTCGATGATCTGCGCGCCATGATCGACGTTGTGCCGGGCCGCCTCGGCCATCATCTGCGGATCGGCGCCGGCAATCTGCACCGAGATCGGCTCGACTTCACCTTGATGATTGGCCCGCCGCAAGGTTTTGGCGCTGCCGTAGAGCAGTGAATTGGACGTCACCATCTCGGACACCGCCAGCCCCGCGCCCAGTTGTTTGCACAGCTGACGAAAAGGCCGGTCGGTGACCCCGGCCATGGGGGCAACGAACAGATTGTTCCTGAGCGTATAACCGACAAATTCCATGACAAGGCACATCCAACTTGATGAAACCCCATACCGCACGCCCTCTGCCAATCCGGTTCAGCAGACAACGGCACCATCACAGGGCTGAGTAAAGGGTGAAGAAAGCGGGGGACCGGCGATTTTACCGCAAAGCCGGTGCGCCATGACCTGCGTGTCGGTCAGCCACTGCGCTGGCCATACATCAGCTGTCGGGCGAGCAGGCGGCGGGCGGGGGGCAGCAGGTCCAGCGCCAACAGGCCCAGGCCGCGTGCCGGGCGCAGCAGGGGGTGATCGTTGCTGAACAGTCTGACCAGACCATCGGTGAGGTGGATCACGCTGCCGCGATCAGCGCGGCGGGCGGCGGCGTAGCGTTGCAGCGTTGCCGGTGCGCCGGGGTCGGGGCTGTCGGTCAGTACCCGGGCCAGGTCGCGAATGTCGCGCAGCGCCAGATTGAAGCCCTGGCCGGCTACCGGATGCAGCGTTTGCGCGGCATTGCCCAGCCAGACGCGGCGCGCCGCGATGGGTTGTTGGCGATAGCGCAGGCCGAGTGGAAAGATATGCCGCGGCGTGGCACTGACAAAGCGCAGGCGCTGGCCGAAGGGTGCGAACTGTGTTTGCAGCGCATCGAGGAAGGCTGCCTCCGGCAGCGCCAGCAGGCGCTGGGCTTCCTGCGGGGCACAGGTATACACCACGGAAAAATTGTCGGCCGCGCCGCAGGGCAGCAGCGCCAGCGGCCCTTGCGGCGTGAAGCGCTCATAGGCCACGCCCTGATGCGGCGTGCTGATGCGGGCATCGAAGACCAGCGCCTGTTGCTGGTAATCGCGCTGCTGCGTTGGCTCGGTTGCTTCTCCGGCCTCGGCGGCCTTGATCGTTCCTTCGGCATAGACCGCCAGCGGCGCGTGGTGCGAGCGGCCCTGGCTGTCCTGCAGGCAGACGCCGCCCGCATCGGTGGTGACCCGGGTGATCTGCGTGTGCTCGTGATGGACGATACCGGTCGCGCTCAGGGCTGCGTCCAGCGCCTGGACGATGGCGCCGACGGCCACCACCTGGCCCAGCGCCGCCACGCCTTGTTCTGCCGCCGTGATGCGGGTGCGGCCAAAGCCGCCGCGTTGCGAAACATGCACGCTGGCAATCGGCGTGGCCGCCGCGGCGATCGCCGGCCAGATGCCCAGCCATGCGAATGTCTGCTGCGAACCGTGGGCCAGCGCCAGTGCGCGCGGATCGTCGCGCGCCGCGCCCCGGCCACGCGCATCGAAAATGCAGGCCGGCACGCCTTGCTGGTGCAGGGCCAGAGCCAGCGTCATGCCGGCCAGGCCGCCGCCGATGATGGCCACCGGTGCGTTGGCGCAAGACGGCCTGCCCAGGGCTGCCAGCTGACTGCCGAAGTAAGTTGGTTCAACCATGTCGTGCCTCGGCCATCAGACTTTCGATGGCGGCGATGGTTTTCGGCGCCGCCTGGGTGATGAGCTCGCAGCCTTGTGCCGTGACCAGTGCATCGTCCTCGATGCGCACACCGATGTCGTGGAAGGCGGCCGGTACGTCGTCGGCGGCGCGGATGTAGCAGCCCGGCTCGACCGTCAGAACCATGCCCGGTTCGAGCGGGCGCCAGTTTTCGCCGTGTTTGTAGTCGCCCGCATCATGCACGTCGCGGCCCAGCCAATGGCTGGTGCGGTGCATGTAGAAACGCTTGTAGGCGCCGCTTTCGAGCACGCCGTCGAGTGAGCCGTTGAGCAGCCGCAGATCGAGCATACCTTGCGCCAGCACCCGCACGGCGGCTTCGTGTGGCGTGTTGAAATCGGCGCCGGGACGGATGGCGTCGATGGCGGCCTGCTGGGCGGCCAGCACCAGTTGATAGATCGCCGCCTGCGCCGGGGTGAATTTGCCATTCACCGGCAAGGTGCGGGTGATGTCGGCGGCGTAACCGTCGAGCTCGCCGCCGGCGTCGATCAGCAGCAGCTCGCCATCGCGCAGCAGCTGGTCGTTGTTGATGTAGTGCAGGATGCAGGCATTGGCGCCGCCGGCGACGATGCTGCCGTAGGCCGGCGCCTGGCAGCCGTGGCGACGGAATTCATGCAGCAGTTCGGCTTCGACGGCGTATTCATGGAGGCCCGGGCGTGTGGCGCGCATGGCGCGCCGATGCGCGCCAGCGGTGATTTCTGCGGCGCGGCGCATGAGGGCGATTTCACTGGCATCCTTGATCAGCCGCATCTCGTCGAGCGTGGCGCGCACATCATGCAGCTGCGTCGGCGCGCGGCGACCGTGGCGTGCCTGCGCGCGCACGGCGTTCAGAGCCTGGCTGATGCGTGCATCCCAGGCTGCATCGTGACCCAGCGAGAACCACAGCGCGGGCTGGTCGGCCAGCAGCTCGGCCAGTTTTTCATCAAACTGGGCGATGGAACAGGCCGCATCAAAAGCAAAATGATCGGCTGCCGCCTGCGGCCCCCAGCGATGGCCATCCCAGATTTCCCGCTCGACGTCCTTGTCACGGCAAAAGAGGATGCTTTGACTTGGGTTGTCGTTGTCAGCAGCGATCAGCAGCAATACCGCTTCAGGTTCGTCGAAGCCGGTCAGGTAATGGAAATAGCTGTCGGGCCGGTAGGGGAAGCAGGTATCGCGATTGCGCGTCTGCTCCGCCGCGGTGGGGATCAGCGCCAGCCCGCCACCTTGCTGCTGCATGTGTTGCAGCAAGCGGTGGCGGCGGGCAAGAAAAGGCTGGCTATCCATGTCAGATGTATCCGTGGGCAAGCGATGATGAATGCAGGGTTCAGGCCGGGCGCAGCCGCGCATCGAGTGCGGCCAGTTGCGCCGGGGTGCCCAGATTTTCCCACAGTGTTGCGGCGTCCAGCCGCGCGCCCTGGATGCGCCCGGCGGGCATCAGCGCATCCAGCAATGGCCGCAGTGGCAGCTTCTGTCCCGGCGCGACGGTGGCAAACAGGGCGGCGCGGAACAGGCCGAAATTGGCATAGGTCAGGCGTGGCGCATCGGTTGTGTCATCTGCGCTGACCAGTTGCAGGCGGCCTTCACGCAGGACGAAATCGCCAGCGACGTGCCAGGCGGGATTGTCCACCATCCACAGACAGGCCAGGGCATCCTCGGCCAGTGGCGTTTGTTCCAGCAATTGGCGGTAATCGCAATCACAATAAACATCGCCGCTGACCACCAGAAACGGCGCATCGCCCAGCAGCGGCAGCGCTTGACGAATGCCGCCGGCGGTTTCCAGTGCCTCGGTTTCTGGCGAATATGTGATCTGCACGCCAAACTGCGCGCCATCGCCCAGTGCGGATTCGATCTGTGCGCCCAGATGGGCATGGTTGATGACGATGTTGCGGATGCCGGCCGACGCCAGGCGTTCGATCTGCCAGACAATCAGCGGTTTGCCACCCACCGGCAGCAGTGGTTTGGGCGTGTGGTCACTCAGTGGCCGCATGCGTTCGCCGCGTCCGGCGGCAAGGATCATGGCTTTCATGCGCAAGACTCCGGATTCGAGTTCTGGTTCGGGATGGGGTGGGCCATGTGCCGGGGGCGCACTGGCAGCCTGCGGCATGGGTGGGGTCAGAAGGTATAAGCCACGCTCTGCGGCCGTCCCGCCAGTTCGTCGAGCAGCTTGAGCAAGGGCCCCAGCTCGCGGTAACGGTCGCAGGCCGTGCGCAGATATTTCATCACCAGCGGCATGTCCTTGAGATAGGCCTCTTTGCCGTCGCGGTGGTACAGCCGGGCGAAGATGCCCAGCACCTTGAGATGACGCTGCACGCCCATCCATTCGTATTCGCGGTGGAATTCACCGAAATCCGCGCGCACCGGCAGACCGGCCCGGCGCGCTTTTTCCCAGTAGCGCACCAGCCAGTCCAGCGTCTGTTCCTCGTCCCATTCGAGATAGGCGTCCTTGAACAGCGATACCAGGTCATAACTGAGCGGACCGTGTACGGCATCCTGGAAGTCGATGATGCCTGGATTGTGGCTGTGTGCATCGAGCAGCATCAGATTGCGCGAGTGGTAATCGCGATGCACGAAGACGCGTGGCTCGGCCAGATTGACGGCGATGATGCGGTCGAAAGTCCGTTCCAGCAGCTGCTGCTGGGCCGCCGTCAGTGTGAGCCCCAGATGCCTGCCGACATACCATTCGGGAAACAGCATCAGCTCGCGCAGCAGCAGAGCGTGATCGTAGGCGGGCAGTCGCGACACGGTGGCCTGAGCGATCGTCTGCATGTGCACCAGCGCCGTGGTGGCATCCTCATACAGCGCGCGCGCACGCTCGGGTGCGGCCTGCAAGGCGCTCAGATAAGTGGTGTTGCCCAGGTCGGACAGCAGCAGAAAACCGCGTGTCACGTCCTGCGCCAGCACTTGCGGTACATGCACGCCGGCCGTGGCCAGCGCATGCTGAACCAGCAGCCAGGGACGGCAGTCCTCCTGATCGGGGGGCGCGTCCATGACGATGGCTGTCTGGCCATCAGCGAAGTTGACGCGGAAGTAGCGGCGGAAACTGGCATCGGCCGAAGCCGGCGTCAGCGTGAAGGTGCGGCCGGGATGCAGCGGCTGCAACCAGTCGAGAATCTGTTGTTGACGTTCCATGTCGAGGCGATTGAACGGGAAAGGTGACAGGGAATGAGGCAGGACAGGCAATGGCCGACGGGCGAGTAGCGGGCGGCAGCGTCCGGTTGCCGGCCAGTGCTAAAATCGCCCGATTCTAGCATCCGGCGGCTCGGGCTCATGGCCGGAATGTCGTCGTTGAGCGCATCGATCTTCATTCATTCACACCCATAATCACTCAAAGCAGACTGCATCGTGCATACGCGTTTTCCTTGGCAAGGCCCGGTTTTTCAGCGCGTGTTGCTGACGGCGCTGCTGGCCCCGCTGTCCGGGTTGTCGACGCAAGCGCAAGCGGCGGATGCTGGCGCGGCGGTGGTGGTGAAAGACCGTCTTCTGCAAATGACGTATGAGTTTGGCGCCCCGCCGGCCGAAGGCAAGGAAACGCCGCCATCGTTCATCGAGGCAGACCGCATTTCCGGGCTCAATGACGTGGAAACCGTCGCCGAAGGCAGCGTCAATGTGCGGCGGGCGGATAACATCCTGAATGCCGACCGCCTGGTGTATCGGCAGGCCGCCGATGAAGTCGAGGCGATTGGTCATGTGGAACTGAGGCAGAACGAGGATGTCATCAGCGGTCCGCACCTGAAACTGAAAATGGCCGAGAACATCGGTTTTTTCGAAGAGCCGCAGTACATCATCAAACGGGCGCCCGCCACAGGGGCTTCCGGCCAGATGACGGTGGGCAGCGGAGCTGCCAGCCGCATCGATTTCGAAGGCAAGAATCACTACCGGCTCAGTGATGCGACCTACAGCACCTGCGCGCCTGCCGATCCGGCCTGGTTTGCCCGCGCCAGCAGCATCCAGCTTGATTACGACAATGAAGTGGGCTACGCCGATGATGCCACGCTGGTATTCCAGAACGTACCGCTGCTGTATTCCCCCTGGCTGACTTTTTCGCTCAACAACAAACGCAAGAGCGGCGTGCTGGCGCCGACCATTGGCACCACCAGCAAGAGTGGCTTCGAGCTGTCCGTGCCTTACTACTGGAACATTGCGCCCAACATGGATGCGACATTCACGCCACGGCTGATGACCAAGCGCGGTCTGGCCCTGGGCAGTGAATTCCGCTATCTCGACACCAACTATAACGGTGTCCTGCAGGCGGATGTGCTGCCCGATGACCGGGTGGCGCATCGGCGGCGCAGCAGTTACAGCTACAACCACAACCAGAATTTCGGTCTGGGTTTCAGTGGCAGCCTGGATCTCAACGGTGTGTCCGACGATACCTATTTCAGCGATCTGTCTTCGCGCATGACCAACATTGCGCGCAACAATCTGCTGCGCCGTGGAACCTTCTCTTACGCCAGCAACTGGTGGAATATCAGTCTGCTGGCGCAAAGTTACCAGACCCTGCAGGACCCGGCCCTGCCGCCGATGTTAGTGCCCTATCGGCGCCTGCCACAGCTGGCGGTGAATGCGCAGCGGGCCGATCTGCCTTACGACGGGCTGTTTAGTTTCCGCGGTGAGTTTGTCCGCTTCACGCATCCGGATCAGCTCGAAGGTACGCGCACCATTCTCAATCCGCAGATTTCACTGCCCATGCAGACGGCGGCGTTTTCGCTGACCCCCAAGCTGGCGCTGCATTCGACGACCTATCATCTGGATGAATGGCAAGGCCGCCCGACAGAGCGCATGACGCGCAATGTGCCGTTGTTCAGTCTGGATGGCAGCGTGGTTTTCGAGCGTCCGCTGGAACTGGGCGAGCGCAGCATGATCCAGACGCTGGAACCGCGCTTCTATTACCTGCGCGTACCCTCCCGCGAGCAGGACCGGATGCCGGTATTCGACAGCGGTCTGACCGATTTCAACTTCGCCCAGATCTTTTCGGAAAACCGCTACAGTGGTGATGACCGCATCGGTGATGCCAATCAACTGACGGTGGCCGTGACCTCGCGGCTGATTGACTCGGCAACCGGGGCCGAGCGCCTGCGCGGCGCCATCGGTCAGCGTTTCTACTTCAAGGAGCAGAGCGTCAGTTTGCCGGGAGAAACCGTGCGCACCAGTCGCACTGCCGATTTTCTGGCCGCACTCAGTGGCGAGATCAACCGTTACCTGAGTGTGGATGCCGGCCTGCAGTTCAATCCGCAGGACAACCAGATCCACCGGCTGTTGGTATCTGGCCGCTATCAGCCCGAGCCCGGCAAGGTGCTGTCTGCCGGCTACCGTTACAACCGCAATCAACTCAATTCGTTGACCAGCAGCGATGTGCGCCAGATCGACATCGCCGGGCAATGGCCGCTGTCGAGCAACTGGTCGGCGGTTGGCCGTTACAACTATTCGCTGGAAGATCACCGGGTCATCGAGAGTGTCGGTGGACTTGAATACAATGCGGATTGTTGGACCTCACGCGTCGTGTTGCAGCGGATTGCTACCGCCAGCGGCGATTCGAGCACGGCTTTCTTCATCCAGCTGGAACTGAACGGTTTTGCCAGCGTCGGTTCCAATCCATTGGATTTGCTCAAACGCAGCATTCCTGGCTATGGTCGTTCCGTACAATCCCTGGGCACGACGGGCATCATGCCCTGAGTCGTGCGCATCCACCCAGCCAACCTGTTTCCCCTGTTCTGCAACTTTTTACATTCACGACAGGAAATCCATGAGATCGCAGATATTTCTTTCACTGTTTGCCGGCCTGCTGGCTGTTCTTGGCCTGTTTGCCCCCTCCATGGCGCTGGCCGCCTATACCGATGCCCCCGCGCTGGCCGATCGGATCGTGGCGGTGGTCAATGATGATGTGATCACCTTGAATGAACTCAGGGACCGGTTGGTGACCATCGAGCGGCAATTGCGTGGTCAGGGCACGCAGCTGCCGCCGCGCGATATTCTCGAAAAGCAGATGCTGGAGCGCATGATCGTCGATCGTATCCAGCTCCAGTTTGCCAAGGACAACGGCATTCAGGTGGATGATTCGCAACTGGACAATTCTCTGCGGCGAATTGCCGAATCGAACAACATGAGCCTGAGCGAATTCCGTTATGCCATCGAGCAGGATGGCATCGCCTGGGCCAAGTTTCGTGAAAACATCCGCGAGGAAATGCTCATCGGCCGGGTGCGCGAGCGCGAAGTGGACAGCCGCATCATGGTTTCCGATGCCGAGGTCGACAACTATCTGGCCACCCCGGCGGCCGGTACGCAGGGTGGCGAGGAATACAACGTCGCCCACATTTTGCTGCGCGTATCCGAACAGGCCGGTACGGAGCAGATGATGCGGGTGCGCGCGCGTGCCGGACAGGCGCTGGCGCAGCTGCAGCGGGGTGATGATTTTGCAAAAGTGGCGGCCAGTTTCTCCGACGCGCCGGATGCCATGAGCGGCGGTCTGCTCGGCCCGCGCCCACTGGAACATCTGCCGCCGCTGTATGCTGATGCCGTCAAGCGGCTTGGTGCCGGTGAAATCAGCGGCATCCTGCAAAGCCCGGCGGGTTATCACATCGTCAAGCTGATCGAGCGCAGTGCGGCCGGCAAATCCATGCAGCCGTTGCGCCAGACTCACGCCCGCCACATCCTGATCAAGGTCAATGAGCTGGTACCTGAAGCCGAAGCCAAACGCAAGGCGCAGCAGCTCAAGGAGCGGCTGGACCATGGTGATGACTTTGCCGAACTGGCGAAAGCCCATTCCAATGATCTTTCTGCTGCCAAGGGTGGCGATCTGGGCTGGCTGTATGACGGCGATACCGTGCCGGAATTCGAACAGGCCATGAACGAACTGGGTGACAAAGAAATCAGCAAGCCGGTGAAAACGCCTTTTGGCTGGCACATCATCCAGGTGCTGAGTCGGCGCATCGAAACCACATCGGTCGAGCGCCAGCGCCTGGCGGCCCGTCAGGCCATCCGCGACAGTCGGCTGGATGAGGCCTATCAGGGCTGGCTGCGTCAGATACGCGACAGCGCCTACGTCGAAATGCATCTGGAAGACCAATGACCGCACGCGGGCCGCTGCCGCAGATCGTCATCACCAGCGGCGAGCCGGCCGGCATCGGCCCTGAACTGTGTCTGGGGCTGGCCCAGCATGATTTCCCGGCCCGGCTGGTGGTGCTGGCCGACCGCGATCTGCTGGCGGCACGGGCCCGCTTGATCGGCGCGGATTTCAGCCGTTTTGCCGCGCACAGCGGCATCGACATCCGCCACGTGCCGCTGCGTGTGCCCAGTCAGCCCGGCCAGCTGGCGCGGGAAAACGCCGCCTATGTGATCGAGTTGCTCGATCAGGCGCTGGCCGGTTGCCGCAGCGGTGAATTCGCCGCCATGGTCACCGCCCCCGTGCATAAAGGCATCATCAACGAGGCCGGGCTGCCTTTCACCGGCCATACCGAATATCTGGCCGAAAAAACCGCCACGCCACGGGTGGTGATGATGCTCGCCGGTGCCGGCCTGCGCGTGGCCCTGGCGACCACGCACTTACCCTTGAAAGACGTGCCGGCCGCCATCACGGCAGAAGAACTCACCACCACGCTGCGCATCCTGCATCATGATCTGGTGCATCAATTCGGCATTGCGCAACCGCGCATCCTGGTGGCCGGCCTCAACCCCCACGCCGGCGAAGGCGGCTATCTGGGGTGTGAGGAAATCGAAGTCATCGCACCGGTGCTCGAACAGCTGCGCCAAGAAGGCATGGATCTGATTGGCCCGCTACCCGCCGATACGCTGTTCACTCGCCATCAGCTGCAAGGTGCGGATGCCCAGCTGGCGATGTATCACGATCAGGGTCTGGCGGTACTCAAATACGCGGCTTTTGAAGAGGGCGTCAACATCACGCTGGGCCTGCCCATTGTGCGTACTTCGGTCGATCACGGCACGGCCCTGGATCTGGCCGGTACGGGCCGCGCCGATGGCCGCAGCCTGCAGGCGGCCATCGCCACCGCCTTGCAACTGTGCCGCTGAACCACGATGAACGCCGCCAACGCCTCGCCAACCGGCAGCCACCGCGCCCGCAAGCGTTTCGGCCAGAATTTTCTCCAGGATCAAGGCATCATCCAGGACATCATCGCCGCCATTGCGCCACAGGCAAATGACGGCATGGTGGAAATTGGCCCCGGCCTGGCCGCGCTGACAAAGCCGCTGCTCGATCATCTCGATACGCTGCATGTGGTCGAAATCGACCGTGATCTGATTGCCCGTCTGAAACAACGCTTTCCCGCGACGCGGCTGCACATTCATGAAGGCGATGCGCTGGCCTTCGACTTTGCCGCCCTGGCGCAACAAATCCACTCGCCCGGCCGGCTGCGCATCGTCGGCAACCTGCCCTACAACATCTCCACGCCGCTGCTGTTTCATCTGGCGCGTGCGGCCGATCAAGTGCAGGACATGCACTTCATGCTGCAAAAGGAAGTGGTCGAACGCATGGTGGCCGCACCAGGCACGGCGGCCTATGGCCGGCTGTCGGTGATGCTGCAATACCGTTTTTACATGGACTTGCTGTTCATTGTGCCGCCCAGTGCTTTCAGCCCGGCACCGAAAGTCGATTCCGCCATCGTGCGCATGGTGCCACGCCCGCCGGCCGAGCTCGGCGCCAAAGACGAAGAGCTCTTCGCGCAACTGGTCGGCGCGGCCTTCAGCCAGCGGCGCAAAATGCTGCGCAATACCCTGGACGCCTTCTTCAGCGCCGATGAGTTGGTGGCACAAGGCATCCAGGCCACTGCCCGCGCAGAAGAACTGGCGCTGGCCGATTTTGTCCATCTGGCCAATCGCGCCGCTGCCAAGGCACAACACACATGACCTACCGCCGGCCTCTGTCACTGTCGCTGCCGCTGCTTGCCTTGCTGGGCGCACTCAGTTGGTTGCTGCTCATCGTCAGCTCGCACGCGCTTGCCGTTGAGCATGTCCCCGCCAGCGTGTCCAATGTATCCAATCCATCCGATGCGCCCAGCGCGGCCCAGCGCGCGGCGTTCGCCAGGCAAGTCATCACCGCCCTGGAGGCGACCGATGCCCAACTGGTGCTGCTGGCCCGCATGGGCCGCCCTTTGCGCGAAATGCCCGAGGGCATGCGTTTCACCCACGTCGGCCTGGCCGAACGCACAGCGGCCGGCTATGTGATCCACAACCTCTATCAATACGACGACGCGCCCGATCGCAGCCATCTGGTTGATGACGAAGCCACCGCTTTTTTCAGTGAAGTCGCCGCTCTGGAAGCCGGCCTGCTGATTCCTTCGCCGGCGCTGCAGCAACGCCTGCTGGCGATCATTCACTCACCCACTTATGCTGCCCTGCACGATCCGCGCTATTCGCTGATCGCCAATCCGTTCACCCTGGGCCGGCAGAACTGCACTGAATTCATCCTCGATGTGATTTTTGCCGCCCACCATCAAACCACCGATCCGGCACAGCTCAAGCGCCTGCAACAAGCAGAATTCGTGGCCGAACCGGTGCGGGTGAACCCCATCAAACTATTGTTGGCCGGCCTGTTCCGCCGCGAAGTGGCGATCATCGACCAGCCCGCCGGAGCCCTCACCGCCACCTTCGAGCGCATCGCCGCGTATCTGGCGCAGGTCGATGTGGGCAGCCGGGTGGAATACATGAGATTTGCCGGTGCGGCGGGCACTTCGCCGCTCGCCGATGCGTTTGCCGGACCGTAGCTGTACGCATGTTGGTACGATAAGCATCGTGTCAATAAGGGGCGACCGCCCCATGTCCATCGGTACCCTTGAAAAACACGCTGACCTCACAGCTTGAGCTCAAGTGTGTTGCCGTGTTTCAGCCCGCGTTTCTGTCCCCACAGCGCTTTGGGTAAATGCAGGCTGTCCAGCAAGGCCAAGGCAATCAAGGGGCCGCTATCGGCGACGACGCATTTCATTGGAACGCCTTGAGCTCCTGTTCCAACTCGCCTGACTCATAGCGCGCTACCGGCACCTGCCGCGCGGAACAGGCTGCAAAAAACTCCGCCAGCGACAACCCCGCCAGCTTCGCGGCCTGTCCCTGCGTCAGCACTTCCTCATCAAACAGCTTGACGGCCAGCGAAGTCAGCACACCCTGCTCCAGCAGCTTTTCATCGAACGGCAAGGCCACGAATACGGGACGGCCATGCTTGGTGAC
>JAHRWT010000112.1 GCA_019105045.1 Sterolibacterium sp.
GTCTCATAAATCAGCACGCCGCCCTTGTCGAGCGTATGCAGCAGAGCGGGCAGCAAGGGCCGCCACAGATAATTGCTCACGACGATGCCGGCAAAGCTGGCGCCGTGATACGGCCAGGGTCCACCTTCAAGATCGGCGCAGCGTGTTTCGATGCGGGCCATCCCGTGCAGGCCCGCCAGTGCCGCCGCATCGCGATCGACGGCTTCCACCGCATGTCCCAGCGCCGCCAGATGCCGCGCATGGCGGCCATGACCACAGGCCAGATCCAGCACCTTGCCACCCGCCGGAATCAAGGGCGCGAAACGGCGCACCCAGGGAGAAGGCGCAGCCAAAGCACGGTCGGGCACAACCACATTTGCCTCTGCATCCGCATTCACATTCACATTCACATTCATATTCACATCCATCAGAGTTGTTGATAATCCAGTTCAAATAACGAATGTATTTTATTGATTAATAAGAATAATGAACCATTGAACGCAGGCCGTAATCCTCTTTGCGCAGCGCTTTCTTCGGGGCCGCAGCGCAGGCGCATCACGGCAAATCTCGGAAAAGCCGTCCATTCTGTCACGCACAATCAATCTGGGCTATGCTGGCACGTCCATCCGTCAACCAATCAGATCATGATTGCGAGGTGTCTCATGAGCAATGTACGCATCGAAAAAGACAGTTTTGGCCCGATTGAAGTCGAGGCCGGCCGGCTGTGGGGCGCGCAGACGCAGCGCAGTCTGCAGAATTTCCGCATTTCCACTGAGCGTATGCCCGCAGCGCTGATTCAGGCGCTGGTGCTGTTGAAGGCCCAGGCCGCAGCAAGCAACGCAGCACTCGGTCTTCTCGATGCCAACAAGGCGCAGGCCATCCAGCAGGCCGCTCGGGAAGTTCTCGCCGGCCAACATGCCGAGGAATTTCCCCTGCTGGTCTGGCAGACCGGCTCGGGCACGCAGAGCAACATGAACGTCAACGAAGTGCTGGCCAATCGCGCATCCGAGCTGCTGGGCGGCGAGCGCGGCATGGCGCGCCTGGTGCATCCCAACGATGACGTCAATCGCGGACAATCCTCGAATGACGTATTTCCCAGTGCCATGCACGTCGCCGCTGCCCAGGCGATACAGCAGCAATTGCTGCCGGCCTTGCAGCAACTGAGCGATCGTCTGGCGGAAAAATCGGTGGCCTACGCCGAGGTGATCAAGATTGGCCGCACCCATCTGCAGGATGCCACGCCCTTGACGCTGGGACAGGAGTTTTCCGGCTACGTTGCCCAGCTGGAAAGCGCGCGCACCGCAGTGCAAGCCGCCCTGCCCGGCCTTTATCCACTGGCCATCGGCGGTACGGCGGTGGGCACAGGACTCAACACCCATGCCGAATTCGGCGAGCGCGTGGCCGCCTCGCTGGCAGCTGCCACCGGTTTGCCGTTCACAGCGGCCAGCAACCGTTTCGCCGCCCTGGCCGGCCATGAGCCACTGGTCACAGCCCACGGCGCGCTGAAGACGCTGGCCGTAGCGCTGACAAAAATCGCCAACGATATCCGCTGGCTGGCCTCCGGGCCACGCTCCGGACTGGGTGAACTGGCCCTGCCGGAAAACGAACCCGGCAGCTCGATCATGCCGGGCAAGGTCAATCCGACCCAGGCCGAAGCACTGACCATGCTCTGCGCCCAGGTGCTGGGCAATGATGTGGCCATCGGCATCGGTGCGGCCAGCGGCAATTTCGAACTGAACGTCTACAAGCCGCTGCTGATCCACAATTTCCTGCAAAGCACGCGTCTGCTGGCCGATGGCTGCCGCAGCTTCGAGGAACACTGCGTACGCGGCATCGAAATCAATCAACAGCGGATACGCGAACTGCTGGAACGCTCGCTGATGCTGGTCACCGCGCTGGTGCCGCACATCGGTTACGACCGTGCCGCCGCCATCGCCCGTCAGGCGCACGACAGCGGCAGCACGCTGCGCGAGGCCGCATTGGCCACCGGCGAGATCAGCGGCGAGGAATTCGATGCCTGGGTACGGCCGGAGCAGATGCTGGCACCGAAATAAGCGAATTTCGAAACCCGCCGCCCTTTCATCCTTTTCGCTCCTGCATCCTTTTCGCCTGCCAGCAAGGGCCCTCGAACCGAACCGGCGGGATGCGGCGGGACGATTCGTGCAGCGCTGTCTCAACCGCCTTTCTTGCAGATCAACCTGCGCAATCCGGGCAAGGCAAATAAATCCGCAGCCATGTTGCCCTGCCCCTTGCCCGTCCCCTGCTGTTCCGCTCTCGCTGCCGAGGCGGCCTGAGCGCGGGTCGGGCTGTCAGGCAAACTTGCCGGCCCGGTAATCGGCAAATGCCTGGCGGATCTCTTCTGTGCTGTTCATGACGAACGGGCCGTGCTGCACGATGGGTTCGCGCAGGGGCTGGCCGGCGATGAGCAGCAGGCAGCTGTCGCTTTGCGCTGTCAGGCTGACACCATCGGCCACGGCCTCATTGTCGAGAATGGCCATCTGCCCGGCCTGCACGGTCACGCCCGCCACACTGATCTCGCCACGATAGACGTGCAGGAAGGCATTGTGCGCCGCAGGCAGTGGTTGTTGGAAACTGGCCGCTACCGGCAGCTGCACATCCAGATACAGCGGCGCAGTATGCGGACGCTGCACCGCGCCCGGCACGCCGTGGCTTTCACCGGCTACCACGCGTACCAGAACATGTTCCACGGTGGTAAATGCGGGAATCTGATTGGCGGCGATGTCGCGGTAAGCCGGCGCCACCAGCTTGTCCCTGGCGGGCAGATTGAGCCAGAGCTGAAAACCTTCCATGCGCCCATTTTCCTGCTCGGGCATTTCCGA
>JAHRWT010000044.1 GCA_019105045.1 Sterolibacterium sp.
GCCATGGCGCCAACCACTGCGCTGGGCAGCGTGGCGAAATGTCCGCCAAGGTTGAACAGCAGGCCCAGCCAGAGCAGGGGCAGGGTAATGTCGTCGGGCAGCAGCATGGTGTCGAGGTCGATGAAAGTCAGCGCGAGCATCGCCCAGAGAAACAGCAGCGCGCCCAGCGCGGCCAGTGTGAAACCGAAGTGCCAGCCGGCATAGGCCGAAAGCAGGCCACAGAGCGCTTCGACCAGCGGATAGCGTGGCGAGATGGCCGCATGGCAGCCGCGACAGCGACCACGCAGGAACAGCCAGCTGAGGATGGGAATGTTTTCCAATGCGCTGATGGCATGGCCGCAGTGCGGGCAGCGTGAGCGCGGCACGGCCAGGTTGAAGGTCGCTTCGTTGCTGTTGCCGCTGCCAGCAGGGTCTGCGCCAGGTGCGGTGCTTGTCGTATCTGCCTGCAGTTCGGCACATTGGGCCGCCCATTCGCGCTGCATCATCAATGGCAGGCGATGAATCACGACATTCAGGAAGCTGCCGACCATCAGGCCCAGCAGCAGGCAGAAAAACGCCAGCCAGGCCGGCTGATTGAGCAGCGTCATCAGTTGTTGCGCCATCAACCGACCACTGCGCCCAGTTTGAAGATCGGCAGATACATGGCCACCACCATGCCGCCAATGAGTGTGCCGAGTACGACCATGATCATTGGTTCCATCAGGCTGGACAGCGCATCCACGGCATCGTCCACTTCGGCTTCGAAGAAGTCAGCCACCTTGCTGAGCATGGAATCGAGCTGCCCGGATTCTTCACCGATGGCCACCATCTGGATCACCATGCTGGAGAAAAGTTCGGTGTTTTGCATGGCGACGGTGAGACTCTGTCCTGTGCTTACCTCGTGCTTGATTTCATGGGTGGCTACGACATACACATGGTTGCCGGATGCGCCACCGACCGAATCCAGAGCTTCAACCAGCGGCACACCGGCAGCAAACATGGTTGATAGCGTGCGTGTCCAGCGGGCCACGGTAGCCTTGCGCACCAGGTCGCCAAAGACGGGTAGCCGCAACATGAGCCTGTCCATGGCGATTTGCAGTGATTTGGAGCGTTTCCAGGCGGCGAAGAAGCCATACAATGCGCCAAAAATGCCGCCAAAGATGAGGAACCAGTATTCGACGAAAAAGTCGGAAATGGCAATGAGGATCATGGTGGGCGCCGGCAGGTCGGCACCGAAGTTGCTGAAGACTTCCTTGAAGGCCGGAATCACGAAAATCATGATGACGGCAACAATGATGAAGGCAACGATGATGATGGAAACCGGATAGAACATTGCCGACTTGATCTTCGACTTGATGGCCAGGATTTTTTCCTTGTAGGTGGCCAGACGGTCAAGCAGCGAATCAAGAATACCGGCCTGTTCGCCAGCGCCCACCAGGTTGCAGAACAGGCCGTCGAAATAAAGCGGATGCTTGCGGAACGCCGCATTCAGGCTGGAGCCTGTTTCCACATCGGCCTTGATCGATGCCAGCAGCTTGCCAACTGCCGGATTGCTCGCGCCCTTGCTGACGATTTCAAAAGCCTGGAGCAGCGGCACGCCGGCTTTCATCATGGTGGCCAGTTGGCGGGTGAACAGGGTGATGTCCTTGTCGGTGACTTTGCCGAGTTTGGCAATTTTCTGCTTCTGGATCTTGCTGACCAGTACCCCCTGGCGACGCAAGGTGGAGCGGACCAGCGCTTCACCCCCGGCACGTATTTCGCCACGGATCAGCTTTCCGGTTTTGTCCCGGCCTTCCCAGGTAAAAGTGAACTCCCTGACGGTACCACTTTTGCTAGCGCTGGCCATCTGGTTTTCTCCCTTTGTTCTTCTTCCGCCGTTTCACGATCGCATGTTCAAGCCTGCGTAGATTAGCAGAGCTTGCTTGCTGGAAAGTGGTTTCTACCGTGATCCTGTGTGCGATTTGTGTGTGATATGAGCAAAAAAACCACGTGTATCAAACCGTATCTGTCATTTTGTCCGGTTTTTCTATTCAGACATGTTATTCAAGCCTTGTGATTCTTGTGATCTTAGCACGTGGCAAGCGGGTGGCTGGCGTTTTGCAGGGAGAAAATGTCGCATCTGGTGGCCTGTGGGCGCGATCCGGCGCAATGCTTTCTGACAGCGCGCGCCGGGGCTGCTAGACTGCGCGCCGCGCGGATGCTTTGCAGTCTGTCACCGCGCCATGCGAGCGGATTTTCCCTGCATTATTTTCTTTTTTTGCCGTCTCACAGACTGCGGCATGATGGACATGCAGGGCCGGCTCGCGGAGTTTTCATGAAGTTTACCGAACTCGGCCTGCGCGCCGAGATTTTGCGTGCCATCGACGCGCAAGGCTATACCGACCCCACCCCGATTCAAGCCCAGGCGATTCCTCTGGTGCTGGCCGGCCATGATCTGATGGCTGCTGCCCAGACCGGCACCGGCAAGACCGCCGGCTTTACCTTGCCCATCCTGCAGTTGATCAGCAGCCGTCCACCTCAAGGGGGCCGGCCAAGGCCGCGGGTACTGGTGCTGACACCCACCCGTGAGCTGGCCGCCCAGGTGGCGGAAAGTGTGCATGTCTATGGCCAGCATCTGCCGCTGAAAACTGCGGTGATTTTTGGTGGCGTGTCCATGGGGCCGCAAGAAAAGGCGCTGAAGAGCGGCGTGGATATTCTGGTGGCCACCCCCGGCCGCTTGCTGGATCACTTGGGGCAGGGGACGGCCAGTCTGGATGGTGTCGAGATTCTGGTGCTGGACGAAGCCGACCGGATGCTCGACATGGGTTTTCTGCCCGACATGAAAAAGCTGTTCGCCCGCTTGCCCAAAGAGCGCCAGACCCTGCTGTATTCAGCAACGTTTTCGGATGATATCCGCCGCCTTGCGGCCGGCCTGCTGCGCGAGCCGCGCTCGGTGGATGTCGCGCCGCGCAATTCGACGACTGAGTTGGTCAGTCAGAAGGTTTATCCGGTGGACAAGGCGCGCAAGCGTGATTTGCTGATCAAGTTGATACAGGATCACAACTGGCATCAGGTGTTGGTGTTTACTCGCACCAAACACGGCGCCAATACGCTGGCCGACAAACTCGACAAGGCGGGCATCAGCGCTGCCGCCATCCACGGCAACAAAAGCCAGAACGCCCGCACCCGGGCACTGGCGGATTTCAAGAGCATGAAGCTCAATGTGCTGGTTGCCACTGATATTGCTGCGCGCGGGATTGACATTGATCTGCTGCCGCACGTGGTCAATTACGAGCTGCCGAATGTGCCTGAAGACTATGTGCACCGTATCGGTCGCACTGGGCGGGCAGGTTCAGTCGGACAGGCCGCGTCGCTGGTCTGCGTGGATGAGTTGCAGTTGTTGAGAAACATCGAGCGTTTGATCAAGCAACCGATCGAACGTTGCCAGATAGAAGGTTTTGAGCCCGACCCGAGCATCAAGCCCGAGCCGATAGAAAATGGCCGGGACAATCGCCGCAATCCAGGGCGAGGCGGCGATGGGCGGCAGGGGCAGGGCAGAAACCAGGGAGGACGTGCCACTTCAGCTTCGGCAGGGGGGCTTGCCGCAAGAAGAGGCGGCGGTGGCGCCAGCAAAGCCGGCCGTTCTGGCCACGCCAACAACCGTCCGCCACGTCGCTCCTCTACGCCAAATCGGTAAATCGTCACCCTGCACCCCAACCCCGTCACCCTGCGCGTAGTCGCAGGGTCCATCGGCGGTTGAAGCAACGTGCCGCACGTGGATTCTGCGACTCCGCTACGCTGCGCGCAGAATGACGGGGGGGGGAGTGAAGCGCAGAATGACAGAGGGAGGGCTGGTGCGGCGCGATGATTCGTGCAGCACTTCCTTAAGCAATCCTGCAGGCCGTATCAAAATCCAGGCGCGGGCCGCGGGGATAGAGCTTGCTCGGGTCGCCGTGGCCCAGGTTGATGAGAAATACGGATTTCAACGTGGTGCCGGTAAAGAAGGCGGCATCGAGAACAGTTTTGTCAAAGCCGCCCATGGGGCCGCAGTCCAGTCCCAGCGCTCGCGCGGCAAGGATCAGGTAGGCGCCCTGCAGGGCGGTATCGCGCAGGCTGGTTTCTTCGATGGCGGCCTCGTTGCCAACAAACCAGGCGCGGGCGTCGGTGGCGGGGTACAGCGTCGGCAGGTGTTCGTAGAAAGCCAGATCGCGTGCCACGATCACGGTGACCGGGGCGGCCATGGTCTTGTCGACGTTGCCCGGTGCCAGCGCGGGTTTCAAGCGGGCCTTGGCTTCCTGTGATTTGACGAAAACGAAACGTGCCGGGCAGTTGTTGGCGGCGGTCGGCCCCCATTTCATCAGCTCGTAGAGTTGGTGCAAGGTCGCGTCGGACACTGCCTCCTGCGTGAAACCATTGTGTGTGCGGGCAGCGGTGAATAGTTGTGCCAGGCTGGCGGTGTCGAGCGGTGCGGTCATGAAAATCTCCTGGTGTTGTAGGGCGGAACAAAAAAATCCGTGAAGAAGTTCGATAGTATATTGGGCCGTTGTGACGAGTTGCGTGGCGCTGTGCTCGGCAGGTCGTTTCTTGAACTGGTGCGATGAATGGAAATGGCGTGATGACTTTGAAGATTGCTACCTGGAATGTCAATTCGCTGAAAGTGCGTTTGCCACAGGTGCTGGACTGGCTGGCGCAGCAACAGGCGGATGTGCTGTGTCTGCAGGAAACCAAGATGGAAGACAGGGTTTTTCCGCAGGCTGAAATCGAGGCGGCAGGTTATCGCGTCGTGTTTGCCGGGCAGAAAACCTATAACGGTGTGGCCATACTGGCGCGGCGTGCGTTGGGTGATATCGCGCATGTCGAGCACGGTATCGCCGGCTTTGTCGATGAGCAGCAGCGGGTGATCAGCGCCAGCATTGCCGGCGTGCGCGTGGTGTGCGTCTATGTCCCCAACGGGCAGAGCGTGGATTCCGACAAGTATCAGTACAAGCTGCGTTGGCTGGCCGCGCTGCACGACTGGCTGGCCGGGCAGATGCAGCAATATCCGCAGCTGGTCTTGCTCGGTGATTACAACATCGCCCCGGAAGATCGTGACGTGCATGATCCGGTGGCCTGGCGCGACAAGGTGCTGTGCAGCGTGCCGGAGCGTGCGGCCTTTCAGCGGCTGCTTGATCTGGGCCTGGTGGATGCTTATCGTTTGTTCGAGCAGCCGGAAAAAAGTTTTTCCTGGTGGGATTACCGCATGATGGGCTTTCGCCGCAACCTGGGCTTGCGCATCGACCTGATTCTGCTTTCGCGTCAATTGGCGGCAGGCTGTACCGCCTGTGTCATCGACAAGGCGCCGCGCCGACTGGAGCGGCCTTCGGATCATGCGCCGGTGATGGCAACGCTCGATTTATCTGAACGGTCTGAACTGTCGGCAGGGCCTGCGTGAATTTTGCGAGGGTCGGCGCAGATTCAGCGCAGATTCAGCGCATACCCGGCAGCATTCCCTTCATGCCGCGCATCATTTTCTGCATGCCGCCACGGGTGAATTGTTTCATCATTTTCTGCGTCTGCTCGAATTGCTTGAGCAGACGATTGACTTCCTGCACCTGAACGCCCGCGCCGGTGGCGATGCGGCGTTTGCGGCTGGCCTTGATCAGCTCGGGCTTGGCGCGTTCGGCAGGCGTCATGGAATTGATGATGCCTTCGATGCGGGCGATGGCTTTTTCTTCCACGCCACTGCCGGTTTGCTGGGCGGCCTGGGCGAATTGCGCCGGCAGTTTTTCCAGTAGTGAGGAAATGCCGCCCATCTTGCGCATTTGACCAATTTGTTCTTTGAAGTCGTTGAGGTCAAAGCCTTTGCCTGACTTGAGTTTTTGCGCCAGTGCCTGGGCTTTTTCCTGATCGATGCCACGCTGGGCGTCTTCGACCAGGCTGAGTATGTCGCCCATGCCGAGGATGCGCGAGGCCATGCGCTCGGGATGAAATTCTTCGATGCCCGCAAGTTTTTCGCCCACGCCGGCGAATTTGATCGGCTTGCCGGTGATGTGGCGTACCGACAGCGCCGCACCGCCACGCGCATCACCATCAAGTTTGGTCAGCACCACGCCGGTCAGCGGCAGGGCCTGGTTGAAGGCCTGGGCTGTATTGACGGCATCCTGGCCCAGCATGGCATCAACCACGAACAGCGTTTCGATCGGCTTGAGCGAGGCGTGCAGTTGCTTGATTTCCGCCATCATTGCCGCATCGATCGCCAGACGACCGGCCGTATCGACGAAGAGCACGTCGTAATAATGCTTCTTGGCGTAATCCAGCGCTGCCGCCGCGATGTCGAGGGGCTGCTGGCCGACGGCGGAAGGAAAGAAGTCGATACCGGCCTGGGCCGCGACAGTTTTCAGCTGCTCGATGGCCGCCGGGCGGTAGACGTCACAGGACACCGCAAGTACTTTTTTCTTCTGCCGCTCATGCAGCCATTTGCCCAGCTTGGCGGTGGTGGTGGTTTTCCCGGCCCCTTGCAGACCCGCCATGAGTATGACGGCAGGCGGTTGCGTGGCCAGATTCAGTCCGGTGTTGCTGCCTCCCATCAGTTCGGTCAGTTCGCGATGCACCACGCCCACCAGCGCCTGCCCTGGACTGAGCGAGCCGATGACTTCCTGGCCGACGGCCTTTTCCTTGACTTTGGCAATGAAATCCTTGACCACCGGCAGCGCCACGTCGGCTTCGAGCAGCGCCATGCGCACTTCGCGCAGCATGTCGCTGATGTTGTCTTCCGTCAGGCGGGCATGACCACGAATGGTCTTGACGGCTTTGGCAAGGCGTTGAGTCAGATTGTCGAGCATGGTGAGTGTGGGCGTCTGTGTCCGTCTGTGTCCGCAGGCCAAGGCCCGAAACATCGGGAATTCGCTGCGGATAGGGTAAACTGGAAAAATGTTGACGATTCTACTGCATCTGCTGGCGACAGCCCTTTATCTGGGCTTGACTACACACTTCTGGCGCACGCGCTGGCGCGGTGCAGTGCGCAGCCAGACGCAGCCACAAGGTGCATTGCAGGGCTGGGCGCGCATTTTGTTGCTGGTGACCTTGGTGCTGCATGGCGCTGCGCTCAATCAGGGCATCTTTGCCGATGGCGCGATGCGTTTCGGCTTTTCCGTTTCGCTGTCGATGATGCTCTGGCTGGCAATCGCCGTTTATTGGATAGAAAGTCTCTATACCCGCATGGATGGCCTGCAGATGCTTGGTTTTCCGCTGGCCGCCATCTGCACCTTGCTGCCGCTGATCTGGCCCAGCCCGCACCTGCAGGCGCATACCGACAGCCTGGCGTTTCGCGCGCATTTCGTCATGGCCATGCTGGCATACAGCCTGTTCAGTCTGGCGGCCATGCACGTGTTGCTGATGGCCGCGGTTGAACGCAGTCTGCACAAGGGCCGGCTGCTGCCCCTGCTGTCGAGTTTGCCGCCGCTGCTGACCATGGAAGCCTTGTTGTTCCGGCTGATCTACATCGCTTTCTTTCTGCTGACCTTGACGGTACTTTCGGGCGTGTTCTTTTCCGAAGTTCTGTTCGGCAAGCCCTGGTCGTTCGATCACAAGACCGTCTTCGGTTTCATTTCCTGGCTGATCTTTGCCGCGCTGCTGCTGGGTCGCCATCTGCGCGGCTGGCGTGGCAAGCTGGCCATGCGCTGGACGCTGGCCGGTTTCATCGCCTTGCTGCTGGCCTATGTGGGCAGCCATTTTGTCGTTGAAGTGATTCTGCACCGGGCAGCTAACTGAGCCGCCTGCCGGCGTCGAACAAAACACCTCCAGCGCATGGACGATATTCCTCTGGCAACTCAACTGATCACTCTGGTTGTCTTGCTGCTGCTCTCCGGTTTCTTCGCCATGGCCGAGACGGCAATGATGGTGGCCAATCGTCATCGTCTGCGGCATCTGGCCGGGGAAGGCCACCGCGGCGCACAATTGGCCAATCACTTGCTGGGGCGTGTCGACCGGCTGATCAGTGTCGTGCTGATCGCCAATACCCTGATCAATGCCGCCGCCGCCATGCTGACCGGACATGTCGCCCTGAGCCTGTTGGGGGCGGAAAACTGGGCGCTGGAAGCGGGCACACTGGTCGTTACTTTTTGTCTGCTGGTCTTCTCGGAAATCACACCCAAGGTGATTGGCGCAACCTATCCTGATTGGTTGGCCCTGCGTCTGGGCTACGTGCTGGTGCCCCTGCAACGCATTGGCCGGCCGGTTGTCTGGTTCATCAATCTGTTTGTCTCCGGCCTGCTCAAGCTATTGCGGCTGGAAAACCAAGGGCGTCACGAACCCCAGCAGGTTTCCGCCGAAGACTTGCGCGCCATGGTACTTGATGCCGGACACTTCATTCCGCAGCAGCACCAGAGCATGTTGCTGAATCTGTTCGAGCTTGAACGCATCGAGGTCGACGACATCATGACGCCGCGCGGCGAAATCGAAGGCATCGACTTGCAGGCGCCGCTGGCAGAAATCCAGCAGCAATTAGCCACCAGCTTTCATACACGGCTGCTGGTTTATGACGATGATCCGGACAATGTGGTCGGCATCCTGCATCAGCGGCGACTGCTGGCTGCCGCCATTGCTGGCGAGCTCGATCAGGCGGCGCTGCGTACCCAGGTGGCCGAGCCCTATTTCATCCCAGCCGGGACGACGATCTACGCACAGTTGCAGTTCTTCCAGGAAAACCGCCAGCGCGTCGGCCTGGTCGTTGATGAATATGGCGAAATTCTCGGGTTGTTGACACTGGAAGATATCATCGAGGAAATTGTCGGTAAATTCACCACAGATACTCCGGGCCAGCAGAAACTGGCCTGGAACGACACCGAAGTGCCAGGGGTATCAACCGTGCTGATCGACGGTGCCTGCACATTGCGTGACTTGAACCGGGAGCTGCAGCTGAACTTTCCGCTGGATGGGCCAAACACGCTCAACGGCTTGATTCTGGAACATCTGGAAGACATCCCTGAAGCTGGTCTGAGCGTCAAGATCAATGGCGTACCCATGGAAATCATCCAGGCCCATAACCGTCGGGTACGCATGGTGAGAATCTTCTCCCCGCGACTGGCGGACGAATGAAGGCAGTGAGATGTGCCGAGATCAATTTTGTTGTCAATTTTGTTTGACAGCAAAATGCAGCACTTCTATAATTCCACTCTTTACTTGGGTCGTTAGCTCAGTTGGTAGAGCAGCGGACTTTTAATCCGTTGGTCGCTGGTTCGAATCCAGCACGGCCTACCAAGCAACAGGTTTGACATGACCTGGCTGACATAGGCCACGTAGTTCAAAATTCAAAAATTTAGAAATTTATTGGGTCGTTAGCTCAGCTGGTAGAGCAGCGGACTCTTAATCCGTTGGTCGTAGGTTCGATCCCTACACGGCCTACCAATAAAAGAAAATCGGCTTCCTGCGGGAAGCCGATTTTTTTATGGTGATTGTCGGATGGCGCTTGATGCGCTTGACAGGCTGTGCTCGGATTCCCTCTCAGACTCCCTTTTCCAGGAACTGTTCGAGTGCTTGCAGGGCTTCGATGCCATAGACGACCGAGGGGCCGCCGCCCATGAGGATGGCGACGGAAACGGTTTCGGCGATTTCTTCCTTGCTGGCGCCGGCTTGCAGGGCGTCATGCACGTGGAAGGAAATGCAGCCGTCGCAACGCACGGTGATGGCGATGCCCAGGGCGATCAGTTCCTTGGTTTTGGTGTTCAGTGCGCCAGGCTTGAGCGCACTTTCGTGCAGTTTGCCGAAGCCTTGCATGACGTCTGGCTGGACTTGGCCCAGCTTGCCCATCCACTGGCTGAGTTCCTTGTAGTGCTCGGGGTAGTTTTTCATATCGGGTGCCTTTGGCTTGGTTTGGGTTTAGAGGATTTCGGCGGCGTGGTCGGCCAGGCGTGAGCGCTCGCCACGTTGCAGGGTGATGTGGCCGGCGTGGGGCCAGCCCTTGAATCGATCGACGACATAGGTCAGGCCGGAGCTGCCTTCGGTCAGATAGGGGGTGTCGATCTGTGCGATGTTGCCCATGCAGACCACCTTGGTGCCGGGGCCGGCGCGGGTGATCAGGGTTTTCATCTGCTTGGGCGTGAGGTTCTGCGCTTCGTCGATGATGAGGAATTTGCTCATGAAAGTGCGGCCGCGCATGAAATTGAGCGATTTCACCTTGATGCGGCTGCGGATCAGATCCATGGTGGCTGCCCGTCCCCAGTCGCCGCTGGAGGTGGTCAGCGTGCTGGCGGACTCTTCCGGAGGGCGATTGAGAACGTCAAGGTTGTCATCCAGGGCGCCCATCCAGGGATTCATTTTCTCTTCTTCGGTACCGGGCAGGAAGCCGATGTCTTCGCCAACCGGCACGGTGACGCGGGTCATGATGATTTCGCTGTAACGCTTGCTGTCCAGCACTTGAGTCAGCCCGGCAGCCAGTGTCAGCAGGGTCTTGCCGGTGCCGGCCTGGCCGAGCAGGGTGACGAAATCGATATCGGGGTTCATCAGCAGATTGAGGGCAAAGTTCTGTTCGCGGTTGCGTGCAGTAATGCCCCAGACCGCATTTTTCTGATGAGTGTAGTCGACCAGGGTTTCGAGTACGGCGGTTTTTAGATCGGCTTCTCGCACCCAGGCATAAAGTGGCTGGTTGCCTTCGCTTTCCTGCCAGACATGTTCGTTGATCAGCAGGTCCTTGCACAGTGGTCCTTTGATGCGATAGAAGGTGTGGGTTTCCTGTTTCCAGGATTCGAGTCCTTTGCCATGCTTGTCCCAGAAATCGGCGGGTAGTTCGCGCGTGCCGGTGTAGAGCAGGTCGGTGTCTTCGAGTACCTTGTCGTTGAAGTAGTCCTGTGCGGCCAGGCCGAGAGCGCGGGCCTTGATGCGCATGTTGATGTCTTTTGACACCAGGATGACCGGGCGGCCGGGAAATTTTTCGCACAGATGCAGGGCAACCGAGATGATCTGGTTGTCGGCCTTGCCGGTGGGCAAGGCATGGGGGATGGTGTTGTTGATGGCTTCGGTCTGCAGGAACAGGCGGCCACTGGCCAGTTGGCGTGAAGGCGCAGCCAGCGAGATGCCTGTCCGGATATCCTGGTTGTCGTCGTAATCGCAGATGATTTCATCGAGCAGCCGGCTGGCCTGGCGGGTGTTGCGGGCAACTTCGGTCATGCCTTTTTTGTTGGCATCGAGTTCTTCCAGCGTCATCATCGGCACGAAGATGTCATGTTCTTCGAAGCGGAACAGACTCAGTGGATCGTGCATCAGCACATTGGTATCGAGGACGAACAGTTTGTTTTTTGGCTGGCTGGCGGGGGCTTTGCTGGCAGCAGTTTTTTTTGTGGTCATCATCATTCCACTGGAAATGGAGGGGGTGAAAGGGGTAGAGCGTATCGGCTTTCAGCGGGCTTGCAGGTTGCGGACGGCGTCGAGAACTTCGGCGGCGTGATCGGCCACTTTGACGCCGCGCCATTCGCGGCGCAGCACGCCCTGGCTGTCGAGCAGAAAAGTGCTGCGCTCGATGCCGCGCACTGTCTTGCCGTAGAGTTTTTTCTGTTTGATGACGTCAAAGCGTGCGCAGGCGAGTTCTGCAGTGTCACTCAACAGATCGAAGGGCAGGCCCAGTTTGGCCTTGAAGGTTTCGTGGGACTTGAGACTGTCACGCGAGATGCCGACGATCGTGCAGCCCAGTTGAGAGAACGCTGGATGCAGGTCGCGAAACTGGCTGGCTTCGGTCGTGCAGCCGGGGGTGTTGTCCTTGGGGTAGAAGTAGATGACCAGCGGTGCGCCACGGGCGGCGGAGAGTTGAAAGGGCTGGCCACCTGTGGCGTCCAGGGTGAAGTCGGCAACAGGCTGGTCGATCATCATGTCCCTTTTGGCAGGTGTTGTGTCGGGCTCAGGCCGCTGCGGAATGCCACGCATCGAGAAAAGCTTCGCCCTGCAACATCAGTGTCTTGTCTTGTCCGGCCAACTGGCCACGCACAATTTCATGACGTGGCAGCGTGGCGGAATCCAGTGACGCAAAGATAGCGCGAGTCGTTGTCAATGTATAGCCCTGCGCACACCAGCCGCTGAGGAGTTTTTCGAGAATGGGCAGCAGTTTCATTCCTTCCAGTTCGGCACGCAGGGTGAAGACGTGGCCACTGGGCGGCGGATCGCGGCTGAGTTCAAGCAGGTGCTCGTGCACATTGTCGGCAGTCAGGCCATCGAAACCGATCAGTTCGTCAAGAGGGGGCAAGGTGGTCGGCAATTGCGGGCAGTGAATCACTTCGCCGCGATAGATCGGCATATAGGGGTGGCTGCCGCGCGTATCACAGGCGTAATCAAAGCCCATGTGTTGTGTCAGACGCAGCGCCTGGGCATTGCTCTGCCAGCCGGCGGCGGCATGGGCTTTGGCAGGCGTTTCGAAGATTTCTTCAAAGCGCGCGCAGGCCAGCTGCATTTCGCGTTCAGCCCAGAGGCTGTCCGTGTGTTCAGCGCGTTCAGCTTCATTCTGCCAGCGCATGCGATCCCAGCACTGCACGCCGACTTCAAAACCAGCGTCACGCAGGTTGCGCAGGATTTCGCTGCAGCTGCGGCTTATGTCGGGCGCGGGCAACAGCGTGCCGTAAAGCAGCGTCTTGATGCCGTAATGGGCGAGACGGGAGCTGCCGGCAGGGTGGGGCAGCTGTTTCGGGGCACGCCCGCTACGATCGGCGCCCAGAGACAGAAAAAAGCTGGCTTCGGCCTGGTGGCGTTGCAGGGCTTCGACCAGGCGAGGAACCCCTTGCAGGGTACCGCGCCAGGTGTTGACATCGATCTTCAGGGCCAGTTTCAAGTGAATCTCCAGGGCCGCAGGCAGCACGCCATGAGCGGGATTTGTGCAATGGGCTATGAGCGTGCGACAACATAGACGCCGATCGCGATGAAGCCGATACCCAGCAGTTTCTGGGCTGACAGAGGTTCGCCAAACCACTGCCAGGCGACAAAGGCATTGATGATGTAGCCGATGGAAAGCATGGGGTAGGCGATGCTCACCGGCACGCGCGACAGAGCCATGATCCAGACCACCAGGCTGATGACGTAGCAGACGACACCGCTCATGATGTAAGGCTGGAAAGCGAGTTTGAGGCCAACCGGCAGCAGGTTGTCGAGCTGAAACTCGAAATGGCCGACGGCATTGGTGCCGGCTTTCAGCAGTAATTGGCCGCAGGCATTCAGCAGCACGCCGGCAATGATCAGAAAGAAGCTGGTGGAACTCATCGGTGGTGGCGCGTCACTTTTCGAGTAGCAAGGCAGCCGCTACGTTGCGACCTTCTGCCACGAGTATGTTGAAAGTGCGGCAGGCGGCCCCGGTATCCATGATTTCAATGCCGATGCGGGCGGTGATCAGCTCACGCAGTAGCGCCGCTTGCGGAAAACGCTGCTGGCGGCCGGTGCCAAGGAAAAGAATTTCACATTCCTGTGTAACGACGTAGCGAAAATCCTCTGCCGTCAGGGCGTCAAAGCCGGCCATTCCCCAGGGGGCGTGAATCTGCCGGGGCAGCAGGATCAGGCCGGTTTCATGTCGCTGACCATTGACGTCGATGTAGTCCGGGCCATAGGCGGTCACCAGGTTCTGGCCGATATTCAGATCGCGGTGGAGTTTCATCGAACGCAGGAGGAAAGTACGCAGGGAAATCATGGGCTGTTGCAATGGATGCGACAGCGGGCAATAGGTTTGCGGCATGGAGTGAGCTTCGGTAAGATTATAACCTTTGCCCTGTTGCCTGCCGTCACCGGGAGAGCTGTCTGCTGCCGTTGAAAGACAAGGGGTTTTTACTGCCCAGGAAGGATGGTTGGTTTCCGATGAAACCCGTGATGAAGTCTGCCAAGCTGGCCAATGTCTGTTATGACATCCGTGGCCCGGTGTTGGCGCGTGCCAAGCAGATGGAGGAGGAAGGGCAACGCATCATCAAGCTGAATATCGGCAATCCGGCGCCTTTTGGTTTCATTGCGCCGGAAGAAATCATTCAGGATGTCATCGTCAACATGCAGGAGGCTTCCGGCTACAGTGATTCCAAGGGCCTGTTTGCTGCGCGCAAGGCGATCATGCACTACACGCAGGAAAAGAACATTGCCGGTGTGCAGGTCGAGGATATCTATATCGGCAATGGTGTTTCCGAACTCATCGTGATGGCGATGAATGCGCTTCTCGATGCGGGTGACGAAGTGCTCGTGCCCACGCCGGACTATCCATTGTGGACGGCGGCGGTGAGTCTGTCGGGCGGGACGGCCACCCATTACATGTGTGATGAGGAAGCGGGCTGGTTGCCGGATCTGGATGATATCCGCAAGAAGATCAACGAGCGCACGCGCGCCATCGTCCTCATCAACCCGAACAATCCGACCGGCGCGCTGTATCCGGTCGAGCTGTTGCGGGAAATCGTCGAAATTGCCCGCCAGCACCAGCTCATCATCTATGCCGACGAGAT
>JAHRWT010000032.1 GCA_019105045.1 Sterolibacterium sp.
GTTCAGGGTGTCCAGATCGCCATCGTCGCCTGGAAGACGGCGATAACGGTCGAGGTAGCTGTTGTAGGCGGCAGCAACGCCGTTCATTTCGTTGATGGCGTTCTTGACCCTGGAGTTTTCCACCATTTCCTGGCCTTTCAGTACGCCGCCCAGCAGCAGGCCGATGATGACCAGGACGATGGCGATTTCAACCAGGGTAAAGCCGGATTGGCGTGCAGCGATGGCGGGTGTGGAAATTTTCATGCCTTGCTCCTTTGATTCATGGATGATGGGGAATGATCGATGCAAAAGCAATGGAGGGCTGTACAGCAGGGGGATAATAGACCATCTGGTTATGACAATGTTGTTTTCGCGGTTTGTTTGGATCAGGGCAGGCGGCCGGCCTGCACCATTCGGCTGTACAGTACATTGATGGAGAGCCAGGTCACCAGGTCGTCGAACTCATCATTGGGAGCACTGCTGGCGGTAGGCGGATGGCTGACAAAGAAACGGGTATTGGCAAGGTTTGTCGATTCATCCAGTCCGCTGCCGCCGCTGGCCGCGTTCTTGCCCAGGGAATAGATCACGGCGACGGCCGTATTGGTCAGTGCGCTGGCGCTGCCGCAACTGGTTGAGGTGATGCCGCTGGCGCTGGCGCAGACACTCAGGTTGGGCACAAAATTTGTCATGCCGGTGGCGCGGATGCCGTCAGGCGTGGTTGCGCTGTAGGTATAGGCGGTGCTCACGGCGTAGCGTATGCGGTTGCTGGGCAGTCCCCAGGCATCGGGTAGGAAACCCTGGTTGTCCACATTCGGCAATCCCAGGCTGGCTGCCGGTAGCAGACCGTTGATCTGCGTGCAGACACCGCCCCCCACAGGGCTTTCGATGCCCTGTGAGGCTGGGCTGGCAGGACAGGGCAGACGGCCGTTGGCCATGGCAAAGCCGATCAGGCTTTCCCTGATTTCCTCAAGCATTTTTTGTGTCTCCCGGGTTCGCTGCAAATCAAATTGCACCTCCAGCAAGCGCAGGCTGCTGCCCAGCAGCAGAGCCAGGATCAGCAGCACGATGGCCATTTCAAGCAGGCTGAAAGCGCGCTGGTGGCGTTGCATCATTCGATCCCTAGATAGAAATTGCCGATGCTCACGCCCTGGCGCGGCGCGCTGTTGGTCGGCTGGCCCGGCGCTGGCGGCAGGAAGCCGCCGGTAAAGCCGACGTAAGCGGTGCCCAGTTCGGTGGGCAGTACAACACAGCGCGCAAGACTGGGCGCTTGCGCCGTGACCAGTGGGTTGCGCACGCTCAGGCATTGCTGGCAGTCAATCCAGACCTGGATCAAGGCATGTGAGCGATCGCTGCTGCCATGAGTTGCTGGATCGCAACTGCTGCAGCTGCTGTTGCAACCCGTGCGAATCTCGACGCGCTGGTTGTGCGTGGCCATCGGGCTGTCTTCGAATTTGCTGGCGGGTGTGTGGCGACAGCCGGTGACTTGCGCAGTGCACAGGCTGCCCAGTGTGGTTTCATGCGACAGTGTGCCGTCCAGCAGAATGGCGCTGTGATTGCCGGCTGGATCGTTGTGCTCGGTATCCCGGTGTACATCGGTTTCGATCAGCAGGGAAGGTGCGCCGCGTGGATCGGCAGAATTCAGGATGCCCATGTCGGCCAGACTGCCGCAGTTTTCCGGTGCGCCCAGATCACCACGAACCAGTTGCAGGGTGAATCCCTTGCCACGATCAGCCGTGGCTGGGTTGGTGGAAGTTGCATGGGTGTCGGAGAACTCGAAACGGAATGTGTAATAGATGCGCCATGCTCTGCCGGCCAGGGGCAGGGGCTGCGGGTACCACAGACAGCTCGCCGCAGATGTGTTGCCGATGAAGCTGATGCTTGATTTGCCAGAGGGCGTTGCCGGATCAGCCGGGGCGGCAGGACGTTCTTTTTTCTTGTTGAGGCCGTCGCCAACGACCAGAAACTCATCCAGTTTGTCGACAAAGGAGACTTGCTGCATTTCTTCTGGCAGGCTGCGTATGCAGCGCAGCAGTTCGCGCTCTGGGGTGCTGGCGGAAAAACTGCGGTTGCCCGTATACAGGCCGCTGGCGGGAAAGCGGGCGGCATTGTTGCCTTCCAGATACATCGCTGGATCGTTTTGTTCGATGCTGTCGGCGCGGCTTTGCCAGGTGGTGCGCAGACCGCCGAACAGCAACACGGCAGCACAGTTGTCGTGAATGCTGCCATCAATCTGTGCCGTTGCGCTGGCAGGTGGCCTGGTGTAAAGCAGTTGGTCTTCCCAGTTGTTGCGGAAATTGTTTTCCTTTTCGAGTGCGGCGGGTGAACAGAGCATGGCGGCATTCAGCAAGCCTTTTTGGGTGGCGGAGGTGGGCGGCAGTTGCGCCATTTTCCAGTTGCCCAGGCAGGCGGAGAAATCATCAAGCAAGGTGTCAATTGCCAGTCTGAAATCGGGGTGCTGCATGAGCGGGCGGAAAATGTCATCGCTGGTCAGCCAGCTGATGCGGTCGTTGTTTTGTGCTGTTGTGGTACTCAAGGTGATCGGGGTGATTGCGTCATCGAGTGTGGTCAGACTTTCCAGATAGGCGGAGGCCAGTGGGTTGCCAGCGCATTCGGAAGGCGTCCCGGAGTTTGGTGAAGGTCTCGGGCGGGTCTGTGTGCCGATTGCAAAGCCGGGTGAAAAAAGCAGCGCCAGCGGGCGTTCGTGCGGTTGAGTGCCGGCCAGGATGGTGCCGGAATGATCGCGCACGATGAACTGGCCGGTGGTATCCCAGTTGAATTGCGTGGTTTTTGGGTTGTTCTTGGCGCGTCCGGAAACGGCATACCAAAGGCATTCGCCGGCATGATCGCGCAAGACCGGGATTCCCAGCGTTTTCCATGGCAAGCGTCCCAGACTGGAGGTGTCACGCGCGCCGCAAGGTGCTGCGGCTTCACCTTTTTCATTGGCGATGTCCGGGCAACGCAGGTAGCCAAAGTTTTCGCTCGGATGGGTATCGCGATAGGTGAGCGCTGAGCCGATCAGCGCCTCTCTGGCGTGGGCGAGCACCCGCTGGTCGATCTGCTGTCGCGAATTGTGTTCGGCAAGTGCGTTGTCATGAAAGTAGTGGACGGTGGTGGTCAGGGCGAACAACACCAGTATCAGCAGGACGAGCAGCAAGGCCGCCCCGGCTTCGGTCTGGCGATGGCGCTTGGGCGGTTGGCGTCCATGCAGCCGTTTGTTCATGGTTGGCGGCGGACGCTCAGGCTGCCTTGTGGCAGCAAGTCAAACCGCTGGCCGCTGGCGGGCGCCAGGGTTTCGCCTATGCGCAGACTGTCATGGGGTGGGTTGTGGCCAAGCAGAGAGGAGGCATCTGCTTCGCTGAAGGCTTGCTGGTTGAGCCAGAGTGTGCTGTGACCGCTGCTGCGGCGCACCAATCCATCGAGTTTGACGCTGTCATAGACGGCCGTTGTTGCGTGGGTAGCGGTCTTGCGCTGATGCTGCATGGCCTGGCGCGCTTGCGGGCTGTAGAACAGCCTTCCCAGGGCAGGAGGCTGCGGCGGCGCGCTGGCCGAGTCTGCCGGTGGCGGCCAGCCGCACGCCAGGCAAAGAGCAATGCCGCAGAAAGTGTTGATTGTGCAATGCCTGATCGGTGGAGGTTTCATGGCGTTTCGCTTGTCTTGGGCAGCAGACTGAAAAAACGCAGCGTGCATTGCGCCTGCAGACCTTCTGCTTGCGGATCGCTCAGTTGGCAGCCTTGAATGCGGAAGGGTTCGCGAATCGACTGTGTCAATTGGTCGAGCAGATGCAGCAGGTCTTCTTCATGAATGTTCTGCAGGCTGAATTCCAGATCATGAATCCAGACAGAGTGGGTCGTTGTTGTGTTGTTGTCGAGGCGAGGCAGCGGCTGTGTTGTTGCCCAGCGGTAGTTGAGCGTGGCCGGCAGTTCCTGTTGCTGGTGGGCGGCAAGCAGTTGATTGAGCCACTGCTCCCGAGCAGGTGGTTGCAGCAAACCCTGGTCTGCCAGTTGCTCGAATGTTGCTCTGTGGCGCATGAGAAAAGCCTGTTCTGCTTCGGCGCGCTGCTGGTTGTCCTGCAGGTGGCGCAATCTGTCCTGCAGTTGTTGATGTGCTGTGCGCAGGTTGTTCACAGTATGCGTGCCCGCCAGCAACAGCAGGGTGGTGCCGAGCACGACACCGGCAAGCAGGCGCAAGCCGTGGCGGGTGATTGGTAACAGGGGCAGCCAGTGTGTCATGGTGGAGGCCTTGTCGCGTGGAGATTGCTTGCTGTCAGCGTCAGACAGGCACTGACTGAGGATGCTGCATTGGTCGGTTGCTCATCCGCTGGCAGAGCTTGCCGGACCGGTGCGCGGCTGGGATCGATGACCAGGTGCGCCCCCGGCAGTTGGGTCAGCCGGTGGGCAAGGTGTTGCAACAGTTGGCTTTGAGTCGCAGCTGACAGGGCTGTGGGGATTTGTAGCTCGATGCGCAATTCGGCCAAGGCGGTTGCCTCGATGGGCTGTGCGGCGGGCGCGCAGGCTGTGTCAGGCGATTCAATGATGCGCCAGTCCAGACGATTCAGTTTGAAGGCAGTGATTTCAGCGGTATCAAGCGCGCTGGCCAGTGCATGGAGATGGTTTGCGAAATCGGGTGCTGCGGCGAGTTGCTGGTCGTGCAATTGCACCGCCTGGCGAACCAGCGCGAGATCTGGCTGGGCAGCCGATGAGCGAGCAAGGCGGGTGCTGGCATTGTGCAGCTGCTGCAATGTGGTCTGCGTTCTGGCGATGTCCTGTTGCAGTTGCCGGTAGTCGATGAGCTTGCTGGCCATGGTGGCACCGCCAGTGATGGCGATAATCACCGCGAGTGCCAGCACAGGTTGGCGCGACCGCAGAGTCAGGTAATGTTGCCGTTGTTGGTATGGCGCCAGTTGGCCGAAATGCGTTTTGCGGATGGCCAGGTCAAACAGAAAATGTTTGTCGGCAATCTGCTTTGGCTGCCAGGCCCCCGCGCTGGCGAGCAGTGTGTGACCGGCTGTGACAAGCAGCTTGCTGGCCGCTTCCTGCCCGCCAAGCAGCAGGATGGCGGGGCGTGTCGCGACAGGTGTTGCCGGCTGCAGGTGCGGGCTGCTTGCCAGATGGCGACAGGTACGCTCGACTTCTTCAAGCAGTACTTCGGCTTGTTCGCGCCAGGGCACCAGACGGGTCAGCAATGGTCGGCGCTGCCTGAGAAAAACGATGCGCAGATTGTGTGTGTCCGGCAGGATGACCAATAGCTCATCGGGCATGCCGGCGCCTGTCTGGGCGATTTCGGCCAGCAACAGCGAGGTGGCTTGCACGGCGGCAATGGCAGGATGCTTGTCTTTGAGCAGCGCTTCCAGCTTCTGGCTGTTGCTGATGCCGAATAGCGTGCAGCGCGTCGGCGCTGTCGGCCGGCCCGGGATTTTTTGCCACCAGCGGCTGGAAATGTTCACCACGGTTTTCCAGGGGGTGTCGGGAAACTGTGTGGCCAGTCGGCGGGCAAGCAGATCGTGAAGGTTGCGTCCGTGAAGCGGCGGCGTTTCAATGTCGATGAAGCTTTCACCGGCTAGATTGCTCAAGATCCAGACAGGGGTGTTCGCGCCTGGCGGGCCGTCCAGCGGCTGCCAGCCTGTCTTGTGGCGCTGCCAGTAACGGGCGCCTTCCTGGGTGAAATGCAGCAGGGTGGGGGAGGACATCGTCAGAACCGGAGGGTGGCAATGGTGTCGTAGATCGGCCCGAGCACGGCGAGCATGATCCAGCCGAGAATCAGCCCCATGAGGACGGTCATGGCCGGTTCCAGCATGACCTGGATGCGGCTGATGGATTCTTCGATATCTCGCCGGTAGAAATGACTGATGTTGCCCAGCGCCGTATCGAGTGCGCCAGTGGCTTCTCCGGTTTTCAGCATACGGATGAACAGGGCAGGAAAAAACGGTTCGGCGGCAAAACTGTCGGCGATGGTCTTGCCGCCGACAATCCGTTCTCGCACGCGGCGCATGGCTTGCTGGAAGGGCAGATTGTCGGCTATCTGCTGGCAATGGCCGAGGCCGTCGATGACCGGAATGCCGGTGCGGTACATCAGGGAAAAGGTGTCGGCCAATCGTGCGATCATGCTCTTGTGGAGTATCGGGCCAAGATAAGGCGTGGCCAGCAACATGCGCTGCAGGAAATGGCGCAGCGCTGGATTCTGCCGAACCAGCAGGGTCAGGATGAATGCACTGCAGACCGGCAGTGACAGCAGAAGCCACCAGTCATCGACAAGAATGCCGGACAGCCAGAGAAGCAGGCGGGTATGGGCTGGAATTTCGCCACCCATGTTGCGCAGAAAGCCGAGCAGCTGGGGCACCAGGTAGATCATCAGAAAGCTCGCCATCGCGCTGATGACGAGCATGACAAAGGTCGGATAGAGGAGCAGTTTGCGGGTCTTGCTCAGCATCTCGTCCTGCCATTTCAGCGAGCGGACGATTTCGCCAATGACTTCTGGCAGCTGGCCGCTGATTTCGCCGGCGCGGATCAGGGCGCAGGTGGCCGCAGAAAAGTCGGAATGCGTCTGGAATGCCTCGGTCAATGTGCTGCCGGTGTCGATGCTGGCCAGCAAGCGCGCAGCCAGTTGCTGGCTCGTTGCGGCGTCGCGGCTGTTGCAGGAGGCGTGCAGGTCGGCCAGTGCCGTGCGCAGTGGAATGCCGCTGCGCAACTGCATTTCAAGCTGAAACAGAAAATCGATGGCGGCCCGTTTCGGTAACTGCCGGCCTGCCGGGCGGGCCGTCTTGAGTGGCCGGGCGCGCATCAGGTCCAGACCAAGCGATTTCAGCCGGCCTTCAAGATCGACATCGTGCAAGGCTTCCATGCGACCTTTGCTGATGCGTCCGTGGGTATCGCTGGCCTGATAGCGGTAGTAGGGCATCCGGATCAGGCTCCGTCGAGTTCGGTCAGATCGATGACACGGGCGACTTCTTCGAGGCTGGTCAGGCCTTCCTGAACCAGGCGCAAAGCATTTTCGGCCAGACTGACAAAACCCTGGCTTGCGGCATGTTCATGCATGGTGCGCAGGCTGGCACGGTTGGCAATCAGTTCGTCGAAGCCGGGGTCGATGCGGAGCAGTTCGATGACTGCTGTGCGCCCACGGTAGCCAGTATGGCCGCAATCCGCACAGCCTTTGGCGCGATACAGCTTGACGGGCGCGGCTGCGGCGCAGTTGGCTGCCGCAAACAGTCGCAATGCATCTGCCTGTGCCAGATCGGCCTGTTTGCACTGTGGGCAAAGCGTGCGCAATAGGCGCTGGGCGATGATGCCGAGCAGATTGCCGGCCAGGCTTGCAGGTGAAATTCCCAGATCAAGCAAGCGTGGAATGGCGCGTATCGTCGAGTTGGCATGCAGGGTTGAGAACACCTGGTGGCCGGTCATGGCAGCACGCAAGGCCATGCTTGCCGTTTCCGGATCGCGGATTTCGCCAATCAGGATGATGTCGGGATCCTGGCGCAGCAGAGCGCGCACGCCTTCTGCAAAATCCAGCTTGACGGCATCCGACAAGGAGGTCTGGCGTATGCCGGGCAGTGCATATTCAACCGGGTCCTCAAGCGTCATGATGTTCAGCTTGCTGGCGTTGAGATGGGCAAGGATGGCGTACAACGTGGTGGTCTTGCCCGAGCCGGTGGGCCCGGTCAGCAGCAACAGACCTTCGGGACGTGCCAGCATCCGCTTGAGGAGCAGAAGCTGGCTGGCCGAGACGCCGAGCTGTTCGAGGGGAACGATGCCGCGCTGGTGATCGAGTATCCGGAGTACAAGGTTTTCGCCGTGGATGGTGGGCTGTGCGGCGCAGCGCAAATCCAGCGTTTTGCCGGCGATTGTCATGGCGATGCGGCCATCCTGTGGCGCGCGTGTTTCGGCGATGTTCATCCCGGCCATCACCTTGAGACGCACCAGCATGGCCGACCAGTATCGCAGATGAAATATGTGTGCCTGACGCAGCACGCCATCGATGCGATAACGCAGGCGCAGAAACTGTGCTTCCGGTTCGAAATGTATGTCTGATGCGCCTTGCCGTATGGCTTCGCTGAGTAGCGAGTCGACCAGGCGCACGATGGGGTGACGGTAGCTCTGCTTGCCGAGGGTCTGCCCCAGGCTGGCTTCGTCGATCACGCCTGTTTCAAGCTCCTGCAAGATGCCGTCCAGACTCAGTTCGTGATCGTAAAAGCGTTCGATGGCGGCCTGGATTTCCTCGCTGGCGGCCCGTCGCCAGACGATTTGCAGCTGGCCGTCGAGCAGCGCGTGAAGCTGGTCTGCTGCAACGATGTCTTCAGGGCTGGCGCTGGCCACCAGCAGGCGGTTGCTTGCGGTATCGTGGCTGACCGGAAACAATTGATGATGTCGGGCAAATTGCCGGGGAATGCGGGCGATGGCCTGGGCATCCGCAACCAGATTTTTCAGGCAGATGGCCTGTTGCCCGAAGTGCTCTGCCAGGATGTCGCGCAGCTGGTCGGCGGCGATGAAGCCCAGCGCAACCAACAGTTCGTCCAGCGGCTGTGCCGTGCTGTGCTGCTCCTGGAGGGCAATGCGCAACTGGTCCTGGCTCAACAGGCCACGGCTGATCAGCAGCTCAGCCAGCTGCGTCGTGCTTGCTCCGCGTGATTTTGCAGGGCTCATCCGCATGTGTTCGCCAGGCACAGGATCGTCAGGATTGAAAAGCTCAGGGCATGGCTGGCGTGCGTGTTGCTGCTGCGCTGGCCGCCGTGGTTGGGTTGGTTTCGCGAGTGTCGTTGTCATCGCTGACCGCGTCTGGCGGCGGGCGCAACTGTGCCAAACGTTGTCTGGCCAGGCTGTGCAGGACCGTTGTGCGGGCTGTCATTTCCGTCTGCTCGGCCAGCTGGATTGCCCGTTTGTAATGCTGACGGGCTTGGGATGTGTCATGCAGGTGGTCGCAAGCGACTGCCAGGTTGTAGGCGTGAATGCTGTCGAGCGGGGCAAGGGCGCTGGCGGCGGCGTAGGCTGGGCGGGCTTCGTTAAGCCGGCCGCCTTGTGCCAGTGCGTCAGCCAGGGCAGCCTGGGCGGTTGCCGAATGTGGCTGGCGTTCGGCAAGTTCGCGCGCCAGATGAATGGCGGTTTCGCTGGCGGCAACGGCCAGCAGCTGGATCAGGCCGGCCTGGGCGGTAATGTTTTGCGGGTCAAGGCGCAGTACGCGCTGGTAGGCTGCCCGGGCGTCTTCGATACGCTCTTGCTGATGGGCAATTGTAGCCAGACCCAGCCAGGCATCACGTTGATCGGCGGTGTTTTTCAAGGCCAGGCGATAGGCCTGCTCGGCCTTGCGATGGTCTTGTTGCAGCAAGGCCGCATAGCCGGCTTGCAGTGGATTGAAGCTACCCGTCTTGCTGCTGATCAGCGCGGCTGTGGATTTTCCCGGCACAGACTTTTGACTGACCGGCGGCGCCAATTTTCTTTCGCCAAGTGCCTTGACTGGCCGGCTCGGCTCGTCTGCCAGGCTGGGCATGGCCAGGCAGCCGAGGCTCAGACAGAGCAGGCTGGCAGCATGGCGCATGGGTTTGCGGATTTTGTCTGTCCGGAGCGATGCGTGCATGTCGTTGCCTGGTCACTGGTGAGGATACGTCAGAGAGGGGGCATTGAAACGGCGGCTGGCTGCCGAGAGCAGCGGGCGGTAATCACTGAAATCGCCTTCGAGGCTGGCATCGTTCAATACGGTTGGACGCAGGAAGACGACCAGTTCGGATTTGCGGTTGAGGTTGTCCTTGAACTTGAACAGTTCGCCGGCGGCGGGGAGGCGATTGAGGCCAGGAACTTCGTCGCTGCGGTCATTGCGGCTGTCCTGCATCAGGCCGCCAAGTATGGCGATATCGCCACTTTGCACACGCATCAGGGATTCCATTTCGCGCGTCTGGATGATGGGAATGGGATTGCTCAGGTTGTTTGCCGCCAGAACAGGGTTGGGATCCAGGGCGTAGCCGCTGATACGGCTGATGGTTGGGCGCAGGTTGAGGATGACTTCGCCGGCTGCGCTGATCTGTGGGGTGACGGTCATCAAAAAACCGATGGGCACGGTGTTTACACTGGTTTGGTAGGTCGGTTCGATGGCGGGTGATGTGGCAGTGGCGGCCGTGCCGGCAGTGGCGGTAATGGTGAAATACACTTCGTTGTCGACGACCTTGAGCAGGCTGCTCTGGTTGTTGAGTACAGAAATTTTCGGGCTCGACAGGACACGCAGGCTGCCGAATGATTCCAGCAGTTTGATGGTTGCGTTGATGTCGCCATGACTGCGGGTCTGCTGCCAGCTCAAGGTGGCCAGGCTGCCCACCATGCCGCCGGTGGCCATGCTGCTGGTGTAACTGCCGGCAGGTTGCAAGGTGATGTGGGAGCCTGCGCTGTTGCCCAGATTGCGCACCAGGCGCCAGTCGATGCCTTGCTGGTAACGCGCGGACAGATCGACTTCGACGATGGTGGCTTCGATCAGTACCTGGCGCCGCGCACTGCTCAATAACCTGTCGATGAATTCAGCGACTTTGTCATGCTGACGCGCCGTGGCACGCACGCTGATGAGGCCGTTTTCCGGATTGGCGATGACTGATGCGGCTTCACGGAAAGTGGTGTGGCGGATGATCGAACTTCCTTGCTGGGTCAGGGTTGCCGGTAGCGGGTCAGAAGTCTTGCTCTTGTTGTTCTTGCCGGGACTTGGCAGAGCGGCCGCATTGGCGCCTGGCTGCAGGGAGGCAATCTGCTGGCCGGTCTGTTCGGTGACGGTTTCGCTGGAGCCAGCCGGCAGGAGCTTGTCGGTTTCATGGAGCAGGTCGCGCAGATTGCTGACCAGGGTGTCCCAGAAGCGATTGTTGGTGGTATTGCTGACGAGGGTGGTCGAGGAGTTTCCCGTCGCGCTGCCGAGGCTGCTGGCCGCATTGCCGGTGCCGATGGCGGTGCTGCCTGAAGCACCCAGGCTGGTTGAGGTGCTGACGGTGCTTTGCACATTGCGCTGGATATTGGGGTAATCCACGCGGTAGGTTTTCAGGTAGGGCGTATCCGGCTGCACGGAGAGATGGCGATCAGTGAGCGTGTAGCGGATATCCACCTGTTCGGCGATGCGTTCAAGGATTTCCGCCAGCGTCTGCTCCATCGCATTCATGCTGACCGTGCCGGTGATACCGGGGTGGATATCAGCATTGAGCTTGCCATCGCGCACCAGGACAAACAGTAGTTCACGGGCGTCGATGTTGTGTACGACCACGTGATAGGTTTCGTGTTGGACAGCCGTGGATGCGTCAGGAGGCGGTGGCAGGGGCGGCTGGCGCAAGAAGCCGGGGAGCGGGCCGGCGACCATGCCGGTGGGGGCGAGATGTTGTGTGGAAGGGGGCGCAGGCAATGGCGCGCAACCCGTCATGATCTGCAGCAGCAGGCCAGCCAGGAAACCGCTGCAAAGGGAGCCATGAGCGAAACACAAGCGCATGACTCAGTCGCTGCAAAATGTCTTTGTCATTGTCTCATTATCATCACAACGATCGAAAATAGTCAAATGTAATTATTTCAATGGCATGAAACAGGTGGGTATTCTGGCTGGTAGGATTGGCAAGAGTGCTGCTGCGTCAGTGTGCCTGCCCTGCGCTTGGTGTCTGTCGGCAGGCCAGCCGGAAGGCTGCCAGCCCGCAGGCCATGGAGGCCGCCATGCCCCCGGCCAGCAGCAGCGGTGTGGCCCAGAGCAGGGGGGCCAGTATGGCGGCGCTGAATACCGTCAGGCCGGTCTGGATCAATCCCTGGCAGCTGGAAGCCAGGCCGCGTCGTTGCGGATGCAGGTCAAGAGAGAGCAGTTGCAGGCTGGGCACCGTCATGGCCATGCCGATGGTGTAGAGTGGCAGGGGCAGGATCATCCAGGGCAGGCTGGGCGGCAGCAACAGATTGATGCCGATGTTGACGGCGGCGGCAATGCCCATCAATACATAGCCGAGCAGTATGGTGCGACGACTGCTGAGGCGGCCAGCCAGGCGGCCGGAGCAGAATGAGCCCAGCATCATGCCGCCGACGGAAGGCAGGAACAGCCAGGCAAAATCCTGTGGGCCAAGTCGCAAGTGCTGGATGAGAAAGACCGGCGCTGACAGCACGTACAGAAACATGCCGTTGAAATTGAAGGCCAGCGCTGCCGACAGGCCAACGAATGTCCGGTCGGCGAAAACTTCGCGATAGGAATACCAGAGTCTGAGAGGATGCAGGGGCTGACGCATGATGGCCGGCAGGGTTTCCGGCAGTCGCAGCAGGACAGCCAGCCAGAGCAGGCCGCCAAATGCCGCGAGAAAGAAAAAAATCGCCTGCCAGCCGAAATGACCATGCAGCCAGCCACCGAGAATCGGCGCAATTGCCGGGGCAATCGCGAACATCATGCTGACATGCGCCATCAGTCGTTGCGCGGCCGGTCCTTCGTGTAGATCACGCACCACGGCGCGGCCAATGACCGTGCCAGCGCCGGCGGAGAGTCCTTGCAGGATGCGGCCGAGCAGCAACAGCTCGAGTTGCTGGGCGAGGGCGCAGAGCAGTGATGCCAGCGTGTACAGGGCCAGGCCGACAAGAATCACCCGGCGCCGGCCCAGCGCATCGGAAATGGCGCCATGCCAGAGCATCATCAGTGCAAAAGGCAGCAGATAGGCGGTCAGGGTTTGCTGGATCTGCAAGGGTGTGGCCTGCAAAGCCTCACCCATGGCCGGAAAGGCCGGGAGGTAGGTGTCGATGGAGAATGGGCCGATCATCGCCAGCAAGGCCAGCAATATGGCGATTACGGCCATCGTCGATGTGTCGCGCACATCGGGTACTGCCGGTGTTTTCATGGTGACGCTGCCGCAAGTGAAGCGGCAAGTTTACCCGGCACTGCGTCGATAGTGTATTGCTTCAGCAATATGTGCCGGTGCAATCTGTTCGCTGCCGGCCAGGTCGGCAATGCTGCGGGCCACCTTGAGAATCCGGTGATAGGCCCGTGCCGACAGGGATAGACGGCTGATTGCCTGGCGCAGCAGCGTGCTACCGGCGGCATCGGGACTGCAATGGGTGTCGATTTCAGTCGGGCCAAGCAGGGCATTGGGCTTGCCTTGCCGCGCCAGCTGTCGTGCGCGGGCGGCGATCACGCGCTGGCGCACGGTGGCGCTGTCTTCGCTTGCGGCCCGGCTTTGCAGTTCATCATCGGACAGCGAAGGCACTTCGATCAGCAGGTCGATGCGGTCAAGCATGGGGCCGGAAATCTTGCCGCGATAGCGCATGACCTGCTCGGGCGTGCAGCGGCATTTGCCGTTGCTGTGTCCCAGCCAGCCACAGGGGCAGGGATTCATGGCGGCAATCAGCTGAAAACGGGCGGGAAAGTCGGCGCGCTGGGCGGCCCGCGAGATGCAGACATGGCCGGTTTCCAGCGGTTCGCGCAAGGCTTCGAGCACACGCCGATCGAATTCGGTCAGTTCATCCAGAAACAGCACGCCCTGGTGGGCCAGGGAAATTTCACCGGGGCGCGGCACGCTGCCGCCACCGACCAGGGCTGGCGTCGAAGCGGAGTGATGCGGTGCTCGAAAGGGACGCTGTCCCCAATGCGCCGGCGTGAAGCGACCGACCAGTGAATGCACGGCAGCGCTGGCCAGGGCTTCGGCTTCCGTCATTGGGGGCAGTATGCCGGGCAGGCGGCTGGCCAGCATCGATTTGCCGGTGCCAGGCGGGCCGCTGAGGAGCAGGCTGTGCGCACCTGCGGCAGCGACTTCCAGGGCGCGTCTGGCTTGTGGCTGGCCTTTGACTTCAGCCAGATCAGCCACGCTGTGAGCGTGATCCGCAATCGTCGCGGCAGCAGGGGTCAGCGGTTGCTGGCCGGCAAGATGGGCGCAGACTTCCAGCAGGTTGCGGGCTGGCAGAATGCAGGCGGAACGGACCAGGGCAGCTTCTGCCGCACTGGCCGCCGGCAGGATGCAGCTGCGCTGCGCGGCCTCCGGTTGGCTGGCCATGGCAGCCACCATGGCCAGCGTGCCACGAATGGGTCGCAACTCGCCGCCCAGGGCCAGTTCGCCGGCGAACTCGTGCATATCGAGATCCTTTGCTTTGAGCTGGCCGGTGGCAATCAGGATGCCCAGCGCAATCGGCAGATCGAAGCGGCCGGATTCCTTGGGCAGATCGGCCGGTGCAAGGTTGACCGTGATGCGGCGCTGGGGAAATTCGAAACGGCAGTTCTGGATTGCTGCATGTACCCGATCGCGCGCTTCCTTGACTTCGGTATCCGGCAGGCCGACCAGGGTGAAGCGCGGCAGGCCGGCAGAAATATGCACTTCCACAATGACTTCGGGCGCATCCATGCCCGATATGGCGCGTGACCTGAGAACGGCGAGGGACATGACATGCGATTGACGTTGGGATGCCTGATTATAGGCAGATTGCATCAATACAATGCCAAAAATCTAATCCGATGTCATGATTGTGAGTGCGTGCAGTGGGTGCGTGCTGCGCCTGGTCGGGCGCAGTGATCGCGGCGGGTCAGCGTGACTGACCAGTGCGGCCGGTGGTTCAGGTGCGGTTCCGGCGGGCTTCCGGCGCCCAGACGGGCGGATGTTCAGGCGCTCAGACGCTGAGGAATTCGATGATGCTGGCCAGTTCGTCGCGCAGGACCTGCGCGGAGAGCGGGGGTGGTGTGCCTGGCGCTGACTCGCTGGGCACGCTCTTGCCTGACGGGTCATCCAGCCGGCTGCGCGCGCCGCTGATGGTGAAGCCTTCCTGGTAGAGCAATTCACGGATGCGCCGTACCAGCAGGACTTCGTGGTGCTGGTAATAGCGCCGGTTGCCGCGCCGTTTGACCGGCCGCAACTGGGTGAATTCCTGTTCCCAATAGCGCAGCACGTGCGGCTTGACGCCGCACAGCTCGCTGACCTCGCCAATCGTGAAATAGCGCTTGGCGGGGATGGGCGGCAGGGGTTCGTTATTGCCAGAGGCTGCCATTGTGGCCCGGTTGCAGGTTTTCGACGGCGCTCTTCAGTTTCTGGCTGGCATGAAACGTCACCACGCGCCGGGCGGTGATGGGAATTTCCTCGCCGGTCTTGGGATTGCGCCCGGGACGTTGCGGTTTGTCACGCAACTGGAAATTGCCGAAACTGGAAAGTTTGACGCTGTCGCCGCTTTCCAGCGCACTGCGGATTTCTTCAAAGAAAGCTTCGACCATGTCTTTGGCCTCGCGCTTGTTCAAGCCGACTTTTTCAAACAGCATGTCGGCCAGTTCAGCCTTGGTCAGTGTCATGCCTGCTCCATAAATAGGGTAAACGAGGCGGCTGTTGCCGATGCGCAGGGAGGATCAGGAACGCAGTACAGCGGCGAATTGCCGAGTGGCAACAGCAAGCAGTTTTTGTACCACGGCATCGACATCCGCATCCGCCAAAGTGCCCTCAGTATCTTGCATAACTATGTGGAAAGCAAGGCTTTTTTGGTTTTCGGCGATGCCCTTGCCCTGGTATAGATCGAACAGTTCGATGCTTTGGACGATGGCGGGCGCGGCGGCCTGGAGGGCAGCCATGAGCGGCTGCACCGGCTGCTCTCTGGGCAGCAGCAAGGCAAGGTCACGTTCGACGGCGGGATAGCGCGATACCTGACGGTATTGCGGCAAGGGTTGCGTGCCGAGCGCGTCCAGATCGACTTCAAAGACGATGGGCGCGCTGTCGAGCGCGTATTTTTGCACCCAGGCCGGGTGCAGCTCGCCGATGATGCCCACTGGCCTGTCGGCCAGCAGGATGTCGGCGGCACGACCAGGGTGCAAGGCAGGATGGCTGGATTTGACGAAGCTGAGCTCCTGGCTGCGCTTGCCGAACAAGGCGATGAGATCGGCTTTGGCGTCGTAGAAATCCACGTTGCGCAGCGCTTCGCCCCATTGTGGCGTGTTGACCGGGCCAGCGCAGAGCCCACCCAGGCGCAGAGGCTGGTGATAGCCAGGCAGCTGTTGCAGATCTGGCGGATTGGTTGCCAGCAGGAAGCAGCGTCCGATTTCGAAAATGCGCACGCGCTGGGCGCGTCGCTTGAGATTGTAGACCAGCGTGTTGACCAGCCCGCCGATCAGGCTGCTGCGCATCACACTCATTTGGCTGGCGATGGGGTTGGCCAGGCGGATAGCCTGTGTATTGGCGCAGAAATCGGCTTCCCAACTGGTATCAACAAAGCTGTAATTGACCACTTCAAAGTAGTCGCGCTCAGCCATTTGGTGGCGCAGCTGCATGGGCAGGCGGCGGCTTTCGGGCAGCGGGCGCATTTCAAGGCGCCCACGTGGAGCGGGTGCCGGGATGTTGTCGTAACCGTAAAGACGAGCAATTTCTTCAATCAGGTCGGCTTCGATTTCAATGTCGTAGCGATGGGCGGGCGGGGTAATGCTGAGGCGCTCGCCGGCTTCGTCCAGGCGCTGCAGAGGAAAGCCAAGTCGTTGCAGCAGAGCTTCGATTTGTCCATTGTCGAGCGGCAGGCCCAGCAGTTTTCTGGCGCGGGTCGTGCGCAGTGTAACGGCCGGGCGCTGGGGCAGATGTTGAGGGCTGCAGGCTTCGACGATGGGGCCTGCTTCGCCACCACAGATGTCGAGCAGTAAGCGGGTCGCTCTTTCCATGGCCTGGCGGGGCAGTTCGAAATCGACGCCGCGCTCGAAGCGATGGGCCGCATCGCTGGCAAAGCCCAGTTCGCGCGCTTTGCCGGCAATGGCGGCGGGCGTGAAAAAAGCGCTTTCGAGAAAGATTTCCGTGGTGCGATCAGTGACACCGCTGTCCTCTCCACCCATGATACCGGCCAGTGCCAGGGCGCGGCCGCCGTTGGCTTCGTCGGCAATCAACGGCGAATCGGCGGCTGGGGTGACAGTTTGTTCGTTGAGCAGTTTGAGCTGTTCACCCGGCTTGGGCAGGCGGACATGAATTGCGCCTGTCAGCAGGGCGTTGTCGAAAGCATGTAGCGGCTGGCCAAGTTCGAGCATGACATAGTTGGTCACATCCACACTGGCGCTGATGCTGCGTATGCCGCTGCGTTCCAGGGCCTGCACCATCCAGGCCGGGGTGGCGGCTGCGGCGTTGATACCGGTAATGATGCGGCCACAGTAGCGTGGGCAGGCTTGCGGGGCATCAAGAATGATGGCCCGTTGCTGGTCATGAGTGGGTGTCACGGGCTGAATTTCAGGCAGCATCAGCGGGCTGTCTGTCAGGGCAGCCACTTCGCGGGCGATGCCCGCCAAGGACAGACAATCGGCACGATTCGGCGTGAGCTTGAGAGTGAGCAACTGATCATCGAGCTGTAGATGCTCGCGGATGTCCTGGCCTACCAGGGCGTCGGCGGCCAGCGCCAGCAAACCACCTTGATCTTCTTCGCTGATGCCCAGCTCGCGTGCCGAGCACAGCATGCCGAAAGATTCTATGCCGCGCACCTTGGCTTGCTTGATGGTGATGCCCGGCAGCCTGGCGCCGATCAGGGCGCAGGGCACTTTCATACCGGCGGCCACATTGGGCGCACCGCAGACAATTTGCAGAGGCTCGGCCTGACCGACCGCCACTGAACACAGCTTGAGCTTGTCGGCATCGGGATGCTTGTCCACCGTCAGCACTTCGCCCACCACGACATGACCGAAGTCAGGCGCCACGGGCTGGCTTTCCTCGACTTCCAGACCCGCCATGGTCAGCAGATGGGCCAGGGCGGCGCTGTCCAGCGCGGGATTGACGAGGCTGCGCAGCCAGTATTCAGAAAATTGCATGATGTTTGCCGGACGGAAAGTCAGTTAGTTGAATTGCGCCAGAAAGCGCAAATCGCCTTCAAAGAACAGGCGCAAATCGTTGATGCCGTAACGCAGCATGGTCAGGCGATCCAGCCCCATGCCGAAGGCAAAGCCGGTGTAGCGTTCAGGGTCGATGCCGCCGTTTTTCAGCACTTCAGGATGGACCATGCCGCAGCCGGCGATTTCCAGCCAGCGGCCTTCGAGCGCGCCACTCATGAATGCCACATCGATTTCGGCGGAAGGCTCGGTGAAGGGAAAGAAGGAGGGACGGAAGCGCACCTGCAGCTCATCGCTTTCAAAGAAGCGGCGCAGAAAATCGGCGATCACGCCCTTGAGATCGGCAAAGCTGATGTCCTCGCCTACCCATAGTCCTTCGACCTGATGGAACATCGGTGAATGGGTGGCATCCGAATCGACACGATAGACACGGCCGGGCGCGATGATGCGGATTTCCGGCAGCTCGGCCTGATCTTTGCAGCGGGCCACGTGTGCCAGCATGTGACGAATCTGCACCGGGCTGGTATGGGTGCGCAGCAGCATGCCCGGCGCATCTTCCAGATAGAACGTGTCGTGCATCGACCGCGCCGGGTGGTTTTCCGGCTGGTTGAGTGCGGTGAAGTTGTACCAGTCTTCCTCGATTTCCGGGCCATCGGCCACGGCAAAGCCGATCGAGGCAAACAGTTGCTCGATGCGCTCCAGCGTGCGGATGGTTGGATGCAGCGCGCCTCGGCCACGACCACGCCCTGGCAGGGTGATATCCAGCGTTTCGGCCGCCAGTTGCTTTTCCAAGGCGGCGCGGCGCAGGTCGTCGCGGCGGGCGTTGAGCGCCGCTTCGATGGCCTGTTTGGCCTGATTGATGACCGCACCTGCCGTGCGTTTTTCTTCCGCCGGCAGTTTGCCGAGATTCTTCAGTTGCTCGGTCAGCAGGCCGCTTTTGCCGAGATAGCGTGCCTTGGCCTGTTCGAGCTGGGCTGCTTCGCTGATGTCGGCAAATTCGGCCGTCGCCTGGGTGACAAGATGTTCGAGGTTTTGCATAGAGGCTCTACAAGTAAAAAAAGGAGGCCGAGCCTCCTTTTTTTTGTGCCTGGAGGATCAGGCCGACAGCTTGGCCCTGGCCTGGTCGGCCAGTGCGGCAAAAGCCGGCTTGTCGAAGACGGCCAGATCAGCCAGCACCTTGCGGTCGACTTCGATGGCAGCTTTCTTCAGGCCGTTCATCAGCGTGCTGTAGTTCAGACCCAGCTCACGCGCACCGGCGTTGATACGGGCGATCCACAGGGCGCGGAACTGGCGTTTGCGTTGGCGACGGTCACGATAGGCATACTGACCCGCCTTCATCACCGCCTGTTTGGCAACGCGATAGACATTCTTGCGGCGACCGCGGAAACCCTTGGCCTGGGCAAGAACCTTCTTGTGGCGCGCGCGCGCCGTGACACCACGTTTGACTCGGGACATTTCAAGCTCTCCTTAGGCGTAGGGCAACATGGCCCGGACGGATTTCACATCAGACGCAACAATCGACGTAATACCGCGCAACTGGCGCTTGTTCTTGGTCGTTTTCTTGGTCAGGATGTGGCGCTTGAACGCCGAGGCACGCTTGATGCTGCCACCGGCACGCACCTTGAAGCGTTTCTTGGCGCTGCTCTTGGTTTTCATCTTCGGCATCGAAGATCTCCTTTTTAACATGGCGTCAGGTGGCTTTCTCCCTGAAAGCACTTGGATGACCTGGAACCACTTGTCATGCCCATTGCGGCCAACTGCGCCACAACAGGTGGTTTGAATCAAATCGATCCGAGTCGAGCCGATTCGATTCAAATTGAATTGATTCGGATCGATGAGATTCACTGTCCCGCCACTGTTGCCGACGGGGTTTGCTGCAGGTGCTACAAGCTTTACTTCTGTTTTTTCTGCGGCGCCAGGATCATGATCAGCTGGCGACCTTCCATTTTCGGAAACTGCTCGACCACACCATAGTCCTGCAAATCAGCCTTGATCCGTTCGAGCAGGCGAATACCGAATTCCTGGTGGGCCATTTCACGACCACGAAAGCGCAGCGTGACCTTGGTCTTGTCGCCTTCTTGCAAAAACTTGATCAGATTGCGCAACTTGATCTTGTAATCACCTTCATCTGTACCCGGGCGGAACTTGACTTCCTTGACCTGGATCTGCTTTTGCTTGAGTTTGGCGTCGTGGGCCCGCTTGGCTTCCTGATACTTGAACTTGCCAAAATCCATCAGGCGACAAACCGGCGGCTGCGCCATGGGCGCAATTTCAACCAGATCGACTCCACTTTCCTCGGCCAGATCGAGTGCTGCGCGCAGCGAAACGATACCGAGTTGTTCAGCATCCATGCCGACGAGACGGATCTCGGGGGCGGTGATTTCATTGTTGACGCGCTGCGTCTTGTCCTGGGCTATGGCCTATTCTCCAAAAAAACAATAAAACGGTTCGCGACCTGCTTGCGTTGTCTGCGCACCAAGAAAAAACAGCTAAACACCACGCGTGCTGCGTTCCTGCAGCAGGCGTTCAATCAATGCTTCGGGGGACATTTGTCCGAGATCCTGGTTACCTCGGGCGCGCACTGCAACCCTTCCGGCGGCCATTTCGTTGTCACCCACAACAACCTGATAGGGCCGCTTCAGCAAGCTGTGCTCGCGGATTTTATAGCCAATCTTCTCGCCGCGCAAATCTGCTTCGACGCGTAAACCCGCCGCGCGCAGCTTGTTTGCGATGGTTTCGGCATAGCCCATCTGGGCTTCGGAAATGTTCATCACTACCACCTGCACCGGCGAGAGCCACAGCGGAAAAACGCCGGCGTGGTGCTCGATGAGGATGCCGATGAAACGCTCCAGCGAACCGAGGATGGCGCGGTGCAGCATGATGGGTACGTGACGGGCGTTGTCCTCACCGACATATTCTGCCCCCAGACGCACTGGCATGGATGGATCGACCTGCACCGTGCCGCACTGCCAAGAGCGGCCCAGGGCGTCCTTGATGTGAAATTCGATTTTTGGCCCGTAGAAAGCGCCTTCGCCGGGGAGTTCCTCCCATTCCAGACCGCTGGCGCGCAGAGCGCCGCGCAGGGCCTCTTCAGAGCGATCCCAGTCCTCATCGGAGCCGACGCGGTCATCCGGTCGCAGAGCCAGTTTGACGGCGATGTTGGTGAAGCCGAAATCGGCGTAGACCTTGCGCAACTGGCTGTTGAAGGCGGTGATTTCCGACTCGATCTGTTCTTCGGTGCAGAAAATATGGCCGTCATCCTGGGTAAAGCCACGGACTCGCATCACGCCATGCAGCGCGCCGGAAGGCTCGTTACGGTGGCAGGAGCCGAATTCGCCCAGCCGCAGCGGCAACTCGCGATAGGAGCGCAGGCCGTTGTTGAAAATCTGCACATGGCCCGGGCAGTTCATCGGCTTGACTGCGTAATCGCGGCTTTCCGATTCGGTGATGAACATGTTGTTCTTGTAGTGGCCCCAGTGGCCGGACTTTTCCCACAGGCTGCTGTCGAGAATCTGCGGACAGCGCACTTCCTGATAGCCGCTGTCGCGATAGACCTGACGCATGTATTGTTCGATTTCCTGCCAGACAATCCAGCCATGCGGATGCCAGAACACCAGCCCCGGCGCCTCGTCCTGCAGGTGGAACAGATTGAGCTGTTTGCCCAGACGGCGATGGTCGCGCTTCTCGGCTTCTTCCAGCACATGCAGATAATTGGCGAGTTCTTCCTTCTTGGCCCAGGCCGTGCCGTAAATGCGTTGCAGCTGTTCGTTGTTCTGGTCACCGCGCCAGTAAGCGCCGGCCACCTTCATCAGCTTGAAGGCTTTTAGTTTGCCGGTGGAGGGCACGTGCGGGCCACGGCACAGGTCGATGAAATCACCTTCGCGATACAGTGACACTTCCTGGTCGGCCGGGATGGCGGCGATCAACTCGGCTTTGTAATGCTCGCCCTGAGCCTGGAAGAATTTGACGGCATCGTCGCGCGCCCAGACTTCGCGGGTGACTGGAATATCCTGCTTGGCCAGCTGACCCATGCGCTGCTCGATCTGCGCCAGATCTTCCGGCGTGAAAGGGCGCTTGTAGGCAAAGTCGTAATAGAAACCGTTTTCTACTGTTGGCCCAATGGTCACCTGGGCTTCGGGATGCAGTTCCTTGACGGCATAGGCCAGCAAGTGCGCCGTCGAGTGGCGGATGATCTCCAGCCCATCCGGATCCTTGTCGGTGATGATCGCCAGTTGCGCATCCTGTTCGATGCGATGGCTGGTGTCCACCAGCTTTTCACCAACCCGTCCCGCCAAGGCAGCCTTGGCCAGCCCCGTCCCGATCGACGCGGCGACCTCCGCTACCGTGACCGGTTGCGGATATTCGCGTTGAGAACCATCGGGCAGGGTGATTACCGGCATGATTGTGCAAATCCTGTGAGGGAGATGGAAGAACGGCAAGATGCATGGAAAATGAGCCGAAAATTATAACAGATGCAGCATTTACGATGCGTGTCCGGATAAAATGAGCGCTGTTTCTGGAAGAATGGCAGCTTGCCCACGAGGGCTGAAAGAGGCAGCCAAGAGCGTGTCATGGCCTGGTATCTCTACCTGATTGAGTGTGAGGGGGGCAGCATTTATACTGGCGTGACCAATGATGTGGCCGCTCGCTACGCCAAACACGCCAGTGGCAAAGGCGCGCGCTACACGCGGGCACACCCGCCGCTGCGTTTACTGATGAGTATGGAATTTGCCAACAGGTCGTTGGCACAGAAAGCCGAGTATCGGGTCAAGCGCCTGTCGGCAAGTGAAAAGCGTGCATTTTGCAGGCAGCACGCCATTACCGGTTAAAGGAAACAGTTATGAGCAGCGATGAGCAGCAAGGTCAGCAAGGCCAGCAAGACCCGGCAGAGCCGCCAGTCCAGCAGGCCAGTACCGGCAATTCGGGTGGGGGCCATTCGTCCCGCTCGAATCCCAACCCGAACGCGCGCTTGCGTGAATTGCTGTCAATCCCTGAGCGCCTGCGTACCGATGCGCAATGGGACGAAATCATTGATATAGAAATCAATATCGGTCCGCGCAAACCGCCGGTCTTTACCAAGACCCAGTCGCCATCCCGGCAGAACGACAATCGCAACGAGCGACAGGAAAAAAAGCCGGGAACGGGGGGCAGCAAGCACATGCGCAAACGCCACAAGCCGGCGGGAAACAAGGGTAATCCGGGCAGTCAGGGCAGTCAGGGCGGCCAGGGCAGTCAGGGCGGCCCCGGCGCGGCGCAGTAGCTGTCAGTGCCAGCGTAGCCGCCTGTCAGCGGCCGCAGGATGGTGCAGGCTGGCGGCAGCGGCTGCTGCCGGCAACACCCCGCTTATTGTGCGATGCACAGCGCCAGCGCCTCGCGCCAATGTGGCAGGGCGATGCCGCCTTCCACGGCCAGTTTGGTGCAGGACAGCCGCGAATTGCCGGGGCGCTGTGCCGGAGTGGGATAGGCGCTGCTGGGGATGCCGGTCAGCCGCGGTTCGCGCGTGCGTTGCTGGTGAGTCAGTTCGAGGATGGCGGCGGTGAAGCCATGCCATGATGTTTCGCCGCTGCTGGTGCAGTGGTACAAGCCTTCGAGTGGATGAGGACGGGCAATCGCCTGCGCGGTGGCTTCGGCAATCAGCCGGCTCCAGGTGGGCGCACCGATCTGGTCATCAACGACTTTGAGTTCTTCGCGTTCCTTGGCCAGCCGCAGCATGGTCAGCAGGAAGTTGCGGCCGCGCAGGCCATAGACCCAGCTGGTACGCAGAATCAGATGGCGGCAACCGCTTTCCAGGATGAGCTGGTCGCCGAGCAGCTTGCTGTGGCCATAGACATTCAATGGCCCCGTGGCCATGTCTTCGGCGAAGGCGCTGTTGCCCTGACCATTGAAGACGTAATCCGTGGAGTAATGCACCAGCAGCGCCCCTGTCCGGCGTGCGAATTCGGCCATGAGGCCCGGTGCGGTGGCGTTGATCGCCTGGGCGCGCTCCTTGTCGTGTTCGGCCTGATCGACTGCGGTGTAGGCGGCGGCATTGACGATGATTTCCGGTTGCAGCGCCAGCAGGGCGTTTTTCAGGCTGGTCTGACTGGCCAGATCGATTTCGGGGTAGGCCAGTGCCTGGATCTGACCCAGCGTTGCCAGCGTGCGCTGCAATTCCCAGCCGACCTGGCCGTTCTTGCCGAGGATGAGGATTTTTTTCATGGAAAAGTCTCCGCCTGAGCCAAAGGCAGCCCGGCCTGATCCTTGGCCGCCAGCAAGGGCTCGCCCACCAGCGGCCAGGCAATGCCGAGGCTGGCATCGCTCCACAGCAAGGAGCGCTCATGCTCGGGATACCAGTAGTCGGTGGTCTTGTAGAGAAATTCGGCGAATTCCGAGAGTACGCAGAAGCCGTGGGCAAAGCCGGGCGGCACCCACATCATGCGCTGGTTTTCGGCCGAGAGGTGCTGCCCGGTCCATTGGCCGAAGGTGGCCGAGGAGCGGCGCAGATCGACGGCGACGTCATACACTTCACCCGCCACCACGCGCACCAGTTTGCCCTGGGGGTGTTGAATCTGATAATGCAGGCCGCGCAGCACGTTCCGGGCCGAGCGCGAGTGGTTGTCCTGGACGAATTCCACGTCCAGCGCCGGGTGCAGCGCGGTCAGCTTGCGGCGGTTATAGCTTTCCATGAAAAAGCCGCGGGCATCGCCAAATACCTGTGGAGCGATGAGCAATACGTCGGGCAGGTTGGTGGGGATGAGTTGCATGGTGTGTGGCGTGAGAATGGAGAAGCGGTGATTCAGTAAACCTTGTGCTTGAGCAGGTTGAGCAGGTACTGGCCATAGCTGTTTTTGGCCAGTGGGGTGGCCAGTTTTTCCAGTTGATCGCTGCCGATCCAGCCGGCGCGCCAGGCGATTTCCTCGGGACAGGCGACTTTCAGTCCCTGGCGTTTTTCCAGCGTGCCGATGAACTGGGACGCTTCGAGCAGGGAGTCGTAGGTGCCGGTATCCAGCCAGGCCATGCCACGGCCCATGATTTCCACCTGTAATTTGCCCTGCTTCAAATAATGGCGATTGATATCGGTGATTTCCAGTTCGCCGCGCGGCGAAGGCTGCATGTGGGCGGCCACGTCGAGTACGCTGTTGTCGTAGAAATACAGGCCGGTGACGGCATAGCGCGACTTGGGCTGCTGCGGTTTTTCCTCGATGCTGATGGCGCGGCCGTTGGCGTCGAATTCCACCACGCCATAGCGTTCTGGGTCATGCACGGCATAGGCAAAAACTGTGGCCTGGTCGCTGGCTTGATTGGCGCGCTTCAACTGATTGGCCAGCTCGTGACCATAGAAAATATTGTCGCCAAGCACCAGGGCGGTCGGCGCCTGGCCGACGAATTCGCGACCGATGATGAAGGCTTGGGCCAGCCCGTCGGGTGAGGGCTGGACAGCGTATTGCAGGTTCAGCCCCCACTGGCTGCCATCGCCCAGCAGCTGCTCGAAGCGCGGCGTGTCCTGGGGGGTGGAAATCAGCAGGATGTCGCGGATACCAGCCAGCATCAAAGTCGCCAGCGGGTAGTAGATCATGGGTTTGTCATAGACCGGCAGCAGCTGTTTGGAAACGGCCAGGGTGACCGGATGCAGGCGGGTGCCGGCACCGCCGGCGAGGATGATGGCTTTGCGTGAAGACATGAATGGTCAGACGTGGGAAGTGAAGGTGAGCGGAATCAGCGTTGTCGGTAGTTCCTGTCCATCCATTGCCGGTATTCGCCGCTGATGACGTTGTTGATCCAGCCGTCGTTGGCAAGGTACCAGAGGACGGTTTTGCGCAGACCACTGGTGAAATCCTCTGCCGGCGTCCAGCCCAGCTCGCGCTGGATTTTGCTGGCGTCGATGGCGTAGCGCTGGTCGTGGCCGGGACGGTCGCTGACGAAGGTTTTCTGTTCCAGATAGGAGAGGCCATCACTGCGTGGGCGCAGTTCATCGAGCAACTGGCAAAGCGCATCAACGACGGCAAGATTGGTTTTTTCGTTGTGGCCGCCGATGTTGTAAGTCTGCCCCGGCTGGCCGCTTGCAAAAACCAGATGCAGGGCGCGGGCGTGATCCTCGACGTACAGCCAGTCGCGCACGTTGTCGCCACGGCCATAGATGGGCAGCGGCTTGCCGGCCAGCGCATTGAGGATGACCACCGGGATGAGCTTTTCCGGAAACTGATAAGGGCCGTAATTGTTGGAACAGTTGGTGATCAGCACCGGCAAGTCATAGGTGCGCGCCCAGGCCCGCACCAGGTGGTCGGACGATGCCTTGGAAGCGGAATAGGGCGAGCTGGGGTCATAGGGCGTGGTTTCCAGAAACAGGCCATCGGCGCCCAGGCTGCCATAGACTTCGTCGGTGGATACATGATGAAAACGAAACGCTGTTTTTTCAGCGGCGGGCAGATCCTGCCAGTAGCTGCGCGTGGCTTCGAGCAAGGTGGCGGTGCCGACGATGTTGGTCTGGATGAAATCCAGCGGGCCATGGATGGAGCGGTCGACATGGGATTCAGCGGCCAGATGGATGACGCCCAGCGGTTGATGCGTTTGAAACAATTGATCGAGCGCGACCCGGTCACAGATGTCGGTGCGGCTGAAAACATGACGCGGCTGGTCTTGCAGCATGGCCAGTGATTCGAGATTGCCGGCATAGGTGAGCTTGTCGATATTGACGAGGGTCCAGTCGGTTTCGGCAATCAACAAGCGCACCAGGGCGGAGCCGATGAAGCCGGCACCGCCGGTGATGAATAGGGTTTTGTTCATGCACTGAGTACTCTGTTCTTGCCGCTGCGTTTGGCCAGGTACATGGCTTGATCGGCGCGTTGGAAAGCCTGCGTGGATGATTCGTTTTCGTCGAGCTCAGCCACGCCGGCGCTGAAAGTGATCAACAGTTTTTCATTGTTGTGCAGAAAGAATTTGCGTGTCAGTTCGCGCTGCAGGCGGGTGACGGTCGCGACTGATTCATCAAGTGGCGTATCCGGCAGCAGCAGGACAAACTCCTCGCCGCCGTAGCGCGCCACGGTATCCTGCGGACGCAGGGCATCCTTGATGACCGTGGCCAGATGTACCAGTGCGGCATCGCCGGCCTGGTGGCCCAGGGTATCGTTGAGTTTCTTGAAGTTGTCGATATCCAGCACGGCAATGCACAGCTTGCCATGCTGACGGTGGGCGCGCGAGACTTCGCGGGCCATGGCTTCGTCCATGCCTTTGCGGTTTAGCACATTGGTCAACGGGTCGATGCGTACCATTTCGCTGGCCTGGCTCAGTTCAGCATGCAGGCGTTCGACTTCCTTTTCGGTTTCCTCAACCCGGCGACGCATGTCGCGCAGCTCGTCGCGCGAGCGCTGGACATTGAGCTGCATGACGCGGGTGGCCGACATGACTTCATCGAGAACTTCGGAAATCTGCCCGATGTCACCGGCCTGGTTGATTTTTTTGGAGCAGATTTCGATCTTGCTGTGGAAGGTATCGGTTTCGTCGGTCATGTTGGCCAGACGATCGACGAAGGAAGCCAGCATATTCTTAAGCCGGCTTTGAGCTTCGGTCAGTTGTTTTTTCAGTAAGCCCTGCTTGTAGATCACATCCTTCATGCGCCGCTCGACATCATCGAGCTGGCGCAGATTCAAGGGCTGGTTGATCAGTTCCAGCAGGGTTTCGATCTGGCCGTGTAGCAGACGGTCATCGATCACCACTTCGCCGATGTTCTCGATGATCAGCCGCAGCAGATGCAGCAGAGCCGTGCGCAATTCATTCTGGTCTTCGGCAAGAAACTCCAGGCGGTAACTGAATTTTTTCAGCCGTCCGGTAAAGCTGGTGATGGCTTCTGCCGTCGGCTGGATGCTGCGCACTTCGCTGGCCAGTTGCCGCGCCTCTCCGGCCATTTCGGGTGCGTTGGTCAGCAGGCTGTGTATGCTTTCTCCCAGCAGCAGGGCCAGCCATTCGCGCAGGCTGCGGCTCAGCGTGGCGCTGCTGACAATGCCCGATTCCGGCAGATTGTCCGCTTCGCTCAGCGTGACTGCCGCGTCATTGCTGACAGGCGGGGGGGCGGATGCTGCGCCGGAGTCGGGCGCATCGGCGTTGATTTCTTCAACCAGGGCGAATTCTTCGGCGGTCGAACCCTGGGCCCAGGCGCGCAGCAGTGATTGCAGGCGGGTATGCAGCAACTCTGGTGCGGCGGTGCTTTTCAGCAGATGTTCGAGCGTTTCGCGTTTCTTGCTGCTGGTCAGTTCGGCATGGTTGCGTTCAAGCTGGGCGGCCAGTTCACGAATCAGGGGTGACCATTGCAACGGTTTTTCTTCCCGTGGCGTGGCCAGTGCGAGCAGGGCTTTTTGTATGGATTTCCAGTTACGCTCTTCCACTCCGGTTTCAAACTGGCGGACAATCTTCACCTGCTCGGCCGTGGTGCGGGGCAGTGCCGCAGCCAGGGTTTTCATGGGCTTTTCAGGAAAGACGTCGACTGCGGCGGCGCCGGCAATCTCGTTGTACAGTGCCGTGTAATTGTCCGGCGTCGGCAGTTTGCGGCGGGCGGCCAGCTGCCGCAGTACGTCACGGGCAATTTCGGAAGGAGAAGGTGGCGTGCTCATGATGCGTCAGGCGACAGTGACGAACGTGGGAGGGAAAGTAGCGGATTTTATCTTTTCTGCTGTCTGTTCAGGCGATACCCGAGAAATGGACCCTGGGCCATCGCACGACGCCTTTCCCCGCTCTTTTTCCTACTGGCAAAAGCGCGGGCAGGCCGATGGCGTGGCATTCATGCGATTGCCCTGCGCGCTTGCCGGTGGATCGGGATGCGGGGCGATGCCTGTGCGAAAATGGCCGTCTGTCGGCTCGCAAGCCGGATAGTCGCGGTTTTTCATCCACGCATCATGCCTATATTTCTGGATACCTCATGCTTGAACAATATTTTCCCCATGGTTTTTCTGCCTATCTGACGGGCGGCCTGCTGATGGGCCTGGGCGTGGCCTTGCTGTACGTCACCACGGGTCGCCTGGGCGGTGCCTCGACTTTTCTCAGTGCAGTGTGGAGCTATGTGCTGCAGACGCCGTTTTTCAGCCAGGCGCGGCTGACCGAAAGCCGCAACTGGCGCACCGTGTATGCGGCAGGCATGTTGTGTGGCGGCCTGATCTATGCGCTGGCCGATTTGCCGCGCGAGGTGACGGCAGTGGCCCACTGGAAATTCATCGTCGGCGGCCTGTTGATCGGCTTCGGTGCCCGGCTGGGGGGCGGTTGCACCTCGGGTCACGGCATCTGCGGCATGGCTTCGCTGTCCCTGCCGTCCATCGTGATGGTGGTGACTTTTCTGGGGACGGCCATCGTGACTGCGCTGTGCGTCTCGGCGCTGGGAGTGTGAATCATGAAAATACTGGATGTCACTTTCACACTGGCCGCGGGTCTGTTGTTCGGTTTTGGTCTGGCCTGGTCGACCATGATCCGCCCGGAAGCGATCCTGGCTTTCCTCAATCTGCAGGACATGGGATTGCTGCTGGTGCTGGGTGCGGCCGTCGGCGTCAACCTGCTGGTGATTCAGCTGCTGCCGCGCCTGCGTAGCCGGTCACTGCTGGGGGGCGTCTTTGAAGTGCGGCCGTTCACGCTGGACAGGCAAAGCTTGCTCGGCGGCGTGCTGTTCGGTCTGGGCTGGGGGCTGTGCGGCGTCTGTCCCGGTCCGGCGCTGGCCGGCTTTGGCGCCGGGCTGGCCGATGGCCATTACGAACTGGGACTGGTGCTGGTCAGCATCTTCATCGGCGCGCTGCTGCACGGATTGTGGAGCGATCGTGCTGCCAACGTTCAGTAAAAACGGATGAAGCTACAGGTTGTGGCGTCGCCGTGCCCAAGGCCGTGCTGAGGGCGCAAACTGCCACGCGCCAGCAAACGCGCCGCCAATGTCGCGTACCACCGACGGCAGCACGTTGGCCGCCAGATAGAGATTGACAGCATGAATGGCTACGCCTCCGCTGAGGGCCGCCGCCAGCCAGAGATTGCGGCCGTGCAACAGATCAGCCCAGCGAGCAGTGGGGAGCGCAGCGGCAGAAACGCCTTTTTCATGTGGCGTTTT
>JAHRWT010000038.1 GCA_019105045.1 Sterolibacterium sp.
AGGCCGGCTTTCTGCAAATAACAGGCGGTGGTCAGGCCATTGATGCCGCCGCCGATGATGATGACGTCGTAGTTGTTCATATAGGGAACAGGCTCCAGTAAGGCAACGATGCAACGATGCAGTGATGCAGCACTGCGCTCGATCAGCACTGCAATCAATAGAAAATAGGTTTATGTTGGGTGATGTTAGGTGATGACGCGAAGCAATGGCGGCGCCAGACTCCACCTGCATGGCTGAGGTGGAGGTCATGCGCCGTATGGGTTGATCCGTGATATCCGTATCTTCAGGCCGCCGCTTCGATCTCCTGCCCTTCATCGGCAGCCACCAGACCGTTGCGCGTGCGCCGCAGCGTCTTGGTTGGCGCATCGAAAGGCCGCAAGGCGTTTTGCACTCGCTCATCCACCGTGCGCAACACTTCGGCCCGCGATTCACGGCCCTCAAGCTGATGCTGGTTGCGCTCCTTGCCCCAGTGGTGTTTGCGGAAGCGGTTGAAAAGAGCGCGGAAAACGGCCTTCAGGGTTTGCGGGTGAAAGGCCAGCTTGAAAATGGCCGGGTAATCATCCTCACAGAAGCGGATGGAAAAATCCCAGGTGACCGGGTCGCGAATGATGCCCACCACCACCAGTTCATCGCCTTCGACCAGCACTTCATATTCGCGAAAATCCATCACCATCTCGCGACGGCCCAGGCCTTTGGAACGTAGTCTCATGATTTTCTCCTGTTGATTCAATCGATGGCCGGCACACATGAAAAACGCGCCACGACCAGAAATTCCACAACAAGTATACATTGTAATCTTGATTTTGTTTACAACGTAAGCATGAATTCTTCAGATAGCTTCGAGACTGCGCTGGCCAGGCCGCTGACAGGCCAGCGCACAGCACCGTCTCCTGCCGGAAGGCAACCTCATGCCCAAACGCAGCAATCAGACCATCCAGCGAATACAGCGCGACCACCAGATTCGTTGCATACCGCCCACACCGCCAGCTTGACTGCGCCAAACCGTATCATCGTCAATTTTTTCATGGCCGCCTGCACGGCCTCTCTCAATCCGCACCCAGACTCTGATAAATCTCGTCTTCCTGAGCAAAATGCAACGCCAGAATGGCATCCAGCGCATGTAGCTGACGCTGCAATTCGCGCAGGATGCCGACATTTTCCGGCTGGTTCTGCAGACGGGTCAGCGTGGCCGCAAAAGTACTGTGCAGGCGAAAGATTTCCCTATGCGTATGACTCAGGGCAGACAGCGGATCATCGCCGCCCAGCAGAACAGCCAAGGCCGGATAGACCTCGCGGTCATCAGCCTGCTCATGAGGCAGCAGCCGGCTTTGCAGCAAGGCGTGCAGATCGTTCAACAGAGGCAGCGCCGCCCTGCCGTTGAGCATCGGCAACTGCGTAATCACCGCCTGCAGGCGCTCCAGCACCGGCACCAGCTGGCGATGCGCATCCTGCAAGCGGGCCTGTTCCTCTCTGTTCAGATGATAACGATTGGCGCGCAACGGGCGGATGCGCAAAACGCGCAAGGCATTAACAATGACCGCAACATCGATGCTCTCCTGCACCAGGGCACCATACAGCGGCGCCAGCCAACCGGCAGCGGCCGCAGCCATGGCCAACAGAGACAGCCCCATGCCGGCAGCCGCACTTTGCAAGGCGATGCGGCGGGCATGGCGGGCGATATGCACGGCTTCAGCAAGCCGGTCGAGTCGGTCGTTCAACAGCACGATATCCGCTGCTTCAGCCGCTGCACCGACCGCACGAGCCCCCATGGCCACACCCACCGTGGCAGCCGCCAGAGCGGGCGCATCATTCACGCCATCTCCCACCATCACCGTCGGCCCGCTGGCCCGTGCCGCCTGGATGACCGCCAGCTTGTCAGCCGGTGTCTGCCCGGCGAACACGGCGTCGACACCCAGACCCGCGCCGATGGTTTCAGCCACGACGCGATGGTCTCCAGTCAACATGACGATGCGGCGGATACCGCTGCGCCGCAACAGACGCAAGGCACGTGGCGTCTCCAGCCGCAACTGGTCGGCCAGCAGCAGACAACCGGCATAACGCCCCTCCAGGGCCACGACCACCGCCGCCATCCCCGTCTGCCGGCTGTGTTGCAGCAGTTCCGTCAAACTGGCGGGCAACGCGGCATGGTGGGCCACATAATCGTGCGCGCCCACAGCAACCGGCCGGCCATCAATGCGGCCGCACAGCCCCGCGCCAGCCTGTTCGCTGACGCACTGCGGCATGACCAGCGCCAGTGCCCGCGCCTGGGCGGCAGCCACCACGGCAGCGGCCATCACATGCTGGGAGAGCTGTTCCAGCGAGGCGGCCAGTCTGAGCAATTCATCATCACTGACCAGACCGGCATTCTCGATGGCCACCAACTGCGCCTGACCGCCGGTGAGCGTGCCCGTCTTGTCGAAAAAAACCGTCTGCACGCCGACCAGCGCCTCCAGCGCTGCACCGCTTTTGACCAGAATGCCGCGCTGCGCGCACCGTGAAATCGCCGAAATGAGGGCCACCGGCACCGCCAGCAGCAATGGACAAGGCGTGGCCACCACGACCACCGCCAGGGCGCGCATGGGATCACCGCTGATCAACCAGGCCAGGCCGGCCACGCCCAGCGACAACGGCACAAAGCCCATGGCAAACCGATCTGCCAGACGCATCGCCGGTGTTCTGCCCTGCCGGGCGGCCGACACCATGCGCACCACACCGGCATAAGTGCTCTCGGCAGCGCTGGCCGTTGCCCGCATCTCGAAGGCATCGCCGGCATTCACGCTGCCACTGCGCAAGAGGGCATGGCGCCCATGCAGGACCGGCAAGGCTTCGCCGCTGAGCGCCGATTCATCGAGCACCACGGCCTCTGCCAGGGCGGTGCCATCAACGGCCAGCACTTCGCCGTGACGCACCAACAGACGCTCGCCGACGGTGATTTCGGCCAGTGGCACGTCCACCAGTTCATCAACGCGATAGCAATGGGCGCTGCGCGGCACGCGATCCAGCAAGGCCGACATTTCGCTTCCAGCCCGCCGCTCGGCATGACTTTCCAGCAGCCGACCACTGGCCAGCATCGCCGCAATCACCGCTGCCGTGAGCTCCTGTCCGAGCAGCAAGGCCGCCACAACCGACACCAGGGCCAACACATCCACACCGACCTGACGCCGCCGCAAGGCAAGGTAGCTGCCATGCAGCAAGGCCAACACCGCAGGCAGGCTCCCCGCCAGCCAAAGACCGCTGGCCAACGTTGGCCACCCGGCCAGCCAGCCGAGTGCTCCAGCCAGCAAGCCGGCGATGCAGGCGAAAAAAATGCCAAGATCCGTATGCCAGCGGGGGTTCATGGCATGTTCGCTCCATTCGTCTTCAGGACAAGCATGACAGACAGCATGTTGCACAGTCTACAGTGCAATGCCGCAATGTGACGCAACACCCGGTGCGCACAATCCGGGGCTTGAAATCGCTGTACTCGCCCCCACTCTTGGCACTCACCACGAGAGAGTGCTAACATCGCCCCTCTTCAGGTTCCATCAGGGTGGCCGAAAAGTCCGGCCGCCTTGTTGTTTTATTCGTTGCATTCGTTGCATTCATTCATTTATCACCTCACCTTTCAACAGGAGAAACTTCATGAAAATCCGTCCCTTGCATGACCGCGTGATCGTCAAGCGTCTGGAAGAAGAGCGCAAGACGGCCTCCGGCATCGTCATTCCCGATACCGCCACCGAAAAACCCGATCAGGGCGAAATCCTGGCGGTTGGCACCGGCAAGCTGCTCGACGACGGCAAGGTCCGTGCCCTGGAAGTCAAGGTCGGCGACCGCGTGCTGTTCGGCAAGTATTCCGGCCAGACCGTCAAGGTCGACGGCCAGGAATTGCTGGTGATGCGCGAAGAAGACATCATGGGCGTGGTTGAAGCCTGAGCTTCAAATCGCCACTCAACATATAACCAACTGAATCTACTGGAGAAAAATTATGGCTAAAGAAGTCAAGTTTGGCGATTCCGGCCGCGCTCGCATGGTCGCTGGCGTCAATATCCTCGCCGATGCCGTCAAGGTCACCCTCGGCCCCAAGGGCCGCAACGTCGTGCTGGAGCGCTCCTTCGGCGCCCCGACCGTCACCAAGGACGGCGTTTCCGTCGCCAAGGAAATCGAACTGAAGGACAAGTTCGAAAACATGGGCGCGCAGATGGTCAAGGAAGTGGCTTCCAAGACCTCGGACATCGCCGGTGATGGCACCACCACCGCCACCGTGCTGGCCCAGGGCATCGTGCGCGAAGGCATGAAGTATGTGGCCGCCGGCATGAACCCGATGGATCTGAAGCGC
>JAHRWT010000074.1 GCA_019105045.1 Sterolibacterium sp.
CATGCTCGATTTCCGCAATGAACGCAGGAGCGGCCACATTCTGACCCTGGAAGACCCGATCGAGTTCGTCTTCAAGAACAAGCGTTCCATCGTCAATCAGCGTGAGCTGGGCAGTGATACCCACAATTACCACACCGCCCTGAAAAACGCCCTGCGCCAGGCGCCGGACTGCATATTCATCGGCGAAGTGCGCGACAAGGAAACCATGGCCCAGGCCATTGCCTACGCCCAGTCCGGCCACCTGTGCCTGGCCACGCTGCACGCCAACAACAGCTATCACGCCCTGTCGCGCATCATCGGCTTCTATCCGCTGGAAAACCGCCCCACCCTGCTGGCCGACCTGGCCGTGGCGATGAAAGCCATCATTTCACAACGCCTGATCAGAAAGCCGGATGGCAGCCGCATTCCTGCCGTCGAAGTCATGCTGCATTCACGGCACATCGCCGAATTGATCGAAAAAGGCGACATGGACGGCATCCGCGAATCGATGGACAACGGCATGACACCCGGCGCGCAGACTTTCGAGCAGGCACTGTTCAAACTCTACAAGGCCGGCACCATTACCCTCGAAGCCGCCACCGCCGCAGCGGACTCACCCAACAATCTGCTGTTCCTGATCAACAACGACCAAAGCGGCCCGGCCAAGGCGGCCGGCGAGGCAGCTACGCCCACCACCACGGAAAATCCCTTGAGCGTACCCAGCACCAGTTTCAGCGATTTCAATCTGAAAATGGATTGAGCGAATTACGCTGGCTTGCATCCACCCGGAGAAAACACATGCCCCGCCCGATACTCGAAGAAAACCGGCTGCATCCCGCCATCCGCGACTTTGTCGCCAACAACCACGCCGACATCGTTACCGAAGTCCGGCAGGCGCTGGCAGCGCATCGCATCGTCGTGGTCGGCATGGCACAAAACCCCTTTCCAAAGCGTGCCTGCCGTGCGTTGGGCAAAAAGAACATCGCGCATCACTATCTGGAGTACGGCAGCTATCTGAGCAGCTGGCGGCGGCGCAATGCCTTGAAAATATGGACCGGCTGGCCGACCTTTCCGATGATTTTCGTCGATGGCCAGCTGATCGGCGGTTTTGCCGAACTGCGCCAGCTGCTGGGCAGCGGCGAGCTGGACAAACAACTGGCCCAGCCGCGCAGCGAATACTGATTGCCGCCAACCCGCTCAAGCAGTCCGCTCAAGCACTCCGCTTCTGGGCTTCAGCCGCCACCACGGCGGAAAAACGCGCCATCAGGCTTGCGTAATCGGCGTCTTCCAGCGGGTTGTACATGAGATCCCCCTGCTCGATGCTCAGCAGGAACATCACCATGCCGAAAATATCATCCCGCTCGGCCTCATCCATTTGCACGTGATCCCTCTGCAAGCGCTCAATGTCTGTCTGCAGCTTGTCGAAAGCATCCTGAAACAGATTGGCCAGTATGACTGCCAGCGACTGACCTTCATGCACGCCGCCATATTTGTGCTGGGTTTTCCAGAACGCCTCCCAGAAACGTTCGCCACCCAGCGCCAGGCTGTCGGCCTCGAAAATATCGGCATCGATCCCGGCCCCCAGTGTCTGCGAAGCGGGCTGTTTTTCGACGTCGGTCTGGATGAAGATGATTTCACGCGCCATGGTTTTCTCCGGCAAATCTCAATTGTCACTCGTCAATCGTCAATCGCGGCAGTCGATTCTGAAATACTCGCAATAACGTCTGAAATGCACTGCATCACGCTGCGCATCCAGGCCAAAATCTTCCAGCTGGTAATGATGCGTTCCGTGCTTGTCGCGCGGATTGTCACGCATGAAACGGGCCATCTCTGCCCTGACCGCAGGCGCCAGCACATAACCGAAATGCGCATAGATGCGCTCGACGGCAGCCAACGGATCGGTCGTGATTTCCTGCATCTGCAAATCAAGAAACTGCCCGTCCCGACCTTCGGCGGCCAGCTGCTGGCGCTGGACCAGCGCACGCGCCAGCATCTCTGCCCAGAGTTCGAGCTGTTGGCGACCGATCAGTTTCAGATCAATCGCATCCGAACCCACGCCACGCAACATGGCCGTCATGCTGCTGATCGAAGCGCAGACGGTCAGCGGATTCCGATGGGTATGAATGATGCGCGCATCCGGATAAACGGCCAGCAGGTTGCGAATCAGGTGCAGATGTCCCGGCGATTTGAGCAACCAGCGCTCACCGCGCACGCCGCCGGATTGCAGATGTTGCAGAATCTGGCGATGGAATTGCAGAGCGAATGCCTTGTCCTCGCCCAACAACCAATTGGCATAGGAAGGCACGTTGTACATCGTGTAGAACTGCTCGGCGCGCATGTCCATCGCCAGCATGGCCACGCACTCTTGCTGCAGACGGGCTTCCATCAGGTGCACGGCCTGGATACCCGGACAAAAACTGTTGAACTGCGCCAGTCCGCGTTCCGTCTTGAAAATGCGCGCATCATCCCGCCAGCTTGCCGGGGTGGCGGGTGGCACTGGATACTCCAGCTCCCAGAACAACGGCGAGCGATTGGCCGGATCGACGGCCAGCAGCGCATGCAGTATCGTCGTGCCGGTACGCGGCAGACCAAGGATGAACAAAGGTTGCCGGATCGGCTCATCAGCCACTTCTGGATGTTTTTTTCGCCAGTCGATCAAGCGCAGGCGTGAAGTCAGCCGGCCAACGATCTCCGTCTGTGCCATCAGGCGGCCCAGTGGCGTCAGCTGGGCTTCGTTTTCAAGTGAATCCAGCAGATGATCCAGTCCCTTGTGAAAACCGGGATCGCCAAAATCCCGACAACCGGCGTGCTTGATGGCCTTGGCCAGCAGCACCGATTTTTCCAGCCTGGCCGGCGGCAGATGGCAGCGTTCAAGAAAATGCCCCGCTGCATTGATGAAGCGCATGCTGGCCGAACGATAAGGTTGATCAAGCGCGCGCGCCTGCATGTCAGATTTCCTGCTCAATGAACCATGTAATGCGCAGCCTGCGATGCGATGCGGGCCACCCGATCGGCAGCGGATGCTGCATTCCCACAACTGAAGCCGCCATTTTAATACCGCTTTTCAATTTTGCTTTCAGGCAGTATCGGCAAGCCACAATATAAAACCGCCGCAGACCGGGTGTTTGCCCGAATCTGCAGCGGTCCTTGCGGCATCCTGCAATCGTTCGCAATCAATCAGCAATCAATCAGCAATCAATTGCGATAAATCGCGACGAATTGCAGCCACCTCATTTTGCCCAGGGATCGGGCTTGGGCGTGGTGTTGGAAGAGGGCGGCAGCAAGGGCATGACGAAAGTCGGCTGATCCCCCGTCAGCGTCTTGAGGAAAGCCACGATGTCGGTGATTTCGGCCTGACTGTACTTGCGACCCAACTGTAGCCGGCCCATGATGTCCACCGCTTCCTCCAGCGTGGCCGCTTCACCATCATGAAAATAGGGGTAGGTCAGCTCGACGTTGCGCAGGGTCGGCACCTTGAAGTTCATGCGATCTTCATCCTGACCGGTAACGGCGGCACGGCCTTCTGCCGGATTCTTGGTCTGGTAGGGCTCGAACAGACCCATCTTCTGGAAGGACGTGCCCCCCGCTGCCGGGCCGTTGTGACATGCCACGCAACCGCTGTCCTTGAACAGTTTGTAGCCGGCCAGCTCCTGCTTGTTGAGCGCCTTGTCATCCCCTTTCAGCCATTGGTCAAACGGTGAATTGGGCGTCACCAGCGTTTCCTCAAAGGCCGCAATCGCCTGGGTCACTTTGCTGATGCTGATATCCGCCGAACCGAAAACCGCCTTGAATTCAGCCACATAGCCTGGAATGGTGCGCAGGGTTCCAACCGCCAGATCATGGGTGAAAGCCATTTCAGCCGGATTCTCGATCGGGCCACCGGCCTGCTCCTTCAAATCAGCCGCGCGACCATCCCAGAACTGCGCCAACGCCAGACTGGAATTGAGCACCGTCGGTGAATTGATCGGGCCTTGCTGCCACTTGTCGCCAATCGAAGTCTTCAGATTGTCGCTGCCGCCCATCGACAGGTTGTGGCAGGAGTTGCAGGAGATGAATCCCGAACGTGACAGACGGGGATCGAAAAACAGCTTCTTGCCCAGTTCCACCATCGCCGGATGGGTGACCTTGGCCGCCTCGATCGGCTGTATCGGTTCATCGCGCAAGGTCGCCCCCCAAGCCAGTCCGGCGGCAACCATGGCAGAAACCACTGCAGTTGCTTTCAACTTCATGATGCGCTCCTTTTCAACACGTTGGATCAAAGAATACATGCAGAATGCAGGCCAAACCGGCAATATCCCGCTTCTGTCAAAGAACATAAGACTAGTCTAATATACCTTGCTGGCAAAGTGGACTTTCTTTTCAGGCAAGCAATCCAGACATCCTTGCCCAGCCAGAACAGCTGGCCATCACCACGCATGTAATGGTCCTGTCGTCCTCGTCCCACCTGACAAACTTGCGCCTGCAACATGCAATAATGCCGGCTCATTACAATCCCCTGGCAAGCCCTCCGGCCATCCCTCGCCCCGCCTGACCATGACTTTATCCTCGCCGGCAGACTCTCCCGCCTTGCGCAATACGGCATTTGTCATTGCCCTGCTCGCGCCACTGTGCGCCATCTGGCTGCATCTGACGGCCGCGCTGCTGTCGGGGCTGCTGATCTATACGCTGGTGCATGGCATCGCGCCCCTGCTCGAACAGCGCCTGTCCAGCCATGGCGCACGGCTGGTCGCAGTTGCCGTATTGAGCATGCTGATCATCGCCCTCATCAGCCTGCTAAGTTTCGGCATTGCCGCTTTCCTGCACAGCAATGCCGGCAGCCTGCCGGCCTTGATGCAGAAAATGGCGGAAATCCTTGAATCCTCGCGCGCCTGGCTGCCGCACTGGATTGCCGGTTATCTGCCTGCAGATTCCAGGGAAATGCAGGCCCAGGTCGCCGAATGGCTGCGCACACACGCCGGCAGCCTGCAGAAAATCGGCGGCGAATCCCTGCGTGGCCTGGCCCATGCCCTGATCGGCATGGTGGTCGGCGCCCTGCTCGCCCTGCGTGAAGTCAATGGCAGCGAGAGCGGCGGCCCGCTGGCGCGGCTGCTGAAGGCACATGCCAAGCGTTTTGCTGCGGCCTTCCGTCAAGTGGTCTTTGCCCAGGTGCGCATCGCCGCCATCAATGCCATCTTCACCGGCCTCTATCTGTTGGTTGCCCTGCGCCTCTTCGATATTCACCTGCCGCTGGCCAAGACGCTGGTGATCCTCACCTTCATCGCCGGTCTGATCCCGATTGCCGGCAACCTGATTTCCAACACCGTGATCACCATCATCAGCCTGTCTCATTCGCTGCTGCTGGCAGTTGTTTCCCTGGCTTTTCTGGTCATCCTGCACAAGCTCGAATACTTCCTCAACGCCCGCATCATCGGCACGCACATCAAGGCCCGCGCCTGGGAGCTGCTCATGGCCATGCTGGCCATGGAGGCCCTGTTCGGTCTGGCCGGGCTGCTCATGGCGCCCATTTACTACGCCTTCCTCAAGGCCGAACTCGACGAGCGCGGCCTGGTCTGAGGCCGAAACCGTCTCCACGGAGAAACATTCCTCATGGCAAGCTCCCCCGAAAACACCAGCATGGCGGTGTTCTGCGATTTCGAGAACGTCGCCCTTGGCGTGCGTGATGCCAAGTACGAAAAATTCGACATCAAACCCGTGCTCGAACACCTGTTGGTCAAGGGCAGCATCGTTGTCAAGAAAGCCTATTGCGATTGGGACCGCTACAAAGCTTTCAAGGCCACGATGCACGAAGCCAACTTCGAACTGATCGAGATTCCACACGTGCGCCAGTCCGGCAAGAATTCGGCCGACATCCGCCTGGTCGTCGATGCGCTGGACCTGTGCTACACCAAGTCGCACGTCAATACCTTCGTCATCATCAGCGGCGACTCCGACTTCTCGCCGCTGGTCTCCAAGCTGCGCGAGAACGCCAAGCAGGTGATCGGCGTGGGCGTCAAGCAATCGACCTCCGACCTGCTCATCGCCAACTGCGACGAATTCATCTTCTACGACGACCTGGTGCGCGAGAAACGCGCCGCCGCCCGCCGCGAGCGCGGCCCCAGCGAAACCCAGGCCACCCCGCGCCGCACGTCCGAAGAAGAGCAACGCCGCAAGGAAGAACTCGACAGGCGCCGCAGCCAGGCCATCGAAATCGCCCTCGAAACCTTCGAAGCCCTGATCGCCGAACGCGGCGACAGCGGCAAGATCTGGGCCTCGGTGCTGAAGCAGGCGATCAA
>JAHRWT010000076.1 GCA_019105045.1 Sterolibacterium sp.
GCATGACCATCAAGCAGATGATGGAATTTGCCTTCAAGGCGCTGAAGGACGGCAGCAGTATTTCAGAAACCATCATGTCGGCCAATGCGCCGGTGGTGATCCAGCGCGCCATGGTCGAAGGCGTGCCCGATGAAGGTCTGATGCCCAGCGGCCAGGTGGCGGCCATGATCAAGCAGCTGGAAAGCTGCGAAGAAGTGATTGCCGGCATCGTCAATCAGGCCAGCGCCCGCCTTGAATCGTTCAGCAAGAAATAAGCCTTGACAGGAGTTCTATCGTGAGCCAACTCAATACACCCTTTCATACCCAGATCGCTGATGGCATTGCCGAGCTGATCATCAACCGCCCGCCAGTCAATGCCCTGGACAGCAAGAGCCAGCTCGATTTGGCCAAGGAAATCGACCGTCTGGGCACGCTCGATGAAGTGCGCGTCATCGTCATCCGTTCCGAAGGCCGGGGCTTTTGTGCCGGTGTGGATATCAAGGAACTGGACGCCAATCCCGACCTGATCGTGGTCGTCAATCACGCCAACTACGAAACCTTCCGCGCCGTGCATCGCAATCCCCGCCCGGTGATCGTCGCCGTGCATGGTTTCGTGCTGGGTGGCGGCATCGGCATTGCGGGTGCGGCCGACATCATCGTCGCTTCGGAATGTGCGACTTTCGGCGTGCCTGAAGTCGATCGCGGCGCCATGGGGGGAGCTGCCCACCTGCAGCGCATGTTCCCGGTGCAAAAAGTGCGCCACATGTATTTCACCGGCGAAGCCATCACTGCCGCCGAAGCCTACCGCCTGGGCGCGGTTGAAACGCTGGTGGCAAACAAGGAACAGCTGCGCGAAGCCGCACTGGTCATCGCCCGCAAGATCGCCGCCAAGAGCCCGGCCATGATTGCGATTGCCAAGGAATCGCTGAACGGCATCGAAGACGGCAATCTGGAAGACAAATACCGCTGGGAGCAGGGCTTCACGCTGCAAGCCTATCTGCACCCCGAATCCGCCGAAACTCGCCGCGCCTTCGTCGAGAAGCGCGACGCCAAGTTCTGATTCGCTGCCACAGCTCACACCGACGCACCGACGCACCGACGACCGGCAGCAAACAACACGCTCACTCACCTCCACGGAGAGTCTTGGTATGGAACTGGAATACACCGAACAACACCACGCCTTTCGCGCCGAAGTGCGCAGCTGGCTGGCCGCCAATGTGCCCGCCCAGCCGCTGCCCAGCTTCGATACCGCGGAAGGTTTTCAAGCCCACCGCGAATGGGAAGCCAAGATGAATTCCGGTCGCTGGGGCATGGTCACCTGGCCGGTCGAACTCGGCGGGCGCGGCTGCGACTTGATCGAATGGCTGATTTTTGAAGAAGAATACTGGCGCGCCGGCGCCCCCTTGCGGGTCAATCAGAACGGCATTTTCCTGCTCGGCCCGACCTTGATGGAATACGGCACGGCAGAGCAAAAGCAACGTTTTCTGCCCAAAATGGCCACGGGCGAAGAAGTCTGGGCGCAAGGCTGGTCGGAACCCAATGCCGGCTCCGACATGGCCGCCGTGCGCACCAAGGCCCTCCTCGATGAGGCCGGCAAGACCTACACCATCAATGGCCAGAAAATCTGGTCGACCCGCGCGGTTTGGGCCGACTGGTGCTTCGGCCTGTTCCGCACCGATCCGGAAACCAGCAATCACCACGGCCTGACTTTCATTCTGGTGCCACTCAACACGCCGGGCATCACCGTGCGCCCGATCAAGCAGTTGAACGGCCTGCCCGGCTTTGCCGAAGTCTTCTTCGATGATGTCAAGGTGCCGGTGGAAAACCGCCTGGGTGAAACCGGCGCCGGCTGGAAAGTCGCCATGGCCACGGCCGGTTTCGAGCGCGGCCTGATGCTGCGCTCACCCGCCCGTTTCCAGGAAACCGCCCGCCAACTGGTGGCCCTGTATCAAGCCAACCGCGATTCTGCCGATCGCGACCCGGCCATCCGCGATGCCGTGCTGAAAGCCTGGATGGGCGCGGAAGCCTATACCCTGGCCACTTACCGCACCGCCTCCGAGCTGATGAAAGGCAAGAAAATCGGCGTCGAATCGAGTACCAACAAGATTTTCTGGTCCGAACTCGACCAGATGATGCATGAAACCGCGCTCGACATTCTTTCCGCACGGGCCGAGCTGCAGCCCCATGCGCCGGATGCGCAAGATGTGGGCAACTGGCTGGACGGCTTCCTCTTTGCCCAGGCCGGCCCGATCTACGCCGGCACCAACGAAATCCAACGCAACATCATCGCCGAGCGCATGCTGGGCATGCCGCGCGTCTAACCGGGAGCCCGCCATGGACTTTACTTTCAGCGAAGACCAGATTCTGTTCCGCGACAACATCCGCAGCGTCTTTCTCAAGGAAGTCGCGCCCGAGTTGCTGCGCGAACTGTGGGAAACCGACAGCGGCCGCTCGCCTGCCCTGTGGCAGCTGCTGGCCGAACAGGGCTTGACCGGCTATTCCGTGCCGGAAGCCTATGACGGCCTGGC
>JAHRWT010000039.1 GCA_019105045.1 Sterolibacterium sp.
GGTAAGCAGTCGCTGCGGTTTGGGATGAGCTGCAAGGAGTGAGCCGCAGCAATAGCGAGCTATTGCGAGGACGAATGACGCCACAGATCGCCCAAATCCGCAGATGAATGCGGCGCGATGATTTGTGCAGAGCTTCCTTAAGGCTTTGCCTGGTGGTGATTTGTGACTATGATGGTCACCCGTTTCCAGCCGATAAAAACAAGGACAGGACCCTCTGATGTCTGCACAATCCGCTCGCGAAGCCCATTTGGCAACTGTGTTGAAATCACCGGCAGCCGTTGCCGCTCATGACAAGGCGGCCTGGCTGGATATCTTTGGTCGTTTCAATATCGTCGAGGATCCGGTTGGTTCGCCGCCGCATGTCAGTGGCGTTTTCGATGCGGGTAGCGGCGTTTGCGGCAAGGGGCCACTGGCGCGGTTTTATGATTGTTTCATTGCGCCCAGTCGCATCGTCTTTCATGTTGATCAGGACATCGTCTGCGGCAGCAGCGTGGTGCGCGATCTGAACATGGAAGTCGGTCTGTCGGACAAGGTGACGATACGTGTGCCCATGCACGCGCATTACGAGCTTATGGAAGAAGCCGGCGAGCTCAAGGTGCTGCATCTGGCGGCGCATTGGGAACTGGCACCGATGTTGCGTCAGCAGATGTCCTTTGGGCTGGCCAGTCTGAGCTGCGGTCTGGCACTGGGCGGACGCATGGTGCGGCAACTGGGATTGCTGGGTACGCTGGGCTTCATGTCGGCTGCTTTCAATATCGGTCAGGCTGGCAAGCTGTGCGTGGCACGCTTTGTCGAGGCGTTCAACCAGAAGGATTTTAGCGCGGCGCGTATGGGCGGCCTGTTGAGCAGCGATTTTGTGGGTGTGGCCTGGCCGGCCAATCAGCCCCCGGCGGCGCTTGATCGACTGGCCAGTCTGCCCGGCCAGTTGCAGTTGGGCAAGACGCTGGCTTCCGGCAATTACATCACCGCCAGTTTTGTGCTGAAACCTGACGCTGGCGGTCAGGCGCTCTCGGGCGTGGCTTTTTTCGAGTTCAACATGCACGAAAAGAAGCTGCAACGCATCCGTTTTTTTGTCGAATCCTGAATCGCCCGCCGCCAGCCCCGGCGCGCCCGAAGCGGAAACCTCGGAAAACCGGAAAACATCTGCGGGCGCGGGAGAATGGCTGCCGGCTGTCGGCCGCCGGCCGGGTATCAGCCGGATGTTTGATTCCTTCCTCGGCTTCTGGCGCTTCTGGCTTCTGGCGTTTGCATGTCTGTCTCAGCTGACCGTGGCTTCGGCCGGTGTTCTGGCGTCGATGTTCATGGCGTGAATGTCTTCCTTCATCAGCTCACCCAGGGCGGCGTACACCATGCGGTGGCGGGCGACCTTGCTCTTGTCTGCGAACTGGGCGGAGACGATTGCCATGCGGAAGTGGCTGCCATCGGCGCGGTAGCCGCCGTGGCCGAGATGTTGATGGCTGTCGTCAAAGATTTCCAGGGATTCCGGCTCAAGTGTGGCGAGGCGGGCGCGGATGATGTCGATCTTGCTCATGAGGACTCCTTAACAGGAAAAATCATTTGGGAAAAACCTGCTTGAAAGGACGTACCCAGTGACTGCGAAAAACGCCGGCAGCAACGTAGGGATCGGCTTGTAGCCAGTTTTCGGCAGCGGCCTGGGAGGGAAATTCGGCAACCACCAGGCTGCCGGTAAAACCGGCCGGGCCGGGGTCGGCTGCGTCGATGGCGGGTAGCGGGCCGGCCAGCAGCAGGCGTCCCTGGTCCTGCAGGACCTGCAGGCGGGCCAGATGTTCGGTGCGGACGGCCAGACGTTTTTCCAGACTGTTGGCGGCGTCTTCGCCATAGAGTGCGTAGAGCATCATTTTTCCTCGATGTATCTGGCCAGATAGGCGCCTTGGCCAAGGATGAAGACGAACATCAGGCCCATGGTGCCGAACAACTTGAAATTGACCCAGACGTCAGTGGGCAGGCCGAGGCCGAAGGCGATCAGCAGGTTGAGTGCACCAAGCAGCAGAAAGAAGCCGGCCCAGGCCAGATTGAGTTTCTGCCAGAGCGTTTCGGGCAGTTGCACCTGCGCTTCGAGCATTTCGCGGATCAGGTTTTTCTTCAGCAGCAGCGGTGCGCCCAGCAATACGATGGCAAACAGCCAGTAGAGCACGGTCGGTTTCCATTTGATGAAGGCTTCATCGTGGAAGATCAGCGTCAGGCTGCCGAAGAAGACCACCAGCACCAGGCTGATCCAGAGCATTTTGTCGACCTTGCCGTGGCGCCACCAGACCCAGGATATCTGCAGCGCGGTGGCGACGATGACGACCAGTGTGGCGACCAGAATGGGTGCCTGGGTCAGCGTGATGGCACTGCCGATACCCAGCGGGGCGAGGGCCTGGGTGATGAAGTCCAGCGCGGCTTCCGGTCTTTTTTCGGAGAGCTTGAAGGACAGGAAGAAAAGAATGACAGGAAACAGATCAAAGAGAAATTTCATGATCCACCGATTATACGATTGTTGAGTGAATTACTTGGTTTTTGTGTCGGCGTCAGCTGCCTGTGGGGTTTTTTCCAGCTTGAGGGCAGCCGAGTTGATGCAGTAACGCAGGCCATGCGGCGCGGGGCCATCGTTGAAGACGTGTCCCAGATGGGCAGCGCAATTGCTGCACAGTACTTCGGTGCGCACCATGCCGTGGTTGAGGTCTGCCGTTTCGGCGATGGATGCTGCGGCCAGCGGGCGGGTGAAGCTGGGCCAGCCGCAACCTGCATCAAACTTGTCGTCCGACGAAAACAGCGGCGCCTGGCAGCAAATGCAGTGGTAGATACCGGCTGTCGCGCTGTCCCAGTATTCGCCGCTGAAGGCCAGCTCGGTGCCTTTTTCGCGGGTGACGTGGTACTGCAACGGACTGAGGCAGGCTTGCCATTCCTCGGCTGATTTGTTGCGCTTGTCAGACATGGGAACTCCCGGGCGGCGGGTCGCGCGATTGCGGTGGCAATGACAATGAGTGTGCGCTGTCCTGTGATTCAGTGCAGGTGGCGGGGCAGGATTTCTATCTGGTCTTCGGGCATTTCGGCATGGGTGGGCTCGCCTTCCGGATTCGGATACAGCGGGCTGCCGCAGTCATCACAGTATTCGATGGGCAGTTGGTGATCTATCTGGATGACTTCAGCCACGCCGAGGCTGCGCAGCAGGTTTTCGATCTGTGCCGGAATGTCGGCCTGTTCGTCGTCAGCATCAAGCAGCGCCCAGACCAGGCCGTGGATGACCTGATTGCTGTTCTGCAAAGTGAAACCGATGCGGTATTCCTCCAGCTGCTGTGCGTAAAAAGGTGCAATGATGGCGCGTAACTGGCTGGCCGCAACATTCAGCAGGCTGCTCAGGTAGCTGACCGAAGCCTGGATCGCATAAGGCCGCGATTGCCGGTCGGCATGGCGACAGGCAGCATGGTAAGACTGTGGCAGCAGCAGTTCGCTGGTGCAGCCGGGCAGCAGGTTGCGCAAGGCGGCGCCGCCCTGGTTCTGCCAGCGTTGCAGCACTTCCTTGCGCTGGCTGCCAGGATCGGCTTCCTGCCAGCGAAACAGCGCAGCACCCGGTTTGACGGCAGCGATGCCGATCAGATAGCGGGTATCTGCAAGAAAGCTGGCAGATTCTGGCAACTGTGCCGGATCAAGATGCAGTACATGGCCGGTGCAGGCGCCCAGTTGTCGGGCAAGTTGGGCTGTTTCGCAAAAGCCTGGCGGCAGCTGGTCTGGCGTGAATAGATAGTCGACCAGCTTCAGCTGCACGGTTTCGGCAAATACGTGGGCTTGCAACTGGACGTGCAGGTTGCGCAATGTGGCGGTATTGATCGGGCCGTAAGGAATCGCATAGCGCGACCAGGTGAGCACGGGCGCGCAGAACAGCTGGTGTGTGGCGCGTTCTGCTGCTGCACCCGCTTTGGCGGCTGTGGCGGGGTGGGCTGTTTCGCAGCGGGTTTCGATCATTTCGGCCAGGGCATCATAGGCCGGGCCTTTGCCGGCATAGAGCTGATCGAGCGCAGCGCCCAGGCTGGTTTCGTCGCCGTCTGCAAGCAGGTGGTCGATATGGCGGGCAAGCAGGACTTCCCAGAGGCTGTCTTCAGTGCGGCAGCAGGAGAGTCCCAAACCTTCCGCCAAACGGACAAGCTCGTCAAAATCCGGCGTCTGCCGTGCCTGGCGCGGGAGCCGGCTGCGTTTCATACCTGACATCCTGAGTAATGTGCAACCGTCCATTTTAGCAGCTCGGCGTGGGTAAAAATCATCAACAGAAGGGCTGCTTCAGGGCCATCGCATACGCAGATGTCGTAAACCCCAAGAGAAAGTCGTTCACAGTCAATCACTTATGACAGGGGCTTGTGGACTCTGGATGAATCGGGTCTACTCTCGACTTTTGTCGAGGGTAGAAATGACACTGACAGA
>JAHRWT010000007.1 GCA_019105045.1 Sterolibacterium sp.
GCCGCCTGGGCGCTTTACGAAGCCTGGCTGAAGATCCAGATGGGACACGCCAACACCGCGCTGGTGTATGGCTTCGGCAAGTGCTCGCAGGGCGACCTGCCGGATACCCTGGCGCTGCAGCTCGATCCCTACTACACCCAGCCGCTCTGGCCGGACAGCATCAGCCTGGCCGCCCTGCAGGCGCAAGCCCTGCTCGACGCCGGCAGGATCACCGAAGAGGACATGGCGCGCGTGGTGCAGAAGAGCCGCGCCAACGCCAAGGCCAAGCCGACGACCCAGCTCAAGGGCGATGTCACCGTCGAACAGCTGCTGGCCCAGCCCAAGCTGGTTTCGCCCTTGCGCCGCCATGACTGCCCGCCGGTCACCGACGGCGCCTCGGCGGTGATCCTCGCCACACGCGAAGTCGCCGAGAAATTCCACAAGCGCAATGCCTACATTACCGGCATCGATCACCGCATCGAAGCGCACCAGCTCGGCTCGCGCGATCTGCTCAACTCGGTGTCGACGAAGATCGCCGGCGAAGCGGCCGGCGTGAACAAAGGCAAGGTGGATGTCGCCGAACTGCATGCGCCGTTCAGCTATCAGGAAATCCTTCTCAAGCAGGCGCTGGGGCTGGATGACAGCACCCACATCAATCCATCGGGCGGCGCGCTGGCCGGCAACATCATGATGTCGGCCGGTTTGAGCAACTTCGGCGAGGTGGCGATGCGCATCATCAAGGGCGAGGCGAATCGCGGTGTGGCGCATGCCACCAGCGGACCCTGCCTGCAACAGAATCTGGTCGCCGTCCTGGAGGGCAAATAAATGGCTAACGCATGTGCAATCGTCGGCATCGGCCAGTCCGAGCGCTACAAATCCAAGATCAAGAAATCCATGGCCGGCCTGGTCCGCGAGGCGGCGCAGAATGCATTGAACGACGCCGGCTGCACCTGGGCCGACATCGATGCCGTGATCATCGGCAAGGCGCCCGACTTCTTCGAAGGCGTGGTGATGCCCGAGCTGTATCTGGCCGATGCGCTGGGCTGCGTGGGCAAGCCGATGATGCGCGTCCACACCGCCGGCTCGGTCGGCGGCTCGACCGCCATCGTCGCGGCCAGCCACATCCAGAGCGGCGTGTTCAAGCGCGTGCTCACACTCGCCTACGAAAAGCAGTCCGAGTCGAACGCCATGTGGGCGCTGTCCACGCGCCAGCCGTTCTCGCCGCACCTCAACGCCGGCGCCGGCGGCTTCTTCGCGCCGATCATCCGCGAATACATGCGCCGCACCAAGGCGCCGATCGACATCGGCTGCAAGGTGGCGATCAAGGACCGCACCCATGCGCTGAAGAATCCGCATGCCCACATGCATGAGGATCCTGAAACGCTGACGCTGGAAAACTACATGGACTCCATGATGCTGTGGGATCCGATCCGCTACTCGGAAGTCTGCCCCTCGTCGGACGGCGCCTGCGCGATGGTCCTGTGCAATGAGGATCTGGCAAGGAAGTCGCCGAACAAGCCGGCCTGGATCCACGCCACGGCGATGAAATCCGAACCGACGATGTACCCCTGGCGCGAGGAAGTGAATCCGCAAGCCGGCATACTCTGTGCCAAGGAGCTGTATGCCCAGGCGGGTATCGGCAATCCGCGCAAGGAGCTCGACATGGCCGAAGTCTATGTGCCGTTCTCCTGGTACGAGCCGATGTGGCTGGAAAACCTCGGCTTCGCCGACGTCGGCGAGGGCTGGAAGCTCACCGAATCGGGCGCAACCTCGCTCGATCAGGGCGGCGACATCCCGTGGAATGTCTCGGGCGGCGTGCTCTCGTCGAACCCGATCGGCGCCTCGGGCATGATCCGCTTCGCCGAAGCCGCGCTGCAGGTGCGCGGCATGGCCGGCGAGCGCCAGGTGCCCGGCTGCAAGAAGGCCCTGGGCCACGCCTATGGCGGCGGCGCGCAGTTCTTCTCGATGTGGATCGTCGGAGCCGAGAAGCGTTGATTCCAATCCGGCCGACCGCTTGCGCGGCCGGCCGGGACGCGCCTTCCTCAATCTTCCTCAAATTCGCACCACCTGGCGATCCACAGTGCATCGTCATTCCCGCGCAGGCGGGAATCCATGGGTCCCCGCCTGCGCGGGGACGACACCGATAACCGAATTCAGGAAATCGATCATGACCGAAACCACCGCCCCCGCTCCGCAGTTCGACACCCGCCACTCCAGCGAGCTCTACACCTTCGCCGGCAAGGACGTGCCCTGGCTGATGAAACTGTGGGCCGAGCAGACGCCCGACAAGGTCTTCCTGATCTGGGAGCCGAAGGAAGGCGAAAGCCAGTCCTGGACCTACCAGCAGTTCTGGGAAGCCGCCAACCGGGTGGCCTGCGGCCTGCTCCAGAAAGGCGTGAAGAAAGGCGACAAACTGCTGATCCACGCCGAAAACTGCCCGGAAATGATGATCGCCTGGTACGCCTCCAGCATCGTCGGCTCGGTGGCGGTGACCACCAACACCCGCTGCATCGGCGATGAGCTGACCTATTTCGCCGAACACTCCGGCGCGGTCGGCTGCATCACCCAGCCGAAGTTCATCAAGGAGCTCGCCGCCAACGCCAAGTCCATCGGCTGGTTCGTCGTCACCGACGACAACGCCGGCGAAGCCCCGGCCGATGACGAAAAGAACCATGGCTACCCGTCCTATGCCACGCTGCTCGGCCACGGCGAACTAGCGCCGGCGCGCGCGCCCGAGCCGATGCTGCCGGTCGGCATTCAATACACGTCCGGCACCACCTCGCGCCCCAAGGCCGTCGTCCATACCCACGCCAACGCGCTATGGGGCGGCCGCTCCGGCGCGCAGAACCTGCAAATGGACAGCAGCGATACCTATCTCGTTTTCCTGCCCTGCTTCCACGTCAATGCCCAGAGCTGGAGCTTCTGGACCATGATGTGGGTGGGCGGCACGGTGGTGTTGCAACCCAAGTTCTCATCAAGCAAGTTCTGGGAACTGTCAATGAAACACCAATGCACGCGCGCCTCGATGATTCCTTTCTGCTTCAAGGCCATCGCCATGCAGGAAATCCCCGAGCACCATTACAAGACCTGGGCCACCGGCATCAAGATGCACATGGTGGAAATGCGCTGGAACGTGAAAACTTTCGCTACCTGGGGCATGACCGAAACAGTGACGCACGCGACCCGCTCCGATCTGTTCCAGGATTCGCCCAACATGAACATCGGCGTGCCCGCCCCCGGCTACGAATTCGCCATCATGGATCCGGATACCGGCCAATACTGCGCACCCGGCGTCAATGGCGATCTGTGGGTACGCGGCACGCGCGGCGTGCAGATGTTCTACGAGTACTACAAGAATCCCGAAGCCATGGCCAGTTCCTTCACGGCCGATGGCTGGTTCAAGACCGGCGACACCGCCCGTCTGGGTGAAGATGGTTATTTCTACTTTGCCGACCGCGACAAGGACATCCTCAAGGTAGGCGGCGAAAACGTCTCGGCCCGCCAGGTCGAAGAAGCCATCCACGGCATTCTCGGCATGGGCGTGCTCGACGAGCTGGCCGTGGTGGCGCAAAAGCATGACATGCTCGACGAAGTGCCGGTGGTGTTCGCCATCAAGAGCCAATGGACCATGCTCTCCGAAGACGAGATCCGCCAGCAGATCCTGGACGGCTGCGCCCGTGATCTGGCTGACTTCAAGCGCCCGCGCAAAGTGTATTTCGTCGAAGAAATTCCCCGTGCCGCGCTCGACAAGGTCGCCAAGAACAAACTGCGCGAAATGGCCGATGCACTGGCCGAGCAGGAAAAAGCCGCCGGCTGACGAAACCACTCTCATTGCACCGAACGTACCCGAAAGGAAGCACTGCACGAAGGGCTTTGTCTGCGGGTACAACGATGCGACAAACTGCCGGCCTGGCCAGGCCAGACACAAAAGCTCAAGGTCAAGGTCTGCCGGCCCTGCCTCTGCCGCCCATGTGTTTGCCTGGGCGCCTTGGCCTTGTGTTGGGGCGATCGCACCCGCCCCAACAAAGCCTATCTCTTGCCGAGGCCGGCTGCTGCGAATTTCATGACGAGGCTGGCTGTCTGGCCAGTTCCTCATTGATGCGCATGGCCACCGAGCTGAACTGGCCCAGGGGAACCGCCGGGGAAAAGTAATTCCCCTGACCAAAGCCACAATCCGACTGACGCAACAGCTGCAACTGGGCCGCCGTCTCGATGCCTTCGGCCACCACGCTCAGGCCCATGCCCTTGGCCATGGTGATGATCGCCCTGACCAAAGCCAGATCGCTGTTGTTGTCGTTCATGTCACGCACGAAAGTACGATCAACCTTGACCGTATCAAGCGAGAAACGCTTGAGATAGGACAAGGAAGAATAGCCGGTACCGAAATCGTCCATGTAGATGCGCACACCCATTTCGCGCAGGCTGCTGACCCATTCCTGGGCAATGCTGACATCATTCATCAGCAGACTTTCGGTGATTTCCAGCGCCAGCACTTCGGCCCCCAGACCGTATTGCTCCAGGGCATCGGCAACCATTCCAGGTGTCAGTCCATCAGGAATCTGGCGCACCGAGACATTCACCGAAACATACAGGTTCAAGCCGTCATTGCGCCAGTGTGCAATGCGGCTGCAGGCTTCCTTGAGCACCCAACGGCCCAGATCGGCAATCAGGCCGATCTGCTCGGCCATCGGCACGAAGATTTCCGGACTGATCGCGCCATGCAGCGGATGGTGCCAGCGCAGCAGGGCTTCGCCGCCCACCACGCGCCCCTTGTTCAGGTCGACGATGGGCTGGCAGTAAAGCGCCAGCTCGCCAGTGGCAACCGCCACCCGCAGATCGTCTTCCAGACGGCGGCGATGCTCGACTGCGGCCTCCTGTGCCGGATCGAAAAAAACGCAGGCCAGGCTGTCCAGCGGCACGTTTGCCAGGGCCAGCTCGGCGCGGCGCAGCAACAACTGCAGCTCGCTGCCATCCTGCGGAAAGCAGGCCGCACCGACACGCACGCCCAGCACGACGGGCACGCTGCGATCATCATCCAGACTGGGATAGGGCTGGGCCAGATGTTCGGTCAAGACATTGATACGGTGGGCAATCACTTGCTGGTCGAACGCGCCGACCAGCACCAGGGCAAACTTGGTGCCGCTGATGCGGGCCACGAAATCGTCCGTTTCCATGGCGGCCCGCAGCCGATTGGCCACATTCAGCAAGGCCCGGTCGCCCACCGGCACGCCGAGTGCCTCGGTGATCTGACGAATACCGTCGAAATCGATGCGCACCAGGGTGAAGGGCGGCGTTTTGTCATCCAGATGGGCGTATGCCTGATTCAGCCCTTCGCGATTGGCAAAGCTGGTCAGCGAATCCGTCACCGCCAGACGCCGGGCCGAAAGCTGGTCGCGCTTGATCTGCGTGACATCGGAAACCGTGCCCTGCACACTGCCATCACCCAGCGGCAGTACCGTCACGTGCAACCAGCGTGTATCGCCGCGACGGCCATCCAGCTGGAAATCATCTTCCTGGGTGCTGCCTTCGAGCAGACTGATGACGATCATCGCCAGCAGCGCCTGCGGGTTGTGCCACTGGGCTTCACCCAGTCTGCGCTGCTGGTGGTGACCAACCAGACTGTCGTCTTCCGTATTCGACACAGCCAGCCAGGTCAGCTCGACAAAGGCCCGGTTGCAAGACTCGATGCGGCCATCGCTGCGGGCAACAAAAATGCCGGCGCTGGAATTGTCGAACAGATCATGATATTTGCGCTGGGCAATTTCCTGACGCTGGCGCAGATCGCGCTCCTGATCGAGCGTTTCCACCAGCCGCCCGGTCAGCTGATTGACGTCCTCAACCAGACGACCAATCTCACTGCTTCTGTGACCTTGCGGAATCGGCAGGGCTTCACCCGTGGTGACATCCAGATCGTGCATGCGGTCCGACGTCTGTTTGATGGGCCGTACGATGAAGATGAACATGCTGCCGCCAGTTGCCAATATCACCAGCAACAGCACGCCAATCATCAGGATGTAGGCAAAGCGCACTTCCTGCGTCACGCGCGCATCGATCACCTGCTGGTCGATTTCCACCTGCACCGTACCGATGATGTCATTGGCCTTGAACGGTGATTTCACCTGACGCAGCTCAACCGCTTCGCCTGTGTATGCGCCCAGGCCTTTGCGCGCTATATGGGCAATCTCATATTCCGTGCCGCGTATCACCACCCGCCGCACTTCGCTGTTGCGCAGCAGGCCCTGGGCCACTTCATTGGCCAGACCTTCGTCATTGGTGAAGCAGGCAATGCTCACCGTGCTTTCGACGGTATCGAGCAGCTCATTCAGTTTCAGCAGCGCCTGGGTCTGCACACGTTCGCTGACCATGCTGCCAACGAACAGGCTGCTGACCATGCCCATCAACAAGGCAATGCCCGCCATGGCCAGCAGGCTGCGGGCAAGAATGCCATGCCACCAATGTGTTGATGCCGTTGCTGCGATCATGCTGTCATTGTGAGCCATCAAAATGAATCGCATAGAAGCCAGGGAATAGGCAACGGCGAAGTGTACGCCAATCGTCTGCCTGTGTGTGCAGGCATCTGGACTGCTGCGGCAAACCCGCGCAGAGGATCAATAACTCAAGCTGTCATAGGCCGGCTCACGGCCGACCAGGCTCAAACTGACCTGATTGGGCGCACAGATGGCTATGGCGTTGGCACGACTCAGCCAGCCCTGGCGGACGCAATACTGGCGCGGGCCGGGATCGGACAGCACGCGTGCCCGGCCGGGCTGGATCTCGATCACCGTGATGCCCAGCGGACCGCTGACTTCATACTGTCTGGCTGTATTGACCGCCAGCTCGGCAATGATCTGCCCGTTGCTGCGGATCACGGCTTTCTGCACCGCGCCGCCACGCCACAGCAACGGCAGCAAGAGCGCACAGCAGACGACCGCCAGCAGCAGGGTCAGCCAGTCGCCCGGCTTCAGCAGATGCAGCTGTTCTTTCATGCCGGTGCGCGCCCTCAGCTTTCCCGTGGCGTCATGGCGCGGTGCCGCACCAGGACCTGCGCGGCATCCCTGAATTCCCGGGCCAGACGTTCCGCAAGGAAAACCGAGCGATGCTGGCCGCCCGTGCACCCAATGCCTACCGTCAGGTAGGAACGCGCATCACGCACATAACACGGCAGCCAGCTGTCGATGAACTGCCGGATATCGGCCAGCATACGCATGACTTCCGGCTGGGCTTCGAGAAAATCGATGACCGGCGGGTCGCGGCCATCCAGCGGCCGCAGTTGGGGATCGTAATGCGGATTCGGCAGGCAACGCACATCGAAAACCAGATCGACATCCAGCGGCAGACCATGCTTGAAGCCAAAGGATTCGAACAACAGGGTAAGCTGTGGCGCAGGCAGCGCCGAAGCAGGCGAGCGGGTCGGGTCGGCGGCATCAACCGGCTTGAGCAAGGCAAAATCCCGCACGAAAGCACGCAGGACATTCGGCCGCAAGGCGCTGGTGTCGATGCGATGTCCCAGCTCGGCCAGATGTTCCAGCCCCCGCCGCTCCAGCGCAATGGCTTCACCCAGGGTTGTTGTGGCAATGCCCAGCGGATGACGCCGCCGCGTTTCGGAAAACCGCTGGATCAGCACATCTTCGCGTGCATCAAGAAAGATGAAGCGCACCTCGACGCCGCACTGGCGCAACTCATCCATCTGCTGCGGCAACTGGGCAATGCTCGAACCGCTGCGCATGTCCATGGCAACCGCCACGCGCTGCTGGGCTTCGCTGCGCAATTGTTCAACCAGCGGCAGAAGCAGCGGCGAAGGCAGATTATCAACACAAAAATAACTGGCATCTTCCAGCACATTCAGGGCAATGCTCTTGCCGGAACCGGACAGGCCGCTGATCAGGATGATTTGCATGGCACACAAGAAAACAGGTAAAGCGCAAGCATAGCCAATCCGCTGTGGCCTGTCATGCCGAACCACTGCTTTCTGCGCTATGATTGTCGATCCAGTGAAATTCCCGCCTTCTTTCCATGGCCGGTCTCGACAAACACACGCCACACCCCACCGAGCTCACGCTGCATCGGCAGTCGCGCCTGCTGGAAGTACACTTCGATGATGGCAGCCATTTTTCGCTGCCCTACGAGCTGCTGCGCGTCTATAGCCCCTCCGCCGCCGTGCGCGGCCACATGCCGCACGAGGCCATCTTGCAAAGTGGCAAACGCACTGTCGAGATTGTCGACTTGCAGCCGGTGGGCAACTATGCCGTCAAACCGACGTTTTCCGACGGCCACGATTCAGGCATCTATTCCTGGGACATACTTTACAAACTGGGTGCGCAGCAAGAAGCGCTGTGGCAGGATTACCTGGCACGTCTGCAAGCTGCAGGCGCCAGCCGTGACATCGACACCACGCCGAAAAGACACACAGGACACTCGCCATCGCACGGCGGTGGTTGCGGATCAAAAAAATGAACAAGACATCGACGCCATCCTCTACACAAACCCATTTCGGCTTCAAGCAAGTGGCCGAAAGCGAAAAAGCGGCTCATGTGGCCGAGGTCTTTTCTTCCGTCGCCAAGAACTATGACGTGATGAACGACCTGATGTCGATGGGGCTGCACCGCTTGTGGAAACAATTCACCATTCAGCTGTCCGGCGTGCGCAAGGGCGAAAAAGTACTCGACGTGGCCGGTGGCACGGCTGATCTGGCACGGGCCTTTGCCAAGCGGGTGGGGCGGCCGGAAGAAACCGGCGGCGAAGTCTGGCTGACCGACATCAACAACGCCATGCTGACCGTTGGCCGTGATCGCCTGCTTGACGATGGCCTGCTGATGCCGACCGCCCAGTGCGATGCCGAGAAACTGCCCTTTCCCGACAACTATTTCGATTGCGTCACCGTGGCCTTTGGCCTGCGCAACATGACGCACAAGGACCAGGCACTGGCCGAAATGCGCCGCGTGCTCAAGCCCGGTGGCCGCCTGCTGGTGCTGGAGTTCTCCCGCGTCTGGGAGCCGCTGACCGCTGCCTACGATCTGTATTCCTTCAAGATCCTGCCCTGGCTGGGGCAGAAAGTGGCCAATGATGCCGACAGCTATCGCTATCTGGCCGAGTCCATTCGTATGCATCCTGACCAGGAAACCCTGCAGCAGATGATGGAAGACGTTGGCCTGAAACGGGTCGAATTCTTCAACCTGTCCGCTGGCGTGGTGGCCCTGCATCGCGGTTACAAACTGTAGCCGGCTGGCCGGACGTGGACGCATCCGTGGTGACTCACGCCACACGCGCCCGGACGATCCCCCGCCGCTGCCCGCCCCGTGCCGCATGACTGCCAAGGCTCTGCCGGATCGGCTGCACGGCATGTGGGGCATTCCACTTTCACTTTCTTTCCACACTTTTCACATTTTTCACACTTTTCACTTTTCGCGTTCCACTTTTCATTTCCTTTTTGCAGCATTCTGTTTTCGGAGGTTGTCCATGCAACGTTTCTCTCTGTTTGCGCTGATCCTGGCATTGGGTCTGAGCCTGTCCATACCCGATGCTGAAGCGCGCCGCCTTGGCGGTGGCGCCTCTTTCGGCATGAAGCGCAACAGCACGCTGATGCAGCGCAATACCACGCCGGCGCCGGCGCAACCCAGCCGCCAGGCCCAGCAGCCGAACCAGGCCCAGCCTGCGGCAGCGAGCCCGGCCAATGCCGCTGCGACCGCCGGCAAACGCAGCTGGCTGGGACCGATCGCCGGGCTGGCCGCCGGTCTGGGGCTGGCCGCCTTGTTCAGCCAACTGGGCATCGGCGCTGAAATGGGATCGCTGTTCCTGATGCTGCTGATCGGCGTCGGCGTCATCTTCCTGCTGCGTCGCCTGGGCAACACCGGCAATCGCAACACCTCGCGTCAACCGTTACAGACGGCGACAGTGGGTGCACACATTCCGGCCTCGACGGCGACGCCGTTTGCCTCTTTGCGGCCAGCCGCTGTCGGCGCGACGACCACTGCCGATCCGGCCCGTCCGGCTCGCCCGGCCATTCCCGACAATTTCGATGACGCCGGTTTCCTGCGCCAGGCCAAGCTCAATTTCATCCGCCTGCAGGCCGCCAATGATGCCGGCAATCTGGAAGACATCCGTGCCGTCACCACGCCAGAAGTCTTTGCCGAAATCCGCCTGCAACACCAGGAACACGCGTCGGCCACCCAGCAGACCAATGTGATGACGCTTGATGCCGATCTGCTCGATGTAAGCGAAGAAAACGGCCAACAGATCGCCAGCGTGCAGTTTTCCGGCCTGATCCGCGAAACCGCCGATGCCGCGCCAGAAAGCTTTACTGAAATCTGGCATCTGGTGCGGCCGCAGGATGGCCGGGGCGGCTGGCTGATTGCCGGCATCGAGCAAGTCTGAACGAAACCGCACGCCAGATCACATTTCTGTCCAGCGCCGTCATCTCCATCATGCACAGCCTTCATGACAGCGTGGCCCATGCCCTGCTTTCAGCGCTCAATCACCTGATCGCCGGCGCACCCTGGGCGCAGGCGCGGCTGGCACCCTTTGCCGGTCGCACGCTGCGTCTGGCGGCCCCGCCCCTGCAGCTGTTGCTGAACGTGGACAAAGACGGCTATTTCGCCACCAGCGGTCTGGATCTCGACAGCGAACCTTGCGATGTCACCATCGATCTGCCCGCCATCGGCCCGGGCTATCTGCTCAACGGCCCGGAAGCCCTGCTCGGCGAGGCGCGGATTGCCGGCACGGCGGACTTTGCCGATGCAGTGGGCTTCGTATTGCGCAATCTACGCTGGGATCACGAAGAGGATCTGAGCCGGCTGGTCGGTGATCTGGCCGCCCATCGCCTGAGCAAGACGGCAAGCCAGCTGTTTGACTGGCAGCGCCAGGCCGGACACCGGCTGGCAGAAAACCTGGTCGAGTACTGGCGTGACGAACAGGCTGTACTCTCTCATCCGGACAAACTACAGGACTTCACCACGGCAGTCGCCCGGCTGGACAACGATATTGCCGAACTGGAACGCCGCCTGGACCGCCTCAAGCGCTGAAGCTGAACGATAACGCTGATGCGCTGACCAGCCCGCAGCCAAATACCCGACGGCCCGCCCTGAACCGCCGCCCCGCGTGGCGAAATTTCGCTGCGCCCCCCGCCGCCCACCCGGCTGACTGTTCAATGAGCCACCTGCCCGGCACCCAGCGTGCGCATGTCGGCGCCACTGGGATGCTGAAACACGCGCAGACCGAACTCCGGCAGGATGGCCAGCAGGTGGTCGAAAATATCCGACTGTATGCCTTCGTACTGCACCCAGGCGATCGTATCGGTGAAGCAGTACAGCTCCAGCGGCAGACCATCGGCCGTGGGCGACAGCTGGCGCACCATCAGCGTCATCTGCTGATGGATGCCCGGATGGCTGCGCAGATAGCACTCGACATATTTGCGGAAAGTGCCGATATTGGTCAGCCGCCGCTGGTTGACCTGTGCCTGCTTCTGTTCATCCAGCCGGATGTTCCAGCTGCTCAATTCCTCTTCCTTGCGGCTCAGATAGTCTGACAGCAGGCAGAAACCCTTCAGCCTGCTGATTTCCTCCGCACTGAGAAAACGTATGCTCTGCTGATCCAGATACAGGCTGCGCTTGATGCGCCGCCCGCCGGATTCCTGCATCCCCCGCCAATTGCGGAAGGAATCACTGATCAAGCGCTTGGTCGGAATGGTGGTGATGGTCTTGTCCCAGTTCTGCACCTTGACCGTATGCAAGGCAATGTCGATCACGCTGCCATCGGCATTGAGCTGGGGCATCTCGATCCAGTCGCCCACCCGCACCATGTCGTTGGAACCCAGCTGGATGCTGGCCACCAGCGAGAGCAGGGTATCCTGAAAAATCAACATCAGCACCGCCGCCATGGCCCCCAGGCCGGAGAGCAGGATCAGCGGCGAACGATCCACCAGATTGGCAACGATGAGTATGGTCGCCACGATGGCAACGGCGATCTTCAGTACCTGGATATAGCCCTTGATCGGCCGCAGATGGGCATCCTGCCGACGCTGGTAAATCTCGTTGGCCAGCGTCAACATGCCGGAAACAGCCAGCGCCAGCGTCAGCACGATGAAAGCGCTGCAGACATTCTGCACCACCGTTACCAGGGTTTCCGGCACGGCGGGAATGCTGCGAATACCCAGTGTCAAGACCACGGCAGGAATGATGTTGGCCAGGCGGGCCACCACCAGCAACGGCGTCAATGCATTCCGTTCGATGCCGAACAGGGTGAACAGATGGCGCAGACTGCGCAACAGGATATGCTTGGTCAGCCAGTTGGCCAGCCAGGCCAGCACCCCCAGACCCAGCAGGAACAACAACGGATGCGCACCGGGCGAATGCGCCAGCCAGTGATCAATCTGCCCAAAAAAACTCTGCATGTCGCTCCCCGATCACGCCAAGACACCGCACAACGAACAAGCGCCCATTATCGCCGGCAGAACGGCCTCTGCTCACCAGATTTTCCACCAGGGCGTCGTTTTGGCGCGACGAAACGCCATTTCCGAACGCCCCAGCTGGAAATAGGGGATCAACAGGTTTTCCATGGTGTACAGCCCGGTGCGGCGATTGGGCAGGTTGTTGAGCGCAAACAGGATGCCATTGCCAAATGCCTCGCGCGAAATCGATTCATGTTTCAAACGCACCGTCTGATTGGGCAAACCGAACAGAATCTCGTGCGTCCCGATGATGCCGCCGGCCCGCACCGATTTGATGGCTTCATCCTCGATCTCCAGATGTTTGGCGATGGTACGCGCCGTGCCGGAAACTTCCGGCTTGTCCTTGAAGTGTTCCTCGATGATTTCTATGTCCGTTCCAGGGGCAATGTTTTTCAGCACCTTGGCAGCGATCATCAGAAAATTGATGCCCAGCGTGATGTTCGGCGAATGAATCACCTTGGTTCGCCTGGCCAGCTTGGTGATCCAGCCGATCATCTCTTTGGGATATTGCGAAACCGCCGTGATGATGGTGATACCTCGCCGGGCCGCTTCATTGCCGTAATGGGTGATGCCGTCGATCGATGAAAAATCGACGATGACATCCACCGGATACGTATCCAGCAACTCCTTGACCGTATGACTTTCCATCGACATGATGACCGCCGCCGAATCGCTGTCGATATCCAGAAACTCGGCCACCGAGCGCTGCTCCATGGCCGTCGAACGCCGCAATACCCAGCTCAGATTCACCGCTTCCGCTTCAAGCAGAACGCTGGCAACCGCCCGGCCGGTCTTGCCGAAACCGATCAGTCCGACATTCATGTTTTACCTCCACTGCATTGTTGATTCGGCACACAGGCAAAGTGGGCGGTGATCGATGCAAGCAATCAACTGCACTCATCCGCACCGCAGCGGGAAAAAAACGGGCGGACGGGTTGCCCACGTCCGCCCCAACTCGCTTGCTTCACCAACCAGACAACCATGCTCTCTTAAGGCGAGAGCACCGTGCCATCCTTACTGACGGCCACCACCCGTGCGGCGCGCTGGCGGGCGCGCAGGGTATCGACCACATTGCGCGACCACCAGCGGAACAGCCCCGCATGGGGCGCTGGCATCACGATTTCCTGACAATCCAGTTCTTCTGCTGCATCAAGAATGGCAAAAGCCACTGCACCTTTGCGGATATAGGCCACCACATCGATATCCAGTCCAAGCAGCAGACGCAACGCCTTGTCGAAAGGCCGGTGATGGACAGCGCGGGCAGTTTCCGCAAAGCCATGATCGAGCATCTCGCCATGCGTCTGCCCGGCACGCCCACGCTCCTCGACATGCAGCAGACAGACAGCGATCCGCTCGCCTGTCGCGCGCCGGCGGATGGCATAGGCAATCGCCCGGTGGGCATCGTTGCCGTTCTTCACCGGAATCAGCAATTTCTGCAACCCCGCACCGTCCTGCAACGGACTTGCAGATCTCGCCACGCCGACAGGCTGCGCCGGCCAGAAAGCGGAAGTTGCCACAGAATGGCTTGCCAGTTTCATGACTGTCCATGATAGTGAATGTCGTCGCCGCTGAAAATTCGGGCACGCCCGTAAGGGCGGACGGCGGGCCAGGCGCCTTGCACCCCGCGCAGACACTTGGCCTGCGCCGCCGCATCAGGGAATCACTTACGTGGCATCGGTATGTCATGCTGTCCGTGATGGGTGAAAATACGCGGATGACACCGCATTCCGATCTGTCGCCATCCCTGCTCCGGTCGCTGGCCTGGAGTCTGGCCTTCGTGCTGCTCTATGTGCTGCTCGACTGGGCCAGCTATATCTCGCCCTTGCGCCATCTCAACGTCACCTTGTGGAACCCGGCGCCCGCGCTGGGACTGCTGTATCTCGTGCGACATGACTCACGCGCCCTGCCTGTCCTGTTCGTCGCCATCACCAGCAGCGAACTTCTCGTGCGCGGTGCGCCGGGCAGCCTGCCCGTCACGCTCTGGCTGAGTCTGGTACTGACCCTGAGCTATGGCGGCATCGCGACCCTGCTCAAACATCATTTTCCGGAAAATGGCCTGTTTGCCGACCGGCATGGCCTGCTGGTGTGGACCTTGATTGTCGTCGGCGGCTCATTGGTCAGCAGTCTGCTGTTCATCTCCCAGCTGCTGCTGGTCGGCCTGCTGAGGGCGGATGAATGGAGCCAGGCACTGACCGAATTCTGGATCGGTGATAGCGTTGGCATTTTCGTTGCCTTGCCGGTGCTGTGGTGGCTGCAGGACGCGCCGCACCGACTGCTTTTCCGCAAGACGCTGCTGCGTGGCGAGACAGTGGCCTATGTCGCTTTCACGTTGCTGGTGCTGTGGATCGCCTTTGTTCCTGGCGCCCAGGCCAACTATCGCTATTTTTACGCGCTGTTTCTGCCGGTTGTCTGGGCTGCCTCGCGCCAGGGACTATCCGGCGCAGTCTTCTGCATCGCCCTGTTGCAGATCGGCTTGCTGTTTGGTGGCTGGCTACAGCAGCAGACAGCCGACATCACTTTGTTTGAATTGCAGATACGCACTTTTCTGCTGGCCCTGGTCGGCTTTCTGATCGGTGCCAGTGTCGATGAACAGCGCCGTGCCACCAGCGAGCTGCGCCACTCCCTGCGGCTGGCCGCAGCCGGTGAAATGGCCGGCGCGCTGGCCCATGAACTCAATCAGCCACTCACCGCGCTGGCCGCCTATGGCTCGGCCTGCCAACAGCTGCTGCAGCAAAAAGGCAGCGAACAGCAATTGCACGAAGTCATTCATCGCATGATTGGCGAAGCTGATCGCGCCGCCCTGGTCATGCGTCGCCTGCGGGATTTTTTCCGCACCGGCGCCACCAAACTGGAACAGTTTTCCCTGGCCAGCCTGATCGAGCCGGTTGCTGCGCCCTTTTGCGAAAAGGCGGCTGCCAGCGGCATGATCTTCAGCGTGGGAAAAATTCCCGCCGCCACCATACATGGCGATCGCCTGCAGCTGGGCGTGGTACTGCGCAATCTGCTGGCCAACGCCTGCGAAGCGGTGGCCGAACCGGCTTATGCGCCTGGCCGGGTCAACCTGGAAGCGCACATTGAAAACGGCAACCGGGTCGTCATTGAAATCACGGACAGCGGGCCGGGCATTTCCGGCATCATCGCCGACCAACTGTTCGAACCGTTTGCTTCCACCAAATCCAGCGGCCTGGGACTGGGCCTGGCGATCAGCCGCACCATTGCCGAAGCTCACGGCGGCAGCCTGACGGCCATCCTCGCCGAACATGGCCGCTTCCAGCTGGTGCTGCCGATCGAATAACCACGCGCCGCATGGAAAAGAAAGAACCTTCATGAACAATACCGTTTTCATTGTCGATGACGATGCCGCCGTGCGTGATTCGCTCAGTCTGCTGCTCAGTCTGCGCGGTTATCGCACCACCGTCTTTGCCGATGCCGCCAGCCTGCTGGGCGCCCTGCAGGCCGACTGGCAGGGCTGCCTGATCGTCGATATCCGTATGCCGGGCATGGACGGGCTGCGCCTGCAGAAGGAATTGCAGTCACGTGGCTGCCAGCTGCCCGTCATCATCATCACCGGCCA